>JBGAJL010000084.1:0-19615 GCA_044224935.1 Flavitalea sp.
TCGATATATTTCATCTCATTACTCACGCCAAGGCCGGTATAAACCTCTTTGATTTTTGATTTCAGCGCACGAACGGTTTTTGTATCCAGGTGATCATAATGATCATGTGTAATTATTAAGATATCTATTGCGGGAAATTCCTCTGCCGAATAGCTATCGCTGCCGGGAAATGCCTCCACTATCCACGGGATCGGTGAAGCATGCCCGCTGAAAATGGGATCGACAAGAATATTTTTATTGTTTGCGCGAATAAGATAAGAGGAATGGCCAAACCAGGTGATCACGGGTTTTTCCGAGGAACGCGAAATATCTGTTTTAACTGAAGGTAAAGCCACGGCAGGCTTCACCGTTTTTGGCCGCCGGAGTGCCTCGATGATCATCCGGGCATAGCTGCTGTTTTCCGCCTTTACCGGAGTGGGGCTAAGATTCTGAAACGCACCTCTCCTGAAATTGGGAGAGTTCCGGACCTTGTTCCTATCTGTCACCTGTTTTAATTTCCGTGCAATATCCTACATTATCTTATATTTAAGTCTCCTTTAATGAATCGCCCGGTTCAGGATTTTTTTATTTTCATCATTCAATTAACAACCATGGACAACAGAAGGGAATTTTTGAAAAAAGCAGCCATGCTGTCGGCAGGTACGGGCCTGATAAACGTGTTACCCGCTTCAATAGCAAAAGCGATGGCGATAAATCCCGAAGCCGGCAGCACCTATCTTGATGCCGAACATATTGTTTTCCTCATGCAGGAAAACCGTTCTTTTGATCATGCATACGGCACCCTGCAGGGTGTGCGCGGCTTCAACGACCCGCGGGCCATCACCCTTCCCAATAAAAACCTTGTCTGGCTGCAGCCCAATAAACAGAATCAAACCTTTTCCCCTTTTCACCTCGATATAAAAAATACAAAGATCACGTGGATGCATTCGCTGCCCCACTCCTGGGAAAACCAGACGGATGCGCGCAATAATGGCAAATTCGACGGATGGCTCGATGCAAAGAAATCGGGTGATAAAAACTATCGCAACATGCCGCTGACAATGGGCTACTATAAGCGGCAGGATATTCCATTTTATTATTCACTCGCAGATGCTTTTACGGTATGTGATCAGAATTTCTGCTCCTCTCTTACCGGCACCACTCCGAACCGCCTGTATTTCTGGACCGGCACTATCCGTGAGGAACTCAAACCCGAATCACTGGCACGCGTGTGGAACGGCGATTGCGACGAGGATACCAACGTAAGCTGGAAAACATTTCCCGAGCACCTGGAAGACCATGGCATTTCCTGGAAAATATATCAGAATGAGATCAGTGACGGAATGCATCTCGAAGAAGAAGCCGATTCATGGCTCGGTAATTTCGGCGATAATCCCATTGAATATTTTACCCAGTATAATAAAATGCTTGCGGAAAAATTCATCGCAAACGTAAAAGATGAGAATGAAAGAAAACGGCTGCGTGAAAAGGCGCAACAGATGACCGATAGAGAAAAAAGCATTCACAACCGGGCATTTACCACCAATGAAGGCGATCCGAATTACAGAAAACTTTCTGCATTGAAATACAAAGATGGTGACGTTGAACGCGAGGTAATGGTGCCGGCCGGCGATGTGTTTCACCAGTTCCGCGAAGACGTAAAAAGCGGTAACCTGCCCACAGTTTCCTGGCTCGTAGCGCCTGAAAATTATTCAGACCATCCTGCCGCTGCCTGGTATGGGGCCTGGTATCTCAGCGAAACCCTGGATATCCTCACCCAAAATCCGGAGGTGTGGAAGAAAACGATTTTTATTCTTACCTACGATGAGAACGATGGCTACTTCGATCATGTGCCTCCCTTCACTGCTCCCGACCCGGATGATAAGGGAACAGGATTTACATCGGCCAATATCAATACAGATGTAGATTATGTAAAAGGCGCCACGCAACAATCATCACAGCAGAAAGATCTGCGCGACAGTTCCATTGGCCTGGGCTTCCGCGTGCCAATGGTTATCGCTTCTCCCTGGACAAGAGGCGGGTGGGTCAATTCGCAGGTATTTGATCATACCTCTTCTTTACAATTCCTTGAAACATTTCTTTCAAAAAAATTCAATAAACAAATCAGGGATAAAAACATCACCGACTGGCGAAGAACGGTGTGCGGCGACCTTAGCTCGGTATTCAGGCCGTATAACGGAGAGAAAATAAACAATCCCGAATTTGTAGAGCACGATCCGTTTGTTGAAAGCATTCATAAAGCGAAATTCAAAAATCCGCCTTCTAATTTTAAAGCGTTAACCACTGAAGAGATTGCTAAAGCCAATGCCGATCCCGCGAACTCTCCTTTTGTCCCCAACCAGGAAAAGGGCATTCGCAATTCGAACGCATTGCCCTATGAATTATATGCCGATGGAAAACTATCTGCAGATAAAAAATCATTCGAACTGACGCTGGAGTGCGGAAATAAACTATTAGGCGATAAGGCCGAAGGATCACCTTTCCAGGTCTATGCGCCGGGCATATATAAAAATGAGCCCGTTCATGTACGCTCTTACGCCCTGTCCAGAACCGACACATTAAAAGATTCCTGGGCATTGAGTGATTTTGAAAAGAATAATTATCACCTGCGGGTATACGGACCGAATGGCTTCTATCGCGAATTCAGGGGCAACGCAAATGATCCGGCGATCACCGTAAATGCACAATATGATAAATCGTCCGGAAACCTGGTTCTGCAAATAAACTGCACCGGAACGCAGCATATTGAAATAACCGACAACGCGTATAAAGCGAAGAAAAAAACGCTGATCGTGAAAGGAAATGCAAGACTGCCTGTTGACGTTTCTAAATCATTTGGGTGGTATGATGTTTCTGTAAAGCAACCTGCTGCACAGGATTATGAACAACGCTTTGCGGGCCGGGTAGAAACCGGGAAAGACTCCAAAACCGATCCTTTTATGGGAAGAGTTTAATCTTTTCTTTGAGGGGTCTGCGGAGCAATATCCTCCATTAGTATTATTGTCGCTCTGCGAATGGAGAAATAACTTCGTCTCACCTAAATTCATCGTCAATGAAGCCGTTCTTCTTTTCCCTGCTGGCAACCGGGTTGATCTGCTCCTGCAATGCACCCGATAAAAAAATATCCGGCGCAGCCAGCGCCACAGAAAACAGCAGCGCCGAAAATGCTGCTGAAAAAAAAGCCTCACAATCGCCTTATGAATTACACGGGGTTATTGACCCGGGAATTAATAATATGGTAGCTTTTGCTTTGCAGACCCCAACAGGATGGAAAATGCAGCAATCCTTTACCCGGTTATGGAACCGGTCCACTCCTATTAACCAGGTATACATAAAACTGGTATCTCCCGATGGAACCAATATAATAGAATTTCTTCCGGCGACACCTTATTTTTTTACCGATGGCCCAATGGCGCGCAATATGCGGCAGATGGCGGCATCGTATGGAGCGGCGATGCCACGAACACAGGGCGAAATGGCTCCTGTGTCGCCGGTTAATTACCTGAAAAAGGTGGTATTGCCGCAACTGGCGCGCAGGGGAATTCAAATTAATATTACAGGAGAGAAAAATCTTCCTGCCATCCAGCAGCAAAATACTGTTGCCAGCACCGCCTATGTAGATGGCATTGCCAACAACGGGATGAAGGTACGGGTAGATTGCATCATTAACCTCACCACTACACAGATGAACGGCGAAACGTATTATAACTGGGAAGCGCTGCCCAGTGTTACGTTCAGCAGGGGCAACCTGGAAGAACCCTACAAAGCGGTGACACATGCGCGTAAATCTGTTGTTTTTAATCCGGCCTGGTCAAAACAAAACCAGCAACTGGTGACCCAGGGAAATGTTGCCAATGCTGAAATCGACCGGAAAAACGCGGCCATCGCGAAAGATTACCAGGACTATACCAATAAAATAATTACCGAAACATACAATGAGCGGAACAAATCGATGGATAAAAGAAATGAGGCGTTCAGCGATATGATGCGAGGCGAGGCAAAGTATGAAAATTCGGAAACAGGTGAGCGCGTTAAACTTTCCGATATGTATAACCATGTGTACCAGGACAGGCAGGGAAATAATTACGGCACCAACACGCCTGTTGATGCCGCACAATTTGATTGGACCGAATTACAACGGGTAGAAACAAAGAACTATTAATACTCTATTTCTTCCAGTCTACTTTTTTCGATTCATAAAAATCAATACCCATTGCCTTCATACGGGGCCCATGCTCCGCGAGGCGGACTTTATATTCGTCCCAGGAACGGTTTCCTTCAGGCGACCAGCCGATTTCTGCGATTCCCGGGAGACGGGGGAACACCAGGTATTCAATGTCGTCAAGCGTTTTTATGGTTTCAGCCCATAATGGCGCCTCCACGCCAAGGATATTTTTCTGAGCAAGGCCGGGTACAAAATTAGCTAACGACCACATATAAGCGCTATCTACTTCAATCCGTGCGGCCCATTCGAGGCCGATCCTTGTAGTGCTATCGTATTTCTGATCGAGATAAGCCTTTGACGCAGGAGAGATAATCATCATCGCCCCTTTGCTTGCCGCCTCGGCTGCATATTTCGGATCGGTCCAGTATTGCACGATATTCGACGAATCGATATTGGCCTGTGCAGTTTCTTCCCAACCGATCATTCTTTTACCATATTTTTTCGGAATAGCCTGTATCTTATTTACAAATGTGATATAATCATCTTTGGGAGTGGCGTGGCTCTCATCTCCGCCCAGGTGAAAATAAGGACCAGGCGTAATTGCCGACAATTCACGCACCACATCATCGATAAATTTATATGTCAGTTCTTTTTTAATGCAAAGACTGCTAAAACCAACTTCTATACCCGTGTACAATTTTGTTGCGGTATCGTTACAGTTTAATTCTGCATAGGAAGAAAGCGCCGCATTCGTATGTCCCGGCATATCAATTTCGGGAACGATCGTGATATACCTGGATGCAGCATACTGAACAATATCCTTATATTCTTCCTGGGTATAAAATCCTCCCTTCCCTCCGCCCACTTCGGTGCTCCCTCCGTGCACGGTAAGATTAGGCCATGATTTGATTTCAATACGCCAGCCCTGGTCGTCGGAAAGATGCAGGTGCAGGATATTGATTTTGTAGGCGGCCAGCATATCGATGTATTTTTTTACATCGTCCACTCCAAAAAAGTGGCGGGCAACATCCAGCATGGATCCGCGATACGAATAAGCCGGATAATCGACGATCGAGCCGGCAGGAATTTCCCAGTTCCTGTTTTGCACGGTCGATTTGGCAATATCAGCGGGAAATAATTGCAACAATGTCTGTATGCCACGGAAAACGCCTTCATACGTATTGGCAGTAAGCTCAACGGTAGTATCCGATATATTTAACGTATATCCCTCCCGGCCTAGTTTCGGATTTTCAGCGCCGAGACCTATTCTTATTCTGGAAGCAGCGTCGGCAGACGGCTTCAGGTCAAAGCCGGTGGCGGGCTTTATCTTTTCAGAAAGATAAACAGCAAGGCCTTGCAGCTCCGGAGAATTATCCATCAGGGAAATACCCGTGGCACTGCTCAGTTTAAATGTTCCCGCTGCGCTTATAGCTGAAACCGGTTTGGGAATCAGCGCCGCCTGCGAAATGTCAGCAATCTTTTCGTTGCATGACAAAATAAACATTGAAAAAGCCACGACAATTAATGCTCTCATTATTTTTGATTTGATGTGCCACAATATATTGAAATTGTTCCTGAAGAAGCTACTCTAACGATTGCGCCCGTTTATTTACTATCAGGTCGTATCGTTCCAGGTCGATGGCTTTTTCACTTTTGGCAATGATAACCGTTGCCACGCTGTTGCCCATAAAATTAATCACGGCCCTTCCCTCGCTCATAAACCGATCAACGCCAAGCAATAATGCGAGCCCTTCAACGGGAATTACTTTAACCGCGGCAAGCGTGGATGCCAGCACGATAAAACCGCTTCCCGTGACACCTGCCGCCCCCTTGCTGGTGAGCAATAAAATACCGATCACGGTAAGCTCCTGGCCCAGCGAAAGATCGATATTAAAAACCTGCGCAAGGAAGATAACACACATGCTCAGGTAAATTGTTGTTCCGTCGAGATTAAAACTATAACCCGTCGGCACCACCAGTCCCACTACTTCTTTTTCGCAACCGGCGTCGGTCAGTTTATCCATCAGCGAAGGAAGCGCCGCTTCACTGCTGCTGCTTCCGAGCACGATCAGGATTTCTTCTTTTACATAGCCCAGCAGCCGCCAGAGATTAATTTTAAAATACCGGCAAACCAGGTTAAGTATAATGAATATGAATAAAATGCTGGTCAGATAAAATGTCAGCAGCAATTTTCCCAGGACCAGCAGCGTACCAAATCCGAATTTACCGATCGTGTAAGCCATACCGCCAAATGCGCCGATAGGGCTAAGCCGCATAATAATGTGGAGAATATTAAACAATACCTTATTAATTTTTTCGAAGGTGAGCAGCAACCCGTTACCGGCATTACCCATCAGTTTCAGGCCGATTGCAAATAATACGCTGAAAAATAATATCTGCAGAATCTCTCCCTTCGCAAATGCATCAACAATATTTGCCGGCACTATATGTGAGAAAAATTCACCCCAGTTCATGTCATTCGCCTGCGCTGAAATAGTTTCCACCTGTTTGCTTTCTGCCGGCGTGAAGTTCACTCCTGCGCCGGGCTTTGCAAGATTGGCAACAATAATCCCCACTACAAGCGCTAATGTTGTCACGATCTCGAAATAGATCAATGTTTTTAATCCTACTCTTCCCACTTTCTTCAAATCGCCGGCGCCTGCAATACCCGATACAATCGTAAAAAAGATTACGGGCGCAATCACCATGCGGATCATATTGATAAATGTATCGCTGATCAGCTTTGCCGCAGGCGCAAAGGAAGGAAATAGCCAACCTGCAAACACGCCCAGGATAATGCCTATGATCACCTGTACATAAAGAACCTTCAGCAGCTTCATACCGCATTATACTTTAATTTTATCGTATATCTGAAATGAGCGCCATGAAAATCTACCAGCAAAACATCACATTGAAGGCAAGGCCCCGCGGATTTCACCTGATCACGGCAGAAATTGAAAATGCATTTGCGGCAATGCACTCCCTGGGAACCGGCCTCTGCCAGGTATTTATTCAGCACACGTCCGCCTCACTGACGATCAACGAAAATGCAGACCCAACGGTGAGAAAAGATTTTGAAACCTATTTCAATAAGGCGGTGCCCGAAAATGATCCTCAATACCGGCATAACTCCGAAGGGGCCGATGATATGCCGGCTCACCTGAAAGCTTCTGTTTTAGGCAGCTCTGTAACGGTTCCCATTACCAGGGGCCGGTTTGCTCTCGGTACCTGGCAGGGTATTTATCTCTGTGAACACCGTAACCATGGCGGTGAAAGGCATCTTGTTGTTACCGCCTGGGGTGAATAGTACGACATTAAAAAAAATTTATGAAACCAGCAGTCAACCATCAATGGTGGCAGAATGGTGTCATTTACCAGGTCTATCCCCGTTCGTTCCAGGATAGTAATGGAGACGGCACCGGCGACCTGCAGGGCATTATCGATCGCCTTGGCTATTTAAAATGGCTGAAGATAAATGCAATCTGGCTTTCTCCTGTATATCCTTCGCCGATGGCCGACTTCGGCTATGATATTTCGGATTACACCGGCATCCATCCTCTTTTCGGAACCATGCAGCAATTCGACGCGTTGCTGGATGAAGTGCACCGGAACAAAATGAAACTGATACTGGACCTCGTTCCGAACCATACATCCAACCGCCATCCCTGGTTTATCGAATCCGCCTCATCGAAGGATAATCCAAAAAGAGATTGGTATATCTGGAAAGATGGGCGTGAAGACGGGAGCCCGCCCAATAACTGGCTCAGTGTTTTCGGCGGCAGCGCATGGGAATGGGATGAAAAAACACAACAATATTATTATCATGCTTTCCTGAAGGAACAACCCGATCTCAACTGGCGAAATATGGAGGTGCAACAAGCCATGTTCAACGTAATGCGTTTCTGGCTCGACAAGGGCGTGGATGGGTTCAGGGTAGATGTAATGTGGCATATGATTAAAGACGGTTTGTTCAGGGACAATCCGGCTAATCCGGAATATCAGCCTTATATGGCTACCTACGAACAATTATTGCCGGTTTATTCAACCGATCAGCCCGAAGTGCATGAGATTGTTCAGAAAATGCGGTCGCTGCTCGATGAATACGATGAGAGAATGATGATCGGCGAAATCTATCTTCCGATTCATAAACTCGTTTCTTATTATGGCAGGAATAATAATGGAGCGCATCTTCCATTTAATTTTTTATTACTTGCGGTTCCCTGGCACGCACCTGCCATTGCCGCCGCGATAGATGAGTACGAAGGCGCTTTACCGGCCGGAGGCTGGCCCAACTGGGTGCTGGGCAATCACGACCAGCCAAGAATAACCAGCCGCGTAGGGCTTGCGCAGGCGCGCATTGCAGCCATATTGCTATTAACGCTCCGTGGCACGCCGACTATCTATTATGGAGATGAAATCGGTATGCAGGATACGGCCATTCCGTTTGAAGAAGTGCAGGATCCCCAGGGATTAAATATGCCGGATAAAAACCTAAGCCGCGATCCGGCACGCACACCGATGCAATGGAATAGCACCGTCAATTCCGGGTTCACGGATGGCAGGCCCTGGCTGCGACTGAATAAAAATTATCCACGAAGAAATGTGGAGTTAGAGAAGAGCGATACCTATTCTATGTTGCATTTATATAAAAGGCTGATAGAATTGCGGGCAAAAGAAATCTCGCTTAACAGCGGCTATTACCGTTCGGTAACCGGCGACACAAAGATTCTCTCCTACATCCGGCAGGCCGAAGGAGAAAAGCGGTTCCTGATCTTATTGAACCTGACGCACGGGCCAGCCTATTTCAGGCCGCTGCACGAAAATTTTGAAGGGCAGATTGTATTATCCGCGTCACACGAAATGGAAGGAAATTATGTGAACGGAAACATACAACTGGATGGTGATGAAGGATTAATTATCGAGTTAAAATAAAATATATAACCAATGCATGCAGATGAACTGGAAAAAGGAGCAGGGGCATTGTATAAAGGAAACGGGCAATGCATTTTTCGGGTATGGGCGCCATTAAAAAAGAACGTATCGGTACATTTTGAAGATGGCCGGAAAATAGAAATGCATAAGGAGGAATATGGGTATTTCGCTGCCAGCGCGGCAAATATCTCACCGGGATCAAAATACAAGTATTATCTCGATGAGGAAGGCGCATACCCAGATCCCGCATCTTTCTACCAGCCCGATGGGGTCAACGGGCACTCTGTTGTTATTGATCATAATGAATATCAATGGAACGATACCGGATGGAAGGGTCTCGCCACCGGCGATCTGATAGTATACGAATTGCATGTGGGAACTTTTTCAAAAGAAGGCACGTTTGAAGCAATTATCCCCATGCTGGATGATCTGGTCAACACAGGCATAAATGCTATCGAGTTAATGCCGGTGGCACAGTTTCCCGGCAACCGCAACTGGGGTTATGATGGTATCTATTCATACGCTGTGCAAAACTCTTACGGCGGGCCGCAGGGGCTAAAAAAATTCGTTGATGCCTGCCACCAGAAAGGCATTGCCGTATTCCTGGATGTGGTTTATAACCACCTGGGCCCGGAAGGAAATTATTTCGCACGCTTCGGCCCTTATTTCACAGGCAAATACAGGATGCCCTGGGGTGAAGCATTGAATTTTGATGGGCCCTGGTCAGATGGCGTCAAAGAATTTTTTACAAACAATACGCTATACTGGTTCGATAAGTTTCATCTCGACGGCCTGCGCTTCGACGCCATTCACGAGATTTACGATAACAGTGCGGTTAACTTCTGGATGATTGTACACGACAAGGTGCGCAGCTTCGAAAAAAAATGCGGTAGAAAATTACATCTTATCGCCGAAAGCGACCTGAACAGTCCGCGCGTAATCAAATCACCCTATGACGGAGGCTATGGCTTCGATGCGCAGTGGCTGGACGATTTTCATCATGTACTGTATGTGCTGCTCGATGCCAACGGAAAGCCACGCTATGAAGATTATGGAACCATAACACAACTCGCCAAAGCCTATACTGATGGATTTGTTTTAAGCGGTGACTGGACGAAATCGCGGAACAAAAAATTCGGGACCTCTTCCAAACACACGCCGGGTGATACATTTGTCGCGTTTAACCAGAATCACGACCAGATCGGCAACCGGGTAAAGGGAGAACGACTTTCAGTGCTCATCTGCTTTGAAAGATTAAAGATCGCTGCGGCGGCAGTGTTGCTCTCCCCTTATATCCCGATGCTTTTTATGGGAGAAGAATTCGGGGAGGATAATCCATTTTATTTTTTTGTGGATTACTCGGACCAGCGCCTTGTTACAACCGTTCGTGGCGGACGGACAAAAGACTTTAAAGCCCTTACTGATCAAGGAGATTTTCCCGACCCGCAGGCTGAAAAGACATTTATCGATTCCAGGATTAATTGGGAAAAGAGAAAAACAGGAAAATATAACATCCTGCTTAACTGGCACATGCAGTTGATCGCGCTGCGAAACAAATACCCTGCCCTGAAAGATTATGACAAGAAACATATCCGCGTGCAAACGATCGGTGAGAAAGGATTTATGCTAAAAAGAAAGAATATTCTCTGCCTCTTTAATCTCTCTGAAGAAACGATTGATTTACCGATAGCAGATCCGGCCGGTTACGAATTATTGCTTAATTCGAGGGAAGACCGCTGGATGGAAAACGCTGATCGTGGCAACACTGTCGCCCAAAATAAGCCGGGGCTACCACCCCTGAGCGTACGGGTCTATCGCATATTGTGAGGCTTTCTCTCTCAAAACAAAATGTTAATACCATTCGTCACTCCCAAAATCTCATTCATCATAATACGCTTGGAAATAATACGATCGTTTTCGTAGTTTAAAGGAAAACATTGTTTTATGTACCTGACTAACGTTTTCCGCGCCGCCATCTTATGGCTGCCGGCAATATCCCTGCATCCTGCTGGCGCCCAGCAAATTGCTGAAGCAGACAAGCAGGGCGCCATCCAGTCGATTGCAAACAATATAGCCGTTTATTATTTCGATATCGAAAAAGGAGGGCAGATCGCATCATATATCCAGATGCGCTATCATGAAGGGGACTTTTTCAAAGCGAACAACTGGGCGCAGTTTGATGAGATGGTTACCAAATCATTGCAGGAATACAGTAAGGACGCCCATTTATATGTAAGAAATAATCCTGCGATGGTAAAGAATCTTAACCAGCCTTCCGATGGAAACAGTAACATTAACGGCGAAGTACAGCAGGTGGCCAACTTTGGATTTACAGAAACAACAGTGCTTGACGGCAACATCGGTTACCTGAGAATCAGCGCCATCAATATTACAAAAGAGAGCCTGCCGGTGGTGAAAAAATCGATGGACTACATAAAAAATACCCGTGCGCTGGTGATAGATCTGCGTGACAACAAAGGGGGAGGCTCAGCCATCGGTCCCGTGCTCGAATCCTATTTTCTTCCACCGGGAACACCGCTGCTCGAATTCAAAACCCGCAAGAGAGCAACCACCATTGATTCTACTGTAAGCTGGCTGAACGAAAAGAGATATGACAACCCGGTTTATATTATCATCAATAAAAAAACAGCTTCCGCTGCCGAGGCATTTGCTTACGTGCTTCAGCAAAATAAGAAAGCGACGATTGTCGGCGAGCGCTCCGCAGGTGCAGCAAACAAAAATGAGTACTTTGCAATTAACAGCGACAACTATGTTTCTGTTTCAACCGCCTCGCCCAGCCTGCCCGGCAAACATAATACATGGCAGCAGAAAGGCATTATTCCCGATATAAAAAGCAAAACGGATGATCCGCTCGCAGAAATAATAAGCAGGGTCAATAAGCACTAGGCTTTGTTGAAATAAAACCGTTACAGGTTTCTCATACTGTGATTACCAGCCGGTCCAAACCCGGGACCAAAGCCCCGGCCAGGGCCAAAGCCAGAACCAGGTCCTCGCGACGCAGCTGTACCAAAGTTGCGCAGATTGTAGGTAAATGTGAGCATGAAATATTGCCTGAGTACCTGGTTTTGCACATCTTCAATATACGTTTCGGTAACGTTCCTGACAATGCTCCTGTTCTGCTTTAGCAGGTCAAACACACTTAATTTTAATTCACCCTGCTGTTTTTTAAATATTTTCTTTCCAGCGGCCATATTCCATAAAAAATAATTCTGGTTAAAGCCCGCACTTAAGCCATTGTACAACTGGTTAGTGAGATCGTTTTGGAGGAACCAGCCATTTTTCGCCAGTAAATTAAATTGCACGCCTGCCGATTGAGAAAAATAATGATTATTCAGCGTGGGCTGCAATTCATTTTTAACGGTATTGATATTTGCATTGTAGCTAACGGTAAAATCAACATACTGGCTGATATTACTTCCTATTACAGCTCCAAGAGAATAGGTATAGTTTCTTGAAATATTGTTCCTGCTATTTAGAATACCGGGTAATTTCTGATAGGAAACGCCACCATTCAGATTAATATTCGACTTAATAAAGTTCAGGGGCATGGCAAAGGTGAGAAAAGAGCGCAGGCTGAGATAACCGTTGAGGTTTACCGGCTTTGTCAATTGCTGCCCTGCCGCCAGTGTCAGGTCGGAGGTCAATACCGAATCACTTAGCGGAACGTAGGTAGCATTGGTGATATAGTTGTTTGCCGTTTGCATAAACACGTTGCCCACAAAAAGCGTATTGCTATTCGAATTCGTGTAGGTATATCTGCCGCTCAGCGACTGCATGAGCTGCTGCTCAAGATTAGGATTACCGGCCACCACGAAAGGCAGGTTGGTATAGTCATAAATATCAGCCAGTTGGGTTACCGAAGGATTATTCGTATTTACCCGGTACAAAAACCTGAAATTGCTCCTTGTGTTCAGCTTGAAGCGGAACATGGCATTCGGGAGAATATTGTCAAATGATTTATTTACGCTGAGTGTTCGCGGGAATTGCTGATCGCTGCTTAGCTCCGAATGCTGGTAATTGACACCGATATTCAGCTGGGTACTTTTTGTATTAAACCGATATCCCAGCCCTGCATTCTGCCCTTTCGTATTATTATTGAATTTGTTTGAAAGACTGGGATTGAACAAACTATATTTTCCTGAATTATCATCGAGCTCAAATGCTTCCTGGTCGGCCTTGCTTTTAGTGTAGGACGGATTATAATTTACCTGCAACTGCGAGGCCCTGCTAAGTGGTTCGGTATAAACAAAATTCGCCGAGACCTGGTAACCATCGCTCAGCTGATTGGTATGCCGCTGCGAAATGGAGTCCGTATAATCGGTTCCTGAATAAGTTGTATCATAAAAATCGGTATAAACATTTCCGGCCTTTTTATTATAACCCGTCTGAAAATTTACAGAAAAGGATCTTCCTCTTTTTGGAAATGCATGGCGGTATACTATTGAATTATTCAGGTTATTACCATTCCGGTCGCTGCGGTTAATATTATTTGTTTTGCTTGCATTGGTAGAGTCGGCCCGGAAAATAGTAGTGCCCACCATCGAAAATGAGTTGTTTCTCTGAAAGCTAAGGCTCGGCGTGATGATGAGCTGGTTAGCGGAATCTATCTTATATTCAAAGCGCATACTCACTCGATGATTAATATTGTCACCGTTCGATGCAGTTGTCTGTGTGTAATTGGGAATGCCGGGCTGCACATAGTGCCTGTTTACCAGCTGATCGGTACTGTTATGTGTATCGTTGAAAAAATAACTGCCGGTGAAATTGATCTTTGGTCCCCAGCTATCCGAATAATTTATCCCTGCTGCCGTGGTCCGGTTAATTCCATTTTGCTGGCCCACCAGAAAATTCGAGGCGCCGCCACCGCCATATCCGCCGCCGGAATAGCCTCCCCCGCCACGACCGCCGCCGCCTCCCCGGGAGCCTGAACTGGTAACGCCCAGCAGATCCTGAGTGGAGAAATTCTGGGTGTTGACATTATTGAAATTACCGACAAGCGATATTTTCCTTTTATCTTTTAAAATAGTGGTATTGCCGCCTGCCTGATACCGGTTATCGGTTCCATAACCGGCAAACACTCGTCCAAACTGCCCGTTGCGCATATTGGCCTTGGTGACAATATTGATGGCTTTCACCGTGTTACCGTCATCGTAACCGGTAAATTGCGCCTGGTCGCTCAGCCGGTCGAATATCTGGATCTTATCCACGATCTCGGCAGGAAGATTTTTAAGTGCCGCCGTAGCGTCGTCTCCAAAAAAATCGCGTCCATCGAGGGTCACTTTCTGCACTGTTTCGCCGTGCGCGGTAACCTGCCCGTTTTGTATGGTAATGCCGGGCATTTTCTTCGCGAGGTCTTCGACAGTTGCGTCGGGATTTACTTTAAACTGGCTCGCATTGAGTTGAAACGTATCGCCCTTTTGCTCTGCCATAGGCGTTTTTCCCAGCACCGTTACCGAATCGAGCATACCCGCTATGCGGGTGATCCCGAGATTTCCCAGGTCGGTAGTGCCGCTGTCCGTTTTTATTACCTGCGAATAATTCCTGTAGCCAATATAGCTGATGAATAATTCGTATTTGCCCGAATCAAGGTTGGAAAAAATAAAATTACCGGCAGTGTCTGATATGGAGTAGCGCGAAAATGTCTGATCCTGCTGGCTTTTGATGCTCACAGAAGCGCCACGGATGCGGTTATGGGTTTCAGAATCAGTAAGTTTTCCTTTGATCGTTCGTTGTGCCGACAGCGACATCGAGGCCACCAACGCGGTAAGCAGGAATAGGGATCTCTTCATAAAGAACCTTAGACGGGAAAAAGCAAAAAATCATGCTGTATATCTTAACTCCAGGCCTTTCTTAAAAACCGCGCCCAGTTTCCGTGCATAATATTGTTGATGTCGGTGGGGGCATACCCCCTTGCGGAAAGTAATGCCGGAAGCTTCTGCAGGTCGGCAATGGTGTCGATATCATAAGGGCATTGTTCCTTACCGAAAGCCCCATCAAGGTCCGATCCGATCCCCGCATGCAATGCATCGCCCGCGATCTGGCAGATATGATCCAGGTGCATGACCATCTTTTCAAGATTGCAATCCATACCTTTTGGCGTGGATATTCCCCTTTCCCAGCCGGGAACCATCATCCAGGCATCCAGTGCGCCGCCTATCACCGCTCCTTTCTCCACCAGTATTTTAATCATGTCATCCGAAAACTGGCGGTTATGATTCACGAGCTCACGGCAGTTATTATGGCTGGCCCAGATATTCCCATTAAACATATCCATCGCATCCCAAAATGCATCATCACATAAATGTGTCGCATCGAGAATAATATTTAATCGCTCCATTTCTTTGAGCAGCAATTTGCCTTCGTCATTTAAATGGCCGGAAGCGTTGGTACCATTCGCATACCTGCCGGGCCCATAATGCGCGGGGCCCACGGCCCTCAGCCCGTAATCATAAGCGCTTTCCAGGTAATCGGTAGTAATGATCGAATCGGCGCCTTCAAGGCTTAAAACATACCCTATCGGTTTTTTAGTATTGGAGTTATCATCGGCCCATAATTCAAGATGAGCGTTCAGGCTTTTATTATCCTTTATCATTACCATTTCCCCGGCATCTTCCATTACCTTATACCAGGCAAGCTGGGCCTGCGTCTGTGCCCACGCCTGCTGTGCCGAATGCCAGCCTTCCAACGCGCTTTTTGCAGGAGAATATCGTGCAATCTGCGTCGCCACTACCAAACCGATATTTCCTTTTCTGAGTTCAGGCAGCGATACGGTTCCTTTACCGCGATCCGGTTTGTCTTTCTTCAATTTTTCCGTTTCGCGGATATCGTGAGCGGGTAATCGCAGATCCCTGTTCCACTCCATCGCATTCATAGCAAGGTCGAGGTGAGCATCGATAATAAACATGCAATAAATTTAAATCGTTATTTTCCTGTCCCGTGCAATTACCCGCCACTGTTTTACAGCACGGTTGTTTTCAATAACCTGCGCCGTTTCGTACAGTGCCACACTGGGACAGATATGAAGGGGAACAGCATATAAAATGTCGCCAACGGTAAACCCGGAGGTATCGGCAACCTTCAGCACAAGATGTTCTTCGCTCTGGCTTACCTGTTCCGCATCCGGCAGATTTAGAAAATAAACTCTTGGCAGCGGGCTTTCAGAAGCCACTGCTTTATAGCCCAGGTCGGTACAGATAAGTTGTTCATCAATAATCGAGATCACCCTTGTCAGTAAAACCGCAGCATATTCGAAAGGCTGCTCAGGGATATTGATATGATAGCCATAATCCCAGAAAACAAAAGTGCCGGGACTGCATTCTACCTTTTCTCTTTTAGCATGAACGGAAAATGCAGGCGATCCACCGATCACGATGCCAAGAACCTTGTTCAATTGCCGTTCAAGCCTGTCGTGCACCACTTTTATCGCGTCAAACTCCGCATCGGCTTTCAACTGCCTCACCTGTAAATCGATATCCCTGATATGACCATCATACGCATGAAGGCCGCGCACATTAATTCCCCGCAATAATTTAATACTTTCCAGCAATACATCCACTTTGTTTAAAACGACACCAGAGCGATTCATTCCCGTATTCAGGTCGATAAACACATCGATACGCAGATCATTTTCGAGCGCTTTTTCCGAGAGCGATTTCGCAGCATTCTCATTATCGACCAGGCAGGAATAATGTGTTCGCGGATATTTTTTTATCAGCCGGATAAATCTGTCCACCCTGGGACCTGCGAGTGGATAGGCGATTAAAACATCGGGGGTATTAATCATTCCAAGCATCTCCGCTTCGGCGATGGTGGCACATTTAAATTTAGTAATGCCTGCATCCATCAGCATTGCGCACACTTCTGCCATCTTATTGGTCTTCACATGCGGGCGCAATTTTTTTACATCGCCTGCTATTGCTATCGCGTGCCCGATATTCCTTTTTATTCGCTCTTCATAAAGCAATAGCGCGGGAGAATCGATCAGCTCTGCATTTTCAACGAGATACCATTCACTATTCATTTCAGTGCAATTCAAATATTGCTTCAATTTCTACCGGAATATTGTCCGGGAGAGAACCAACACCCACTGCACTCCTCACACCCACGCCGTTCGCTTCGCCCCAGACGTCTTTGAACAATTCACTGCAGCCATTGATCACGTACGGCTGTTTTTTAAAAGAAGGAATGCAATTTACCATTCCGAACACTTTAATCACGCGCCTGACGCTATTAAGACTACCCATATTGCTTTTAATAGTGGAAAGCATCGCAAGGCCCACCTGTTTAGCAGCAGATTTACCCTGCTCTATGTCGAGTTCCTCTCCTACTCTTCCCATGATCAATTCTTTATTCTCCTTTACCGGCCCATGTCCCGACAGGTACAGATATTTTCCATCCACCAGGCAGGACTTATATACGGCAGCGGGAAGAGGTGCAGGCGGCAGTGTTAATCCCAGTTGTAAAAATCTCTCGTCAGCATTAATCATTTCCATGTAAAGAATTTAAACAAATATATTCAATAATAATACACCTGCCAGACCCAGAACGGAAATGATCGTTTCCATCAGTGACCAGGAGCGGATCGTATCGTTGATACTAACATTAAAATATTCCTTAAACATCCAGAAACCGGAATCATTTACGTGCGAAAACATCAGGCTTCCTGCACCTACCGACAACACCATCAGGTTGGGATTGGTCTGTGAACCGATCATCATCGGTGCAATAATACCGGCCGTGGTTAGTCCCGCAATAGTTGCGGAGCCTACACACATGCGGATGATAGCCGCGATCAGCCAGCCAAGCACAAGCGGGTGCAGGGGCCAGCTTTGAAGCGTAAATGCGATTTCATCGCTCACACCGCTATCGGCCAATATCTGTTTAAGGGCGCCGGCTCCTGAGATGATCAGTAATATCATGGCCACATCTTTCACCGCCGAGGTATACAACGGGGCAATATCTTTCATGCGCATACCCATACGGATACCTAACGTGTAAGTGGCCACGAGGACAGACACCAGCAACACGATTGAAGGATCACCAAAAAAAGCAATGAAAGAATTAAACGCATGTGATCCTGAATTCGTAATATATGGCAACGCAGTAGTAATTATCAATAAAAATACCGGCAGCAGCGAAGTGAAAAAGCTATTTGCCGATCCCGGCAGTTCTTTATTTTTATCATCATCCGGTTGAAAAGTCTCAAGCGGCCTGGATTGAATATTTTTTAATGTCTTTGAAAACAGGGGGCCGGCGATGATAATCGTGGGAACGGCGATCACAATTCCATACAGCAAGGTAATACCCATATTCGCATGAAACTGTTGTATCAGCGCGGATGGCGAGGGATGTGGCGGAAGAAATCCATGAGTAACGGAGAGCGAAGCAAGCAGCGGTATTCCTGTGTAAACAGCCGGCAATTTATATTGATAAACCACCGAGAATATCAGGGGAATCATTAAAACAAAACCAACGCCATAAAACAGGGGTATGCCAATAATAAAACCGGTGAGCATAAGCGCCCACTGTATATTCTTTTTTCCAAAAATAGCTACAAGCGTAACGGCTATCTTTTTCGCCGCTCCGCTTTGCGCCACCATCTTGCCAAGCATGGCGCCAAAGCAGATGATAATCAGGAGCGAGCCCAGTGTTTCGCCTATCCCCTTCTGAATGGAGCCGATGATCTTATCCGCAGGCATGCCGAAAAAAATACCACCCAGCAAAGACACCAGCACGAATGCGACAAATTCATTCATCCGGCACCATACAATGAGAAGCACCAGTATTAACAGGCAAACTAAAACCAGCAAAAACGACATGCGCCTTAAGGTAAGAATAATGTGCGGGAAAATAACCACACGGCGCCCGATTCAAATTTCTTTTCCGCCGCCGCTTCGGGCTGTGAAGAGTTGAAAAGAAATACTAACCGTGATGAAAACCGGCGCGCGGCCAAAGCGATGGCTGCCACCGACGCTCAATCTCCTGCAAAAGAACTTTAGCAGGCTGTTTGCGACCGCAATGTTTCCTATCTTTATTGACTGATCATATATGTCTTTACATAAACCAGACAGGTACGCATGAAAAATATCGCCATACTCGTTTTAAAAGAAGCGGTACCGGCGAGTATTGTCGACGCCCACACAATATTCACCGGAGCAAACAATTTTCTCGCGATGAAGGGTAAGCCGCCTGCATTCAATGTGCAGATGACCGGGCTCACAAAAGAAGTAAAACTACAGGGCGGAATATTTTCAGTGCGCACGGACATCTTATTAAAGGATCTCGGAAAAGCCGACCTGGTAATCGTCCCCGCCATAGGAGGAAATTTCGAAAAGAGCCTCCGGATCAACAGGGAATTTCTGCCCTGGATTATAGATCAGTATAAAAGCGGTGCTGAGATAGCGAGCCTGTGCGTAGGTGCGTTTATGCTTGCTTCCACAGGTTTACTAAACGGTAAAGAATGTTCGAGCCACTGGCTTACGGCATCACAGTTCAGGG
>JBGAJL010000085.1:0-19611 GCA_044224935.1 Flavitalea sp.
GACAACAGCATCATGCTTTCCGGAAATTTTTCAGAGGCATGCGCTATCAAAAACCCGACCGTACCAAATTCAATTCGGTACAACCTGGAAGATGACCCAAATAATAGAGTGTATACGGAGAATTCGGAATTCGCTTCGGTGCTTGTGAACATAACACCTGCAACAGAATTTTATTTCGGCGGAAGAAAGCTATATGAAACATATAATCTTAGACAGATGGATTCCGCATCGCTTGCTGCTGCCAAACAAATATCAGCACTACACGCTAACGTCTATATAACGAAGCATTAGAGAGGCAAGTTTGAATAGTTCGGAACTTTACACGATCCCGGGAATAATGAATAGAAAACTTTAGAACACTAAAAAGTATAAGATAAAAAAAATCATTTCAATCGTTCTTGTAGTCATAGGCGTATTGATAGCGCTTTTGATATTGTTATGGGCGATTATATGGATGTTCTACATGCCTTCCTGGGGGATACTTGCCGCACTCATTATTCTCATACTGGTCGTTTCAGCAGGATTCTTCTTTAGGCTACTATTAAAACCCAGATGATTTTTACAGCCTGTTCAAAAAATAATGACAGCACTTCTCAACCAGACCAACCAGGTGAACAAACCAAATTGATTGATACGATAAATTTTGTTGCTGTACGTGCTTATAACCTTCGGAGCTGGTTATGACACTTCAGGTAATTACATTGCGCGGTATTTATTTCGCAGGTATTCTCCCCATATCACGTATTATAATTACGGAGAAGTTACTATGACAAATGCCAGCGGTTACATTGCAACCAAATCCGATGCAGAAGCTAAATACACCATTAAATATGTAGGTGGTGCTGACTTCACTGACTATCAAAGCAGCAAGGATAACCCGTTTCATACCGGAACGTATGAATATTTATATCTTAATAAAGCCTTATTAGGAAAACCACTGTTCGAAGTATATGACATCAAAACAAATAAAGTTATAAAAAAGCTGATTTACGATAAGGATAGCGCCGTCGTAGAGTTCAGCTATAGCGTTTGGGATAATCCCAATATTACCCCTAAACAAAACGGTGATGCGCTTAATTATTATATGAATGTGAAGCAGGCTGATAAAATCAAGTATTATTAAGTGGCAGGTGGCTATACTACCTAAGCTGTGCTTAGGGAAGATGTCTTTACAAAAAAAACGGTTTATATCCCCAAACAGGACAGTCATAAAAAAGCCCCGGCGGAAACCAGGGCTTCATGATGTTAATTATTGCGGCTGCGAGGTCTGCAAGTAATCAACCGCCTTCGAGGCTTCGGACGCGGCGGTAATGATGCAGTGCTTGTTATCCTTTAGAACTTTCAGCCATCCCGCGATATAGTGCAGCTTCTCTGCCTGGGCGAATATTATCGGCCCAACAACCCTTTTGCCCTGGCATAGAGATAGAGTTCCGCATTACCTTCACACTCTACTTTTCGTTTAATATTTTTCAGATGATTTTTTACAGTATTAGTACTGATACGCAGTTTATCTGCGATTTGTTGGATGGAATAGTGATAGCAAAAACCTTGCAGCACTTCCGCTTCTCTCTTGCTTAAAAGCCGATCCGCATATGCGGGAAAGAAAAGATCGTCCTTTACCTGATGGTATATACCGTTGCCAAGATTCTTATGAATTCGATATATAACGGAGTTGTCTGTTTTGTAAGGGGTAATATCGAAAAGATAACCGCAGACCAGTGTCGGCAGTTTTTTATCTGTTGAATGCAGAAAAAAAGATTTTTGAAGAACCGTTTTCAACTCACCGCCTTTGCTTTTCACTTTGTAAGTACACTCAAATAAATACTTAGGAATTTCCTCAACAGGAATAGACGCCAGAAAATCCAAATTGGCTGGAAGTACTTGCTGATCGTAACCCTCTAAATCATTCTTATCCCAAAGTCCAAGACCTGCTTCCAAACCTCCTTTAAGCAAGTAGGAGTTATTATATCCTGTCAAAGTCCGACTGGCCGCCTGATCGAAATGAAGATAGCGCTGCTCAGAATAGTCCAACAAATAGGCACCCGATTTCGCGTGTTTAAAATGATCGCCGTAAAGGGGGACATACCGATTAAGGGAACTATCATCCAGACTCATTTGCAGCCAATCGAACGGTGGCGTCTCAAATGATTTAATTTTTCTTAAAAACTCAAAATATCCGGAAGGCTTGTCCATATACAATGTATGATATTTAAAAGCTAAAATAGCCCTTTTGGGCTATATCGAAAAAAAAACAGATTAATAGTTTTGTATCGTAAAAATGCCTGGTTTATATTTTTTACTTAGATCAATACACAGCATAGAAATGGATACAGAATTAATAATAACTGCGACCAGAGAAGAGCAATCTCAATTAACAAATTGCCCCACCACACATTTAAAATTCAAACAGATTTTCTGCATCACGATGATGCTTCTCACATTCCCTGTGGCTACGTTTTGCCAAGATACGAAGTCCCGTGTGTCATCCGACAAGATGTTTATCGTCACTTATCCCGCCAATTGGAAAGAGAATAAATTAGAGGGCGGTTCCGAGTTCTGCATCAACGCTCCAGGGGTAGGATTATTAAGCATCTGCATGATACGCATGGAGATCAACCGAATGGCCGAAGGCTACGAAAACGCTGATATTCACCAGATTTCGGATGTCGAACTGAAAATGCAGAAAGCCCAGTCAACAAACCTTGAAATTCTCAACTCAAAATTTGAAAAGAAAAATGACCATGAATGGTGGATCGTCAATGGCAAACTGAAAAAGGGAAATAAAGTCTATTTCACGGATTCCTATAAAACGATCCATAACGGGAAAGTGTATGTGTTCACTTATTTTTCGAACGAAAAAAACTACGAGAAGAACAAGGAAGAAGCGATCAAAATCATTAATACTGTCGAGTTCCTTACGAAAAATGACGGGAGTGCCGTTGCCACTAAAACAGATTTAAACGGCAACTCTGATGAAAGAATCAATAGCACTTCTGATGACAGAACCAACAATTCGATTCCAACAATCGCAGATAAACCGCTTTGGTCTATGAAAACTGCAACCGGATGGATGAAAAATCGAGAAGGTCAGTGGATCAGCGGGAAAAACAAAATTCAGAAATCTGACATGAGCCTGATTGATACTTCATCCTGGAATAAAGGTCTAAATATTGCCGGTACCGATAATTTTATAAACATGGAAGTCAGAGAAGTAAAAATCGGTGATAAATCATTCATTGTACTCATTAAAACAATGCAAGACTGGCGTTATTCTATAGGGAATCACTATGTGCATCCGGAAGACCTGGAGACCAGAGTCAAATTTTTTGTTGTTAAGAAAAATGGCACAGCGCCTAAGCCTACGTCGGACAATGATGGCTCAATTCAATATGACATGCAAATTTATTTCAGAGGATTTGTTGCGTACAGCAAAAATTACCTGCGTGACATCAGCTTAATGCTAAGCAAGGGAGATCAGAAAGACCCTGACATGAAAAACTTCGGAAGTACGTCAAGAATTCATTTGTACTATAAAGAATTAAAAGACGGCAAGAAAAGCAGGTTTAGTTTTGGGGGCGCTTATGCACAAAACACACCGTTTGATCCTACGACTCAAAGTACGGATATGATAGATCATCCTGGTTATCCAAATTCTTATTTTGAATGCAACAAGGCGGATATTTCAGGGCTTATAAATTTAATTGGAAAGAAATAACATCCAGGAAAACAGACGATTTCAATCTATAAAGAATAATATATGAAACAGATACTAGTTACATAATTCCTGACTCCATTGTTTTCGAAGATTTGCAGGAGTAATGATTAATATTCGCCTTTTTCTTTCGGCCCATTTCTGCGAAATCACCAATCCTGCCTCAATCGTTTTACCCAACACCACTTCATCAGCAAGGATGGCTCCTTTTGATAAGGGCGAACGAAAAGCAAATAAAGCAGCCTCCACCTGATGCGGATTTAGGTCAACCTGAGCATCTACAAGTGCGGAGGCCAATTTTTGCATTGAATCGGATGCGCTTCGTTTTGTTAATTCGTGCGCGATATATTTCTCCGGGTGAGCTACGGCTTATTACGGAAGAATATCTCCACCGGCTTCGTTATCACCGAAAACCGATGGGATAGCGTAAAATCAACTGGTGGAATATCACAACACGGATTTTAAAGCGAGGATAGGCATTGGCTATTCCTATTCGACCTATGAGAAATACGATATATTGAAACGCAAGCTCGAAGTGTTCATTCCGTATGCTTATCAGAAGAAGGATATTCGTTTAAAAGACCTTACGCCCAAGTTCATGACCGATTTCGATTTTTATCTCAAGAAGAATGATAAAAACGAACATAATACCGCCGTGAAGTATTTAAAGAATCTGAAGAAGATTACTGACATACTTTTTTATATCTTTGCAAACTCTACTACAAAATCCTTAAAATGCAGGATATCAATCTTTGGTTAGATCAACCGAAAAAAGATTAATTCGGAAGTTAAGAATCACGAGATTTTCTTATGCAAAATCTCGTGAAAGCGTCCTTGAGTTTTTTCAAGGTATCAAATTCTTGCACTCATTTATCACCGTTCTCAACGGTCATTCTTAACTTTCAAAAGAACCAAAATGAATACAATTTTGTGGATAATGCAAGGTCTACTTTCTGCATTTTTTATCATGCCAGGCTATGGAAAAATTACCGGCAGCAAAGAACAACACATTGCAAACGGGCATTTAAAACAGGACGATTCTATAATACCAATCCGAATATTGGGAATTCTTGAGCTGTTAGGCTGTATTGGAATAATAATTCCACGGCTTACAGGCATTGTCCCAATCTTGACACCGCTGACGGCAGTTTGCTTCTGCTTAATAATGGTAGCGGGTATTTCTGTTCACACTAAAAAGAAAGAATATAAAATGCTCCCGATGTTGGTCTTTGTTTTTGCCCTGTCTGCAGTTGTTGCATACTTTAGGTTCACTGTGACAAGGTAGTAATAAATCTCTTCTTGTCGTTAGACACATCATGAGAAGAAAAGCATCAGCCAACAATCTGTTAGCCTAAGGTGATCGGGTATCATGAAATGATGCGAACGGTTTTTGCAGGACTCAAGTAAAAATGGCAAGGTAGAATTAATACTATCTTTATACTAGCATATCATTCAAATAGAAGGAATCTTATGTCAACAGGCGTTTTTATTTTACACTCCAAAAATATTCGGCAGGCGACCAGCCCTACAATGGTGAATATCATCCACCGGATGAAACGATCAACCCTGATCTTAGCACCAAACAAAACGCTGACTGCGCAGCTATATGATGAAATGAAGCAGTTCTTCCCCGAAAACGCCGTTGAGTTGTTTGTTTCTTACTACGATTATTTTCAACCGGAAATGTATCTGCCTGGCAGCAACCGTTTCATTGAGAAAGATTCGTCAATAAACGAGCATCTTGAAAGATTGCGCCTTTCAACAACAAAATCTCTCGTTGAGCGTCGCGATACAATCGTGGTCGCCTCGGTATCATATCTCACAAAAGGATATGTAAAAACGAAAACGTCTACGTTAATTTAATTAATATCAACGTTTTTTGTTACACATTCTTTATCTACAGTTATCGTACCATTCATGTGCTTGATGCCGCAGCTGGTGTTGAATTTATATTTGCCGTACTTAATATTTTTAAACGTATAACCCGTTGTTTGTGAACATGAAGGTGTAGAAGTGGTAATGTTTGTTTTGGAAATATTGCCGCTCCAGCCTTCGGTCAGATCCTCTGTTTGAAGATGAACCTCTACATTGTCGCAGTCCGGAGTTTTTGTGAGGTATAGGGTCACATTGCCCATAAATACAACTCCTTCTTCTTCCTCCTCTTCTTCACCTTTATCTTTTGAACAGGATAAAAGGAAAAGTGTAAGTGCTGCGGTTGTTAACAGAAATAATTTTCTCATGATGATCATTAAACGGTGATTGTAATTGGTTATAAGGTTATATCGTATGTCCCCGTTAAATGTCATCAGCCCCTTGAATGGACCGCGCCCCGGATGATGTGATCAAGCGCTATGGCCTGGAAGATGTGAAATCACTTAGGGTAAGTATGCGGTTTCCCCAGCCAGGTTCGTTTAGTGGCTGACGATCAGTTTTACATTCACCGAAGTTTCTTCATTGAAATACTGCACGAAATAAATTCCATTAGGGATTGCACTCAGGTTATCGATGGTAACCATATTCTGTCCTGCCGATGCTTTGTATTCTTTCTGCCATATTGTAACGCCGCTAACTGTGATCATTCTCAATTTAACCGGTTTGGCCGGCGCTTTTTTGAACGAGAATCTAATCGTTGCAGCAGTGGAAATCGCCGGGTTAGGACTAACGGTCACCGTGTTGACCTCCATATCCCTTGTTGATGTTCTTACCTCAACAGGTTTTGACCCTAACGCCAGGATACTGCAATTCAGATTTTGCAGGGGCATTTGTGAGAGCGTTACGTTTTGTACCAGCACCCCCGAAGCGCCGGCAGTTGCGCCGTAATTACTTGTTGAAGTAACTGTATAACCTGCAACACCTGCAACCACACTGCTTGATGCATTCAATGTTCCATTGCTGTAAACCACTCCACCGCCACCACCGCCACCAGGACCGTGAGACGCTCCACCACCACTGTTAGCTCCACCTGTACCGCCTTTAGCAAGAACAGTGACATTCGATAACCCGCTATTCGCATAGATCAGAACGCTTCCACCAGCTCCGCCGCCCCCGCTTCCGTCATTTACGGTTGTCGTGTAACCATTAGCTCCGCTTACATCTATCGTTCCTGTTCCGGTAACCGTATTTGCTTTGATCAGAATAATTCCGCCACCTGCAGCGCCGCCGGATGAAAAGCCTGCGCCAGGCGAACCGGTACCGTTGTTGGTAGTACCAGCTCCGCCGCCACCGCCCATTACCATTCTTGAAGGCGTTGCTTCCGCGAATACAGCTCCGGAATATCCTCCCGTGGCCTGGTTGGAGCTCCAGCTATTTCCACCTCTTCCGCCTGCGCCGCCATTTGAGCCGCCACCGCCGCCGGAGTTCTGGTCATTGGAAGAAGTGTGTCCGTCAGTGCCGCCACCGCCGGCATTTCCAGGGGCGCCCGCTGCATAACTGCCACCGGGGTAACCTTCATTTGAAGAACCATTATCTAGAAGAACTCCATTGTTATTTACAAACCTAGGGGTGCCCGCGATGCCTTCACCTTTTGAACCATTGAAAGCGCTGGTAGACATCGTTACCAGGTCGGTGTTTGCACCTCCTGATCCACCGGTTAATTGTCTGCCCGCACCTCCTCTGAAACCCGCGCCTGCAGCAGAGATAGTTTGTCCGTTGAAGTTTAAATTATTGGTGACCGTTATGGCGATAACTCCTCCTGTTGAACCATTCCATACCGGAGCGGAGATGGGTGCGCTTAAAGTAAGATCGTAATATAAACCGATTCTGATCAGTTGATAGCGGTATTGACCGTCTGTCCCGTAGTTCGCGTTCTTATACTTATTTACAGTTCCATTCATTAAAGTGAGTGTGCCGCCCGTGAGAGGAACAGAATTAGCCGCCACCACATATTCCATATTTCCGGCCAGTAATGCAGTGTTGCCCAGGTATCCTTTTGAGCTGCCGGCTACTCCATTTCCGTAGCTGGATGTATTTGTAGAATTAATTTGCGCGCCCTGCATCTGGATCAACAGGAGCATGTCACCTGAGGTGATCGGTGTGGTGCCATAAGTTGAAGCGCCAAGTGTTATTGAAGTAGCGCCTGTGTTCAGTGTAGCGTCCAGTGCCGGGTAATACGTATCGGGATTAGTGCCGATCGTTGATGGCGTGTTTGCAGGGCAGGTCTGTGCAATGCTCTTATCAGTGACAACGAAAAGCAAAAAGGCAGAGAGGATGCTGCTGCTGAATTTGCGGTAGTTGATAAGATGTTTCATAAAGGGTACGATTAAAGGTCCGGCACGGTTATCCAAACAACCTGCCGGAACGCAAACCCTTAATCCTGAATAAGATACGGCCCATATGAATTGATGTCAGTTTTCCATTTCAGGAACAAATTCCGGGAATTGGAAAGAAATCAAATATGGAAAGCATTTTTGCCGCAGCAATCATTCGTTGATAAATATGCCGATCATCTCACTGCAGATCGGCAGTAAATACGATTCCGTATCCGGGTCACCTGTCAGCCCAACCGTATTTCAGAAACAAACACCCCATTAATACATTGCAGATTCAGGGTTCCGGCGTTTCTAACAATTAGCTGTTCAGCGATCCATAATCCCAGGCCGAAGCCCTCCTGGGATCCGTTACCGCGCTCAAACTCATTCTTGAGCGCATTGGCATCTTTAATTTCCGATTGTGTTTTATTTTCTATCCTGATAATAAGCTGCTCTTCCCGGACGATGGCCAGGTTAATGGTTGAGCCCGTTAAGCCATATTTCACGGCATTAGAAATCAAATTATTCAAGGCCACGGTCAACTCATGCTTATCTGCAAATAGCAGGAAATCAGCTTCCGGTGGATATAAATCAATTTTAAAGCTCTGAAACTTTTGCCCGGCATACAACCGTTGGGCTTCAATTGACTCTATGCAGACGTCTACTATGCTAAAGCTACTTTTGTAGCTGGCCGCATGGCCGGATTTTAGCTGGCTCATCCATAAAAAATTATTGACAAGGTCCCGCAGCCGTTTTACTTCAGCCAGTTGATTGGCTATAAGCGCCTTGATTTCCGAGGGCATGCCTGTCAGTTCAGCGGTTTGCAGTTCCGTCATCATATTGCTCAATGGCGTTCTCAGCTCATGAGAGGCCGAAGCAAAAAAATTATTTTGTTGCTGGGATTGCTTTTTAATTCTGAGCAGCATGCGATTAATAGCGTCCGTCATTTCATGCAATTCGTCTTTCACCGGCGGCTCATCAAGAAGTTTGATGTCATTGGATAAATCAATCCGGTTGGCTTTGTTTATTATATTTCTGAGAGGCTTTAAAAACACTCCCGATAAAAAAAATCCGGAAATAAAAGCGATGACAATACTCGCGGGAATATATATAAATAACAATGTTTTTATGCCTGCCATCGATTTGTTGAAATCAATTGCAGGCAATACATAAAAAATGGAAACGATCCCTCCGGTTTCCAGCTTCTTTTCAGACCTGACGCCCCACCAACTCCCGCTTCTATAGATACTATCTTCATTGATCCTTTTAACCGGGAAAGGGATATCATTAAATAAAGTGTCGGTGGTAATTTTATTATTGTAAGTTATTAAAAAGAACTCGCCCGTTTGAGGTAGTGGGACCGTCATGGGGCTCACATCGGTTTTCTGCAGGATGATGTTCGCGCCCAGGGATAACCGGCGCTCGAAACCCTGTTCAAGATCCTTTTTTACATTGTTATACAACAGGAGCATTACACCGGACAAAAAAATCAGCAGCAGGACATTGAACAGCAATCCCAACCGGAATCGGATGCTGGTATAAAAAGGATATAGCGCGTATTTTTTCAATAGCCGGCTTTTTTATCACCTTTCAACATATATCCTGCTCCAACAACAGTTGTTATGAGGGACTTATCAAAGTTCTTATCAATCTTTTTCCTTAATTGGTGCATATATACTTCTACGATATTGCTTTCCGGATCAAAATCCATGTCCCAGGCATTTTCAAGCAATTGGTTCTTGCTCATGATATGGTTGGCATTCCTAGCAAGATATTCGAGTAACATGAACTCCTTTGCTGTAAGCGTTATCTCTTTGCCGCCCCTGGTTACCTTACGCGCCGCGGTATTTATCTCAAGATCGTCCACCACTATTTTATCACTCTTCGCAGTTGTTGTCAAACGTTGTACAGCCCTTATTCTTGCCAGTAATTCGTCCCATTCAAACGGTTTCCTTACATAGTCAACCGCACCTAAATCAAGGCCTTCCACTACTTTTCGGGTATCACTTAAAGCGCTGATAATAATAACAGGATAAGCAATATTAAATGCGCGAAGATTTTTTAACACCTCAAAGCCATTCATTTCCGGAAGCATCAGATCCAATAATATTAAATCAAAGTAGTCCCCGGCTGCTTTTTGCAATCCTTTGGCGCCGCTGTGACAAACTGTTGTTAAATGGCCGGCCTGGCGGAGACCTTTATCAATAAATCCTGCCAGCTTTTTCTCATCCTCAATGATTAATATTTTCATTGCACGACGTAATTGATGTTATCAATATTAATTGTAACCGGCTTTACCAATACCAGTCCTTTGGCATTAACAAACCCATCGCCTGCACTGCGGGCCACTCCTTTCACACTAATAAGTTTCGCCCGTTGCAATAAGACACTCAAAGCCTGCGACATTTTAGGATTCAGTTCCACCAGCTTTCCAGACAGGATAAAACCAACAGCATGGCCTTGTTCATCTGTTTGCAACTCCGTGGATGTTCCCGTGATTTCAGTTTCAATGCCAGTGGAAGGTGTTGGTGGCGGAATGTCCTTAATAAAAATTTTTTGACGCTGATTCTCCGACTCCAAAGAAAGCAGCTCGCCCATTGGTTTGTCGTTATACGCTTCGTTATTCTGATCTGCTTCAGCTTTCACCATCGCATTTTGCTGAGCTATCTCCAACACTTTTTTAGCCGTATGGGGTGGAAAATGAAGCCACATCTGTCCTGCGAAAGTTTGCAGCATTATTTTATCAATATCCCCCATTCGGTTGGCACCATATTGTACTATTTTTCCTGAGATAACACGGGCATAAAGCAATGGCTTTTCTTCATGTGGGCTATCCGGCGAGGGAAGAAGTCCATTATCAGTTTGTCTTCCAGTACCCTGGTCAAGATAAATGAAAGCTCCTAAAATGATCAGGAGCACTATAATAGTTACTTTAATATATTTTTTCCAAAAACTCATTCAACATAGTTAGATCCAAAGCCTGCCGGTTCATCACCAACCGTCAAAGGGAGAATGCTAATATCAGTATAAATCTGCATCGTTATGCTTTTATTTGGGTATGTAATAAACAAAAATCGATGATGGTTACCGGTTAAGCTTTATCCCAGTTTCGCAGCGGAATCTTTTAATACTTAACATAAAGTAGGGAGCAAGATTATCGCCCCCTACCTGAAAATGACCTCGCTGATCGGGATCAGTAAGAAATAAGAAGACCTCTTCACCTGAACATTTACTCAACCACATATTGCTGCCCGTTCACGGTGATTGTTTTACAGCGTACGATCTTGTATCCGGCCGCTACCGATTCGCCATTATTAACTGGCTTCTGCATACCCGTATAAGAAATACCGGCATTTACCGCCAGCGCATTGCTTAATTGCCGTGCAATATGAGGAGGGATACGCAGGATAGTCCTTGAATCAACTATCACGCCGATCACTTCTCCTTCGCGGTTCGTTTGCAATTGTGTAATTTTTCCGTTAGCTGATACATAGGTTTCCGCAGTTGGAATATCATTGGTGGGGCCGCCCGTATCTGCAATAGTCTCACCCCCGGCTGTGATATTCACCATCCTGATCTCCTTTTCTCCGAGTGGCGCCGTATTCAGCACCCCGTTCACTGAAACAGATGATCCCACTTTAATCACTGCCGTAATTTTCGTGCCCAGGTGCGGAGGAAAATGCACAAGAACGCTGTCACCATTATCCAGGATGTAAAAGCCATCGTATACGAAATCATCATTAACTGCCATCTTTACCACTTTACCCTGGTAGGTAGATACCGCCTGCAAAGCTCCTGGCGGAGGGATACCACCACCTGGAGGCGGTGGTGGAGGACCAGGTTGGGCATTTACTGTAATGAAAGCTAATAAAGCCAGGGCTAAAGTCGTGTACCCTTTACCCCTACTTCTCTGTTGAATCGTTTTCATACTAAATTTTTTTATATTGATAAATTATTACGATAGTAAAATTGATGTCCCCATCTAAGGATGGAATGAATACCAGATTAATTTTTATTCATCTCAATTCTTCGTTCGTCAGCATTTGATAAAGCAAGCAATTACGCTACCGAATTTCCATAGTAATTGTTGTACGGTCATACCGGATGCATTTGACGCGCAAATAGGAAAAAATCGCATTGTGGTAATCAGTAAAAAAATAAAAAATCCGCCCTGCAGGTATAGCAGCGGCGGATTGAAACTACAGAGCCTGTCATTATTCTATCACCACTTTCCTGATGCGGCTATTACCAAAGTCTGAAATATATAATTCATTCTTGCTGTTAACGGCAATACCCATGATGGTTGAAAATTGCGCTTCATTTTCATTGCCATCCTTATAGCCCACAGCATCATTGGTATTTACGGTAGATACCGATGTGGATTTTGAAATGATCCTGATGGTATTGGAATGCACTCCTGATATTACATATATATTACCTTCCTTGTCTGCTGCGGCAAAGGACGTTTTCGCAAAAGCAGCGCCCGTGCCTGCTCCATCCTTATCACCGGAAGTTCCGTCACCGGCAAGGGTGGTAACCTTACCATTCAGCTCAATTTTACGCATCCTGTAGTTGCTGTAGTCGGCAACTACCAGGTTGCCGTCAACGCTGATAATATCCGTAGCCGATCCAAATTTTGCAGCGGCGCCCACACCGTCCGCATAGTTCAGTTCACCTACATGACCTGCCAGCGTAGTAACTCCCGCAGTGCCAAAAGACATTTTACGAATGCAATAATTGTTATAGTCGAGTATGTAAAGATTGCCGTCGCCATCGGTTGCGCAGGCTTTCGGCCCCCTGAATTTGGCGAGACGTATATTGGCATTGTCTTCATGTCCCCACATGTTGGATGAAGCCGCATTGCCCTGATCCGGGCCGCCGGCAATTGTTACAGCGTTACCCACATTTCCTTCAGGCGTTATTTTCCGGATAGCATTCACTCCTAAAATATTCCCCGGAAATTCAGTAATATAAAGTGTATTGGTATTCCTGTCTACACATACGTCGTTTATGCCATTAAACCTCGCATGATTACCGGCTCCATCCACGAAGCCCGCATCAGCTGCTCCGGCGTAAGTAATTACTTTACCATCGGGTGAAACCTTGCGAAGCGCTTTACCCTCCTGGTCAATCACGTAAAGATTGTCGTCCTTATCGAAAGCCATTTGCTGAGGCCGGTAAAATTTTGCGGCATTTCCCGTGCCATCCGCCAACCCTACACTACCGCCGGCAACAGTGCTTACCGTAATGATGTACTTAAAATTAAACACAGGCCCGTCTGCAGATTTGCCCGCAGTGGTCACCGTCACTTTTCCCGTACCTGCTCTTTTGGGAACTTTTACCGTGAGCTCTGTGGAAGAAGCGGTTAATATTTCCGCTATCGTTCCGTTAAAGCGAACTTCGTTGCCAGCCACGGTTCCGCCAAAATTCTTTCCCGTAATTTTTACCACTGTTGAATGAGGGCCGTTGTCCGGGCTGATAGCGGTGACGGAAAGACCCGCAGGCTCAGGATCGGGCTCCGGATCCGGGTTTGAGCTATTCTTTTTACAACTGCTGAACAGACAGGCAAATATAGCCAGTGCCGCTGCGCCATACAATATCCTTTTCATGTTTTATTTTTTTTGATATATAATGGGGCAAAAATATCAGCCGCCACACTCGCGGAACAGGCCTTACTTCATGAGTTGAGAAAAGATTTGTTTAAAAGGACTATTTATACCGATGAATTGTAAATGATGAATAACTTAACGGCCGAAACCGGGAAGCGGCCGGCAGATATATACCATTAAATTGCACAAATAATATTAACTTAATGATGCTTGGAAAATAATATTACATCAATGAACGCACCGGAAACAATTTAACCACTAACCAGTAAAATGAAACATTCGTTTATAATCATATTGTCAATTATCCAGTTTCTTAGCTCTTATGCGCAACCGGACTCGATCTTCCATCATGGAACATTTAAAAAGGAAAAAGGAAAATTTATTAAGAGTTCTAATCCTTACAAGCCCGAAAGCTGGGAAAAGCCATACTATGAAAATTCATTAAAGTCCGTTTTTCCATCGGATTTGATTAAGCATGCAGACAAGTATTCGGGAAAAATGATTCAGTTAATTGGCATCATTGACAGCGTATATATTGATAGTAACGTAAATACCGTATTTCGTTTAGAAAATAAATTCTGGGATTATATTGAAGACAATAGTATCCAGGACGAAAAAATGTTCATCTCAGAAAAGGGAGACGGGCTCTTTCTTGTTAAAATTCCCGGGACAACTGCAGAAACTGCTGATTTCCTGAAAAAACTTCAAACTGACAAAAAGCTCTTTTTAGTTTATGGAGAATTTCTGGAATTATCACATAGCATACCCGTTCTTCTTGCTAAACAAACCAGGTATTTTGACTATGAATTTTATACGACAAAGGTATTCTCATACGAAGTGGAACGGGACAAAAAGGGTGAAGTGGTAACTGACAAAAGAGGCAATCCCAGGCTAACAAACTTTACGTTTTTTAAGATCGCGACGGCCGGGCAAAACAAATAGACGACAGATAAATTGTAACGATGATTTTCCCGGTCTTTCAAAAAGACATCTTATTTTTATCTTACTATGCCAACTTTCATACTCCTGCTTCTGCTCTTTTGCTTACCAACATTTATCCACGCGCAAAGCGATAGTGCCGTAAAAAAGTCATCGCAACTACGCGAAATCGGTCAGTATCTGGAAGGGAAGAAACAAGGCCTCTGGCGGCTTTATTATGATAACGGGACGATGGCCGATTCTACTACTTATGCTGCGGGCATACCAGTGGGTACTACTTTGTCCTGGAACTATATGGGCCAGTTGACCGACTCCATTGAATGGCATGAACATTTCGGCTATGGATTTGCCTGGTTCCTGCAACGTTATGTTAGCATAGGCCAATACGATCTTGACCGTAAGAAAAACGGAAGCTGGAAATACTATTTCGCTAATGGTAAACCCAGCTCGTCAGAAGTATATGCACAAGACTCGTTGGTAAGCATTCAGTATTTTGATGAGACAGGCCAAAAACTACTAGGGGAAAATGCTCCCATAAAAACAGAAATAGAATCCACTTATCCGGGTGGTGCACCCGCTTGGCAACAATACCTGATGAAAAATATTCGCTATCCTGCGGCTGCGGTTAAACGTAATATTGAAGGAGCTGTGGTCACCCAATTCATCGTTGATGAAAACGGAAATGTGCAAAACGTAGAAGCAATTGCAGGACCTGTAGAGCTGCGGAGCGAGGCTGAGCGGCTGATCCGCAGAAGCAGGCAATGGATTCCTGCAGTATATCACGGGATTAAAGTGAAATCATATAAAAAGCAGCCGATTATTTTTCGGGCCGCCAGATAAAAAACCATACGCGTTTTATATAGTCAACCGGCCATTTCCGCTTTGAATATATTAACTGCGGCGGCCTTCTTAAATTTATCGTCACCTGACCCACCCCTCAGGCTATATGTCCGAACCTCAAATTTTGCCCTGAAATTGTAAAGGAGAGACAAACAACCGGCTAAGGCACATTTTCCGGAGTTGCGCAATCGGTTGATCTGTAATCTTTATATCCATATCATCAGGCATTTGATTATATTCACTCTTAAAACCGAAACATGCCGCTCGCCAAGAATACGTATGCCATCTTTATTATTGGAGTTCTATTTTTCATTTTTGGGTTCGTAACCTGGTTAAACGGAATACTTATTCCCTTCCTGAAAATCGCCTGCGAGCTAAAAACCGATGTGCAGGCATTTTTAGTCACCTTCGCCTTTTATATGGCTTACTTTTTCCTGGCCATTCCTTCTTCCTTTATCTTAAAGAGAACAGGGTTCAAGAACGGTATGGCTTTGGGCCTGTCGATAATGGCTGTGGGCTCGCTGATCTTCATCCCGGCCGCTATGACAAGGAACTTTGCATTGTTTCTTACCGGGCTATTTGTTCAGGGCGCGGGACTAGCATTGCTTCAGACAGCAAGCAACCCGTATATAAGTGTTCTTGGACCGCTGGAAAGCGCCGGAAGGCGAATAAGCATAATGGGCATCTGTAATAAGGTGGCAGGGATGATAAGCCCGCTCCTTCTCGCCGGATATATATTAAAAGGGGCAGGCACCATTCAAAAAGAGATAAGTGCCGCCACCGATACCGCAACCAGAGAAACACTGTTAAGTGAACTGGCCGCAAGAGTTATCTACCCTTACATAGCGATAACCATCGTGTTGATCTTGTTATCAATTATGATTTCAAAATCTTCCCTGCCACCTATCGAGGACCAGGAAGATGTGTCCGGCGCCACTCCCGTACCTGCACAAAAAAGTATCTGGGAATATCCTCATCTGTTGCTGGGTGTTCTTTGTATATTCTTATATGTCGGGGTTGAAGTTATGGCAGGGGACGCTATCGGGATTTATGGAAAAGAACTAGGCCTGCCTCTCGACCAGACAAAATATTTCACCTCGTTTACGCTCTTCGCCATGCTAACCGGCTACCTGATAGGAATATTTACCATTCCGAAATATCTTTCACAGCAGCGGGCACTTGCAGCTTCGGCCATACTGGGAGGTATATTCGCTATCGGCATATTTTTAACGGATGGTTATGTGGCCATCACATTCATCGCCCTGCTTGGCCTTTCAAATGCATTAATGTGGCCCTCGATTTTTCCTTTAGCTATCACCGGGCTGGGAAAGTTTACAAAGATCGCATCGGGGCTGTTGGTAATGGGTATCGCCGGCGGCGCCGTGTTGCCGTTATTATACACCTCGTTAAAGGATAATCATATTCTTTCCAACCAGGCATCATTCTTTGTTTGCGTCTTTCCCTGTTACCTGTATATATTCTATTACGCCATAAAAGGACATAAGGTTCGCAAACAGAATATCGAAGTTTATACTGCACCGTCCGAAGCCGTCGTCGCAAAAGATTAGTATACCGTTCAGTAGCATAAGCTTCGATCGTGAAATATATTTTCAATGGCGGGAAAACCTTTGTCATGGCGTCAGGTTTTTCAGGGCATAACTTTTATACAGCTATCGGTATGAAAACAGAATTCAAGATCGGTGATCATGTAACCTGGAACTCGGAAGCCGGCCAGGTAAGCGGCCGGATAATAAAAATTCATACGGAGGATTTTACATACAAAGGATATACGCATCATGCTACAGCTGATGATCCTCAATATGAAATTGCAAGCGATAAAACAGATCATATCGCCGCGCACAAGGGATCGGCGCTGAAGAAGATAGAAGGCTAAACGAAATGAGCTAACTTTGCCAAAAATCATTAATGAAAACCCGAATGTACCTGGTTCCGGCGTTTGTTTTTGTTATTGGCCTCATCCTGTTATTCTACGCGCGGTATATCAGTTATAATGGCACTATGAACCCTGCCGTCAGGAGCCGGATTATTCTAGCAAGCTATTTTATTTACGGCTCTTTTATCCTGTTCGGCATCATGGCGATATATAATTCCGTCAAAAAGCGCTCTTAGCAACCCATTTTCTTTTCAGGTTCAACACTGCACGGACAACTTTACATCCGGCTTATCATATCCAGCTGTTGCAGCGCTTTCGGAAACAGGATATTATTTTCCAGGTGCACATGCTCGTGCAGGTCTTCTTCAAATTCCTTTAACTCTGCAAGACAAACCCTGAAAGTAGTGCAGGCTTTTTCCGGTGCAGCATAATTTGCAGTAAGCGCACGAATGCGGTACATCAGGTCTCCTGCCCTGTCGTGCTCCATTTCCATTACCTGTATAGGCCCTGAAATAAACAGATCAGTAATGCCGGCGCTTCCATTTCTGCTCAACGCGTGCTCTATCTGCCTGATCCGCGGAAAAAGAACAAGCTCTTCCTTTCGCATATGATCCGTCATATCTTCATTGACTTTGTAAAACAATTCGGACACTTCCTCCATATAAGGAAAAAGCTCGCCATGCTTTGACGCAACTTTCTGAATATGATTTTGTATGCGGGGCAATGCCTGCTTTACATAAAAATGATGTTTTACCAATATGTGATTGACGAGTTGCTCCGCCGTCATTTCCGTGAAGGGCATTTGCCGGCTGTTTACCGCGCAGGAGGCCGCGTTCAATTCGCTTAATATTTCATCCGTATTAATTGATCTTTCGTCGCACACCTCCTTCAACGTTCTTTTTCCTTTGCAGCAAAAGTCGAGGTTATACTTTTCGAATACTGCGGCCGCCTGATGATTATCAGTTACGATACCGGCCAATGTTTGCTCGGCGAGGGTTGGCATATAGATTTTTATTTAGGTAAAAATCGCTCAATTCATTTTTCCAAATTATGCGCAGGCGCATAACGGGCACGATTCAATCCTATATTTAATAAAAATATTCCGGCCATCAACAGCAATGCGGCAATAAATAATAAAAGATCCGCATAGGATATCGCAATATACCACATGCCGCCAATGCCCTGTAACATTAAAAGCGCTTCGTTGAAGATTATGCCTGCTACAAAAATAATAAATCCATTATAACCGGTTTTGCGCAATACGAGGTATCCCTGCGAAAATATACAGCCCAGTATAAAAAGCGAAACGACAGCCAGCAATACAAGATGCAGATAGCCGATTACGATTGGCCTGAAGCCGAAGGCCAGAATACTGAGCGAAGGAATTACGGAGAATGCCTGCAGGCATAATTTTATCGATAGCGCAATTGCGGCAAGCAGAAAAATAACCCTGAAAAAAGGAGTCAGGTTATTTTTGAAATAAATAAAATGTTTTTTCACGAGCAGCACAAGCTGCGCCCAGGCATACACCTGTGACAAAGCGGCCACCACCACAATCCAATATACCCATACGGGCAGCGGCAGCCATAACACTGAAAGAAGATAGGCAGGAATGCAGGCGAAAAAAAATATCCGGAACAGGTTTTTCAACTTATTGTTTTCTACTCCCGCCGCAATAAGCCATCCATTAAGCAGACCTGCACAGGCAAAAAAGAACCAACCATTATATTGAAAGTGAAGGAAAAAATAAATAGCGGAAAGATAAAAGTGATCGCTGGTTTGCTTTGTAGCAATCATAAATGCGAGCGAAAACGCACCCAGCGAAGAAAGCGCGTTGAAAAAGACCGCAGCTTTAAACCAGGATGCTGTGCTGTTTTTAACCGGTAGTCGATTAAGGTCTCTGATATAAAAAACCGCAAAAGTATAAGAAACAAAAATCGAAAGCGTTGAAAAAATTATAGAAACCGTTCCATAGCCCTGCAACGGGAAACTCACGAGCATGCCATAGGCGGTAAACATATTGGCGTACAACAACGGCCGATATCGGGCAAAGGCATTAATGCGGCCCATTTCTCTAAGATACTGAACCAGTAAAGTCATCAGCGCCTGCGTTACCCAGCCCGCAAATGCGAAATGAGAATGTCCGTGCAACAAATATTTCTGATCGACCCAGGGCAGCGAAAAAGCTATCTTATAGCGGAGAACCACACCCGCCGATGCAACAAGGAGCAAACTGAACAGGGAAACCTTTAGCCATTTTTGCAGCGGTTCATTCATTTTTTTGGTTTGAGACAAAATAACGCAGCGTGCTGTTTGCTCAATATGATCAAAATCATATTGTCAGCAATATACCTTTCCCTTGTCGATGGT
>JBGAJL010000086.1:0-19415 GCA_044224935.1 Flavitalea sp.
AGTATACGGGGGGTGCTCTGGTGCTGGTTACATGCGGTGAAAAGAAGGGTTGTGATAGCCAGCAGCTGCAGGAAAAAATTTCTCATGATCAGCAATGTACGCGATTTTTTAGTTTTTTTTCGTAGTTTTGCCGCCCGAATTCAACCGGTTAGCCGGTTGATTGCCCACAAGGCTCCATAAGTTTCCGCCGGTGCGGAACGCCAGCAGGGTGTAAAAGTAAATTTTTGTATAAATGCCTAAGGTAAAAACAAACTCGAGTGCCAAGAAGAGGTTCAAGGTAACCGCTACGGGCAAGATCACTCATCAGAAATCTTTCAAACGTCACATCCTCACCAAAAAATCAAAGAAGCGCAAACGCAAGCTGAACAAAGATGGCGTGGTGCACAAGGCCAATCTTGATTTTGTAAAGAGATTGCTTCGTCTTAAGTAATTTTCTTTCGAAGGAAGGGCGCCTGCCCGGGAGCTACCCGACGAACCGCCCGCAAAATAAAAGATTCAACAACTATTAAAATTATTCAGATATGCCACGTTCAGTAAATGCAGTAGCATCAAGGGCAAGAAGAAAACGTATTCTTAAAGCTGCCAAAGGCTTTTATGGCAAGCGTAAAAATGTATATACCGTTGCGAAAAACGTAATGGAAAAAGGTCTTACTTACAAATATGTAGGCCGCAAGATCAAGAAAAGAGAATACCGCGCATTATGGATCGCCCGTATCAACGCAGCGGTAAGGGAAGAGGGATTGACCTATTCACAGTTCATCCATCTCCTTAACGAAAAAGGTGTGGGCCTCGATCGCAAGATTCTTGCCGACATCGCTATGAACGAGCCTGAAACCTTCAAGGCGCTGGTGGCTTCCGTTAAGTAAACGCCCCAGATACCGATATTCAGCCGGGTGCATCGCATGCATCCGGTTTTTTTATTTGAGGAATCCTTCAAACAATTATTTTTGCTCCCGGTTTCGAGGAGCTAACCCCGGGGCCACACACGAAGCATGGCGATTACTCCGAACGAATTCATGAACAATTCGTATACCGACCTGGTAAAACAGACGTTCAACTATCCCCAGGAAGGGTTTGAAACCAAGGGAAACTATCTCTATTTCAACGGCCTCGATCTAAAAGCGCTGATCGACAAATACGGTACGCCGCTTAAGCTGACCTATCTTCCCAAGATCGGCATGCAGATCAAAAAGGCGAAGAAGATGTTTGAGAATGCATTTAAAAAACATCGCCTGTACGAGAGAAGAAAGATCACCAAAGACATGTTCATTATCTGCAACGGCTATAAGCAGAAATCATATACTTCCCGGATTGCCGGGCTGATCAATTCAGGATTCAAAAATGTTATCCCGATCCTGGACAACGCCGAAGAGCTGACCGCCTATAAAAAGTCTGTTAAAGCTCCTTTCAAGCTGGGTATCCGTGTCGCAGCCGAAGAAGAACCTACATTTCCTTTTTATACTTCCCGGCTCGGATTCAGGCCCCGCGATATCCTCGAATTCTATGTAGATAAAATAGAAGGAAATGAAGACAGGTTCCAGTTGAAAATGCTTCATATCTTCCTGAATAAAGGCATTAAGGACGATATTTATTACTGGAGCGAACTGAATAAAATCATCAACCTCTATTGCCAGCTGAAAAAAATCTGCCCCGAACTGGATTCCATCAACATTGGCGGAGGATTCCCGATCAAACATTCGCTCGGTTTTGAATACGACTACCAGTTCATGATTAACGAGATCGTGGGCAATATCAAAAAGGCATGCAAAAAAAACAAAGTGCCCATGCCGAATATTTTCACCGAATTCGGCAGCTACACGGTGGGAGAAAGCATGGCGCATATATACAGTGTGATCGGTGAAAAGATGCAAAACGACCGCGAGATCTGGTATATGATCGATTCTTCCTTTATCACCACATTACCCGATACCTGGGGAATAGGTGAAAAATTTCTTCTTTTACCCGTTAATAAATGGAATGAAGAATATCAGCGCGTGGTGCTCGGAGGCATTACCTGCGACAGCCATGATTATTATGATTCGGAAGAACATGTAAACGAAGTGTTCCTGCCCAAAGTAACAAACGGCGAACCGCTCTATGTTGGATTTTTTCACACCGGCGCATACCAGGACCAGATCAGCGGCTATGGGGGAATAAAACACTGCCTGATCCCTTCACCCAAGCATATCATCGTTGAGCACGACAAAAATGGCAAGCTGGTCGACTGGGTATATGCCAAGGAACAAACAGCTCAGAGCATGCTGAAGATCCTTGGTTATATTAAATAATTTATTTCGGTTGCCTACTTTCTTTTTATCCGGTATTTTCTCTGCACTTTGGGGCTGTTAAAATACGCGTTCAATTCGTCTTCGGTCATATCATTGGTGATATCGATGGGAATGTCAATAAGCTGTATCTGGATTTGTTTTAATTCTTCTTTCAGCTTATTTGCTTTCTCCACGATCATCTTGTCGCGTTCGCCCAGCAGGCTATTGTCCCTGAGCATATATTCGAGTCGTTTAATAGAGGCGCGAATCAGGGAAGCCTGGTTCTGATCGAATGTTTTAGCCGGCGCTACGGCTTCCTTTACGGGCACCAGTGAAACACCGACGCTGGGCAATACCCTTCCGGTGCTTTGGCTGCTCGCATTGGTAGAAGAACTTAAGATACTGCCGGTAAGCGCAGTGGTTGAACCGGTGATATCAAAAGTGGTGCGGGTATTTTTTACCTTCTTTACACTTTTGTCGAGATGCAGAAACGTATACTTCAACTGGAGAATATAAGTGCTTACATTCTTAACCTGCTTATTGTATTCTTCCAGCGCCAGGGGATAATTCAACGCATCGCGCACCACGATTTTTACTACGGCCGTATCTTTCAACATGAACCGGTTTGCCCCGACAAAGCTTAATACCACCACTTTTACCTTTGCTGAATCGCTATCTTTTACAAAATCAAATCCCGGCGACCAGGTGAAATCATCATCACACTTCCTGATGACCGAATAATTGATAAGAGGGGTATTGGAAAAAAATGTAATATTATCGATAGGGAAGCTGCCGTTCTCGCATTGCACTTTAAAAGTTACCGTTTCTCCCTCATCGATATACAGGGTACCTGAAACAGAGGGCTTTATTCGCGAAGGAACAATATCCGTGTTGTAAAAAACGATGGTAATGGATGTGTCTACCTTGTCCTTCGGATTGCGCAGATTCTGAACGCCCAGGTTTACTTTGTATTCGTAATCGTATCGAAGCTTGCCTGAATAAAAATAGGATTTCTCTACTTTAACGGAAAGCGTTCCATTGTCCTTATTTATTCTTACGCCGATAGGAGAGTTGCGCAGATACCAGTAGTAATCAGCGGCGGGCCGGTTAATCTCGAGCTGGTAGGACAGCACTGAATCGACATGCAAAGTGAAATAGGGATTCAGGTTAATTATTCTCAGCACCGAATCTGCGTTTGCTTCGCGAACGGGTTCGTGGATGGTAGTGTCCTGCTGTTTATGGGGAACAGAATCCTGTTTAGGATCCTGGGCCTGGATTTTAACGGAAACAAAAACCGTGAGAATAAAGAAAAAAATGTAGTGCTGCGTCGGTTTTCTCGCCATGCCTGAAAAAATGTTTCGCTAAGTTAACCCATAAATCCTAAAAAAAATCCCACCTGTTAAACAGGCGGGATGTACTTACTGCCACGTATAGCCGGAACTCACTTAGTTGACCGCGATGGTTTTTGGTTCTTCTTTAATCTGTTCTTTTTTAGGCAATTCAATTTTCAGAATACCATTCTCATATTTTGCCTGGATGTTATCCGTGTCGATTTTTTCATCGAGGCTGAAACTTCTTTTGAAACTGTTAAAACTGAATTCGCGGCGAATGGCGTTAACACCTTCGGTTTTCTGTTCTTCTTTTTTCTCGAAGCTGATGGTCAGCAGGTCTTTGTCGATATTGATTCTGAAATCTTCTCTGTTACGACCCGGTACATTCAGATCGAGTTGGTAACTCTGCGGAGTTTCGGTAACATTGGTCAATACCTGGCCGGTGCCGGCGTTGGCTCCCCAGCTTGCGGGAAGGTTAAAGAAATCGCTGAAAAAGCTGTCGTAGTTTCTGGCAGGCCTGTTGTTTAATCTTACTTGTGTCATAATTATGCGTTTGAACTTTTTGAATGTTTATGCAGCTTGCTGATCAAATCGGATACCAGCGGGTAGTTTAAAGACATAATTTCAGTTTTCAGGCATCTTGTATGACAAAACGACTGCTGCGGTGGCTAATGTTTTTTTAGTTAATTTCGCAGTCATTTTTAATTAAAACTTAATCAGATTAATTATATGTATCCCGCAGAACTTGTGATCCCGATGAAGGAAGAGCTGACAGAAAATGGCTTTACCGAGCTATTATCTACGGTAGATGTAGACAAACAACTTAGCCAGGAGGGAACCACGCTGGTAATGATCAATTCAGTATGCGGATGCTCGGCAGGCACGGCGCGTCCGGGTGTACTGATGGCGCTGGCCAACAGTGAAAAGCAGCCGGATCATCTTACCACCAGCTTTGCCGGTTTTGACCTGGAAGCGGTGCAGGCGATCCGGCAGAAGCTGATGCCTTACCCGCCTTCTTCTCCTGCGATAGCCCTGTTTAAAGACGGGCAGCTGGTGCATTTTATCGAAAGACACATGATTGAAGGGAGATCGGCCCAGATGATCGCTCACAATCTTATTTCGGCATTCGATCAGTACTGCTCATAAGACTTAATACCCAACATAGTTCATGTATCCTAACCTGTATTATGCTTTCAGGGATCTGTTTGGAATAGATCTTCCGGGGCTTCGTTTTATCAATTCCTTTGGTTTTTTTGTAGCCTTTGCTTTTCTTGCTGCGGCCTACGTGCTAAACCGCGAATTGAGAAGAAAGGAAAGGGCCGGGCTGATGACTCCGGAAGAGACCAAATTGATTGTGGGAAAGCCTGCTTCGGCAGCAGAAATTGTATTGAATTTTGTGTTGGGATTTTTGCTGGGATATAAAATTCTTGGGCTTTTTCTCTCGGATAATTCGTTAACGTCCGATCCGCAGGCGTTTATTTTTTCATCGGCCGGGCACTGGCCGGCCGGCCTGATCCTGGGTGTTCTGTTTGCCGGTATCAAATGGGTAGAAAAGAACAGGCAGAAGCTGACTACGCCCGAAGAGCGGGTGATCAGGATCTGGCCGCACGATCGCGTGGGCGATATGGTGATCTTTGCCGCAGTATTCGGCTTTCTCGGAGCAAAGATTTTTCATAACCTGGAAAACTGGAACGAGTTCTGGAAAAGCCCCGTGGAAGCCCTGTTGTCATTCAGCGGGCTGACATTTTACGGAGGATTGATCTGCGCGACGGTAGCTATTTATTTTTATGCTAAAAAACATAAGATTGGTTTTCGTTATCTCTGCGATGCGATGGCGCCCACGCTGCTGCTGGCTTATGCCCTGGGAAGAATCGGCTGCCAGGTTTCCGGAGACGGCGACTGGGGTATTCTCAATAGCGCTTATGTCAGCACTCCCGAAGGAAAAGTAGTTCCCGCCGATACAACAACCTTCAACCAGGCGCTGAAGGCCAATAGCGCCATTTACATGCAGCAATCCGACTTCAAAAGCGTAGATGATATCCAGCACAAGTATGTAAAGGGCCCCTCCTGGCTGCCGCGCTGGATGGTCGCTTATAATTTTCCTCATAATGTAATCGGAGAAGGAGTGAAGCTGAAAGACTGTACGGGACAGTATTGCAACCAGCTGCCGATACCCGTGTTTCCCACTGCTTTCTATGAAACGGTGGTGTGCCTGCTATTGACCTGCCTCCTGTTTTTCCTGCGGGATAAACTGCCCGTGCCGGGAACGCTCTTTGCCGTTTACCTGATACTTAATGGACTCGAACGGTTTCTGATTGAACATATCCGCGTTAATACCCAGTACCATTTCCTGGGCATAAATCCCACACAGGCCGAGCTTATTTCCTCCGCCCTTATTCTCGTTGGTATTATCCTCTTCATTGTGCTGCGGAAAACGGCGACCCCGAAATCTGCTGCCTGATAATTGAATGTTTAGGAAATTTTAACAATCGCACCCACACCTTTTTTTGTGGTTCGGAGTCTTATATAGTGAAATCAATTTTTTCTCATAAGCAGTTAGTTTTGGTACGAGGCCCCATTTCTATGGGGCCTTTTCGTGTTTTTATCCTCCGGTACTTTACGGGTTGCCTTGTCCCTTCTTTTATTGCATTCACCTTAAGCGGATCCCTTCTTATATTTGGAGCCTAAATTCTACGAGTTATGCCATCATTCGATATCGTCAGCAAAGTTGAACTGCAGGCCCTTGATAACGCTGTCAACGTGGTCAGGAAAGAGATCACTAACCGCTTCGATTTCAAAAACAGCCATGTGGTGATCGACCTCGACAAAAAGGATTACAAGCTGAATATTGAAACCGAAGATGCGATGAAGATGGGTCAGCTGACCGACGTGCTGGTGAGCCGGGCCCATAAGCAGGGCATAGCCCCCGAAGCTTTCGATTTTTCCAAAGAAGCCTATCCCAGCGGAAAAGTGGTGAAGAAGGAAGTGAGCGTAAAAAACGGCCTCAAACAGGAAGACGCCAAAAAGGTCACCAAACTGATTAAAGACAGCGGCCTTAAAGTACAGGCGCAGATCATGGACGACCTGATCCGGGTAACCGGCAAAAAAATAGACGACCTACAGGCGGTCATCAAGCTCTGCCAGTCGTCCGATCCGGGGGTGCCGCTGCAGTTTGTGAATATGAGGGGTTAAGTTAAAACGTAAAGATTCAAAAAGCAGAGCTTTTAGGTTTTCACTTTAAACTTTTCACTTATTTTCCTTAATTTCGCCCTCCATTTATAAACTGCACGGCAAAATCCGTGTATTAACAAACAATCATGAGAAAAGATATTCATCCTAAAGGGTATAGAACAGTGGTTTTTAAGGACATGACGAATGGCCAGTCTTTCATCAGCCGTTCGACTGCTAATACCAGAGAAACCATTAAATGGGAGGACGGTAACGAATACCCCCTGGTGAAACTGGAAATTTCCAGCACTTCGCATCCCTTCTTTACCGGTCAGAAAATGCTGGTGGATACCGCGGGCCGTATCGATAAGTTTAAAAAACGTTACGAAAAGAAATAATTTGTTATCCATAATTATGTGAAGGCCGTCTGCAAACAGACGGCTTTTTTATTTTACATCAGGGAAATTGATAGTAGATTTAGTGATGAACAATTTCTTTCTCACCGACAGTGAGGTAAAAAGTAATCTCTTCCCGTTTACGCTGACGCGCTCCGTGGCCGACCTGCGCGTGGGCATACTCACCATTCGCGAAAAGTGGAACGCGTTCCTCGGCCGGCCTGTCCAACTGAAGGAAGAAAACGACGGCGTTGTTCAGGAAGACGCTTTTTTCCTTTCTGCCAATATTATTCCTTCGAAACAATTCGTTGCTTCCCTGTTCGGGCCCACCGGCAGCATTACTACGGCACCTGACTGGAGTGCAGTAAAAATCATACAGTTTCCCTGGCATATCTTTCTGTGGAACGACTGGGCGATTCGCCAGGATTATGAATTGCTCAGCGGCATAAAGCAATCAGCGCCATTACCAGATTCGGTAACGGCGATCGGTGAAGAAAATATTTTTATTGAAGAAGGTGCGAAAATATCGCCATGCGTCATCAATGCAGAAACAGGGCCGGTATATATCGGGAAAAATGTACAGATCATGGAGGGCGTTACGCTGCGCGGACCCGTAGCGTTATGCCAGGGTGCAGTGGTAAAGATGGGCGCCAGGATTTACGGCGCCACTACTATCGGCCCGTATTGTGTGGCAGGCGGTGAAATAAAGAATTCAGTGCTATTTGGATACAGCAACAAGGCCCATGATGGTTATCTTGGCGACAGCGTATTGGGAGAATGGTGCAATCTGGGTGCGGGCACATCCGTCAGCAATGTGAAAAATAATGCGGGGGAGATTAAGCTATATAATCATGCTGCCAAAGAACTGCTGCCATCGGGCCTGTACAAATGCGGATTAATCATGGGTGATTATTCACGGTCAGCTATCAATACTTCTTTCAATACCGGCACTGTAGTTGGCGCAAGTGCAAATGTTTTCGGTGAGGGCCTGACCCCAAAATATATTCCCAGTTTTACCTGGGGAACAAAATCGTTCGACAGGTATGAATTTGACAAGGCGATCCGTGATATTGAAAACTGGAAGAAGTTGAAACAGTCGGCGCTTACAGAGAATGAAAAAACAGGATTGAAGCTTATATTTGATGAAATTTAAATTGATCAATGAGAAAACAAATTGCGGCGGCTAACTGGAAAATGAACGGTAATTATCAGCAGGCAGAATCGTTGCTGAATAATATATTGAAGGCGGATATTGCCCTGGCTGAAAACCAGGAAGCGATATTCGCCGTCCCTTTTCCTTTTCTTGGGATGGCGGAAAAGATTATCAGAGAGAAAAAGAATTTCTATGTAGCTGCCCAGAATATCTATCATAAGGCTTCGGGAGCGTACACCGGAGAAGTGTCGGCCGAGATGATTAAATCGTTAGGGGTCCGGCACGTAATCGTGGGCCACAGCGAGCGCAGGGAATATTTTAATGAAACCAATGCACAACTGGCGGAGAAGATCGATTTACTGCTTAAAAATGAATTGGTGCCGATCTTTTGCTGTGGCGAGCCTTTATATGTTCGCGAGGCAGAGGACCAGAATGAATACGTCGAAAAGCAGGTGAACGAATCGCTTTTTCATCTTAATGAGGAACTCTTTTCAAAAATTATTATCGCTTACGAGCCGATCTGGGCTATCGGCACCGGCAAAACGGCTACCACTGCCCAGGCACAGCAAATACAGGCATTTATCAGGGAAGTTATTGAAACCAGGTATGGCAGAACGGTTGCTGCCGGGGTGTCCATCCTGTATGGCGGAAGCGTGAAGGCTAACAATGCCGCCGAGCTTTTTGCCTGCCCTGATGTGGATGGCGGCCTGGTAGGTGGTGCGTCGCTCATAGCGGATGAGTTTGTTGCGATCATAAAAGCGCTAAAAAAATAATTCTCCTATAAAAAGGTTATTCTATCAGCATATTTCTGCAAGAGCCATTGCAACGGCATCGGCTTTTATTTTGAATGTACTGTTTGCGAGGATATTTTCGGCAGAAACAAGCGGTATGGTGTTTTACTGGTTTGCCATATTTGCGGTGATCATCCAGTTTGCCAGTTTAAGCCTGGAGTCCGGTGTCGCATTTCTGTCGGCCCGTGAAAATCAAACGGACCGGCAGTTGCTGGGTTTGAGCCTGCTCTGGAGCATTGTGGCAGGAACGATAGCGGTGGCGCTCATCGGCCCCGTGGCCCGGTTGTTTCATCAGGAATTGCAATATCCTTTTTATTTTCCTTTGTGTTTTATAGCTGGCAATATGCTTATCGCGTTTGGCAATTCTTTTTGCTATTCGAAATATGAATTTATTGGTCCGGGAGCCGTGGCCACGATGGTAAACCTGCTGTTGATTTTATTATTATTCTATCCGGCACCGGCCAGTTCAGGCGCATTTCCACAAAGCAGGGCCGCTGCCGAAACGTTCATTGGCTTTTATTTCGCTTCATTTCTTGTTCACGGAGCGGTATTGTTTGGCTTTGTTTTTCTCCGTTTCAGGATCTTCCCCACATTCCGTTTCAGGCCTGCAAAAATGAAACTGGTTTTCAGCTATTCGTTAAAGGCATTTGTGGGAAATGTTTTGTTCCTGCTGGTGAGTCGTGTGGATTATTTTTTTGTAAAAAAATATTGTACGGCTGCAGATTTGGGAAACTATATCCAGGTCTCCAAAATTGGACAGTTGTTTCTAATGCTGCCTTCGATGGTAGCCACGGTATTGTTTCCCATTATTGCAGGCGGAATGAAGCCGGCCATTGCCGACAGGGTGCGTAGTATTGCGGTGATGATCTTATTGGTATATGGTGTGGTGCTCGGAATGCTGGCGCTATTGGGTAAATGGCTGTTTCCCTGGGTTTATGGAAACAGCTTCGGGGAGATGTACCTGCCTTTTGTGCTATTGATACCGGGTATCCTGGCTATGTCGGCCTCTTATCCGTACACCGCCTATTATTCGGCGGTTAACCGCATACACGTTAATATTGAAGGGCACAGCCTCGCGCTTCTGTTTATTGTGGCGGCAGACTGGATCTTTATTCCCCTGTATGGTATTGCCGCCGCTGCGCTGATATCGAGCATAGGGTATACGTTGTTTTATATGTATGTGCTGTTTGTTTTCAAAAAGGAATTCCGGTTTCCCTTTAGAAAATTATTTACATTGAACCGGAATGAATATTTCCTGATCATGCAACGTTTCAAACGGTAGCATGACCAAATGATCGCTGATGAAAAATATTCTTTGGCTGCCTAGTTGGTATCCCAATAAACTTCAACCATACAATGGTGATTTTATCGAGCGGCATGCACGCGCTGCCTCTGCATTCAATAAGATCAAAGTTCTTTTCGTGGTAAAAGATGCAGGCTGTTCGTTGAAAGGGAAATATTTAATTGAAGAAAAAAAATACAATGAGAATTGTTCTGCAACGATATTATATTATCCACCCTTTAGTCGGTTTAAATGGATAGACGCATTGTTTTCCGGCATGCGGTATTTTATTTTTTTTGCAGAGCTTATCCGGCAACATATCAGGGATCATGGCCGGCCCGACAGGATACATGTGCATGTTTCGGGGAAAGCCGGAGTAGTGGCCTGGTATTGCAAGTGGAGATATAAGCTGAACTATGTGTTGTCGGAACAATGGTCTGGATTTATGCCCGGTGCGCATCCTTCCTATGCGGACGAATCGTTCATCAGAAAATTTTTTCACCGGAAGGCATACCGGAATGCGGAGCGGGTGAGCGCTGTGAGCAGACAGCTTGCACAGCAATTGCAGCAGAAATTCAATATAGAAGCACCCGGGGTTATTCCCAACATCGTTGACACTACTGTTTTCTATCCTTCGCATGCGGAAGAAAAAAACAGCGATGCTATTTTTACTTTCGTACATATTTCTGATTTTAATTATCAGAAAAACCCTGAGCAGATATTCGAGGCGGCAGGCTTATTAAAGCAAATGAATACGGGCCCTTTCCGGCTCGTGGTCTTTGCGCCGGATGAGGAAAGGGTTCTTGCGCTGGCATCAGCGTATTTTGCAGGAGATGTGATTCAATTCAGAAATTATGTGCCGCACAATATACTGGCAAGAGAGATAAGTGTTTCCGACACATTAATCCTGTATTCGAGATTTGAGACATTCGGATGTGTGGTAATAGAGGCAATGGCGTCGGGCATTCCCGTACTGGCGAGCGATATACCGGTGATGCGTGAAATCATTTCCGGGCAAACGGGCATTATCGTTGAGTTAAATAATCCGAAGCTGCTTGCCGAAAAAATGCGCTGGATGATGGAGAACAGGAATCATTTCAATAAAGATGAAATGGCAGCCATTGCAAAGGCCCGGTACAGCTTTGAAAGGATTGGTCATTTATTCGATCAGTTGTATAAATAGCCTGCCTGATTTTTAGCTGATCGGAGGACATCAACCCGCGGAGGAAGTTTGCATTATTTATGAGCTCTTGTCCCATACCAGGGCGCTGGCCCCAAGGATGGCAGCATCCGCTTCTTTCAAATGACTGACCAGTATCTTTACTTTATTCTGAAAAACCTGGATCAGGTTGGCTTCCATATTTTCCCTTGTTGGTTTCAGGATCCAGTCGCCGGCTTTCGTAAGCCCGCCGAAAAGGATGATGGCTTCCGGGCTGGAGAACATTACTGAATTAGCCAGGGCCAATCCCAATATCTGGCCGGTAAAGTCGAATATATCCTTTGCCAGTTTATCACCTGCCGCTGCTGCTTCATATACTTTCTTGGAATCTATCTCTTCTGGTGGAATCTTGCGCAGCAGGCTGTCTTCACTGGTCTTGGCCAGCATCTCGATAGCGGTGAGCCGCACGCCTGTTGCAGACGCATAGCTTTCCAGTGACCCATGCTTACCGGTACCTTCGTGTAGGCGCCCATTGGGAATTACGATGGTGTGGCCCAGTTCGCCCGCAAAGCCATCATGCCCGTAGATCAGGCTCCCGTTAGCTACGATACCGCTTCCGACGCCTGTTCCCAGGGTGATCATAATAAAATCGCGCATTTCCTGTGCGGCGCCATACATCATTTCTCCGATGGCTGCGGCATTCGCATCGTTAGTAAGTGTAACGGGAAGCCTGAATTTATCTTCCATTAACTTGGCAAAAGGGATAATGCCCTTCCAGGGAAGATTAGGTGCGTACTCAACGGTGCCCGTGTAATAGTTGCCATTGGGCGCGCCCACGCCAAGACCCCTGATGCGGCCCGGTCCTCCCGCGGCCTCGATCAGGGGGTAGAGGCTGCTGTACAGTTCATCGATAAATCCCTCCACCTCTGTATGGTTCCGGGACGAAATTTCATTTGAAAACAAAATATTTCCGCTGCGATCGACGATGCCGAATTTGGTTCCCGTGCCGCCGATGTCGATTCCAACAGCCAGTTGCTGTAGTGATGATGTTGATGTCGCCATTATTCTAATACTTAATGTCCCGCACTAATCTGCTGATCAAAGTCGATTCCCTGCGATTGAAGCACCTTCTTTGACTTGAGCGCGTGGAATGCCAGGTACGCAAAACCCAACGCGGGTACAATGTACGAGAAATGTGTAAACGGCGTATTCATTATTCCGCCGGGATTCGTTCTGTCGAGGTCGCAGATGGCGCCCTGCAGAGGGGGGATGATTGCGCCGCCGAGGATCATCATAATTAAAAATGCCGAACCCTGGCTGGTGTATTTGCCAAGGCCAGCGATCGCCAGCGCGAAGATGCAGGGCCACATAACCGAACAGAAAAGGCCGCCGCTTATGAACGCGAAACGGGCAATATCGCCATCGGTCAGCAGACCGATTACCATCGCTAAAACTGCCATTACGGATACCGTAAGGAGCATGGCTACCGGTTTTTCGTTGGCATATATAAATGCGATAATCAGAAACGCAATGCAAATCGAATAGACGTACAGGTTACCCACTTCGCTGCCGCGCAATATATTTACCAGTAATATCAGGCCGAAGGCTACAAAGGGAACCACAATGGTCAGTAACCGTTTCGTGGACTTGCTGAGGTTAAATACAGAAATCGAAGCGGTGAGCCTTCCGATCATCAGGCTTCCCCAGTATAGGGAAATATACTGCGAAATGTATTTTTCTGAAAGTCCGCCGAATGCGGGGATCTTTAACAATGCACCCATATTACTCTGAATCGTTACTTCCACGCCCACATAAATAAATATGCCGATCATGCCCAGGGTGAGCTGCGGATACTGCATTGCGCCCCAGCCTGCCTTATTCTTTTTAGAAGCAATCATGGCATAGAGCAGCAGGCCAATGGTGATAATGAGCGTGAACATAATCAAATAGCCCTTTGCCGATTCACCGAAATGCAGCACCACCCATTTATTCATGAATATCAGAATAAATGTAGGGATGCCAATGATAATCAGCGTCAGTAAAGCTTTGGGGCTGTTCTCAATCTTTTCATCGCTTGTTACGCGCGGAAGTTTGGATACTGCGAAAAAAACAGCAACGAAGGTGAACAGCCCTGCAAGGATGAGATAAAGTGTTTTGATGTTGCCCAGCGTGGCCTCTTTGTTGTTGTCGGCAAGGCTTCCGAACAGCACGATGCTTACTACCAGGGGGCCGAATAATGTTCCGATTGAATTGATGCCGCCTGCAAGGTTCAGACGGTGTGCGCCGGAAGATTCATCGCCAAGCGCTACTGCAAACGGTTGCGCCGCTGTCTGCTGAAGTGAAAATCCGAGCGCTATGGTGAAAAATGCAATCAGTACCATAGTAAAAGTGGTGCTCTCCATTGTTGAAATGAAAGACATGCCCAAAGCACCCAGCACGGATATCAGCAATCCGTAAATAATACCGTTCTTATAGCCGATTTTATTGAGAATGTCAACACGGCTGACAGTGGATAAAATATAGAGGATCAGCGATCCAAAGAAATAGGCTCCGTAAAATGCTGCATCTATCAGCTGGGATTCGAACTGGTCGAGCCTGAAATGTGTTTTACAAAAAGGGATGAACACGCCGTTCGATGCCGCTACAAATCCCCAGAAGAAAAATACTGTGATCAGGGTTCCGAATTGTGACCAGTTGGTCTGATTTTGCCGTTGTTCCTTCCCTTTTAAGAGATCAGCTTCCATAAGCACGTAGAGGTTTTGATTTAATGACTGAAAGTAATAAACTATTTTCAAGGGAAAAATTTTTAATTCATGTTCAGATGTTTGGAAAACCTTCCTAAATTGAAAAGGCATATATGGAGATATTACATGTTACAGCTGAGTGTTATCCCGTCGCAAAGGCGGGCGGTTTAGGAGATGTTGCCGGTGCATTGCCGATCTATCTCAATCGCGCGGGACACATTGCCAAAGTAGTGATGCCAATGTATAAAACGAAGTATCTCTATAACCATGAATGGGACGTGGTGCATAAAGGCTACAGCAATCTGGGCAACCGCGGGTTCGAGTTCACGGTGATCAAAGAAAGGTCCAATCATCTGGGCTTTGATCTGTACCTGCTCGATATCAACGGTCTGCTCGACCGGGAAAAAGTGTATGGTTATGATGACGATACGGAACGATTTACGGCATTCCAGATTGCCGTGCTCGACTGGGTTACCGCCTGGCAGCATCATCCGGATATTATTCACGTGCACGATCATCATACGGCACTGATACCCTTTATGATGGGCAATTGCTATAAATATATTCCCATCCGGTCGGTGCCCACGATGCTGACTATTCATAATGCGGAATACCAGGGATGGATGGGCTGGGATAAAAGTATTTACATTCCGCCCTGGGATACCTGGAACTGGGGGAAGCTGGATTGGAATAATATGATCAACCCGCTTGCGAGTGGTATTAAATGTGCCAGGAGAGTGACAACTGTTAGCCCCAGCTATCTCGAAGAACTCCGGTACATGAGCAATGGGCTCGAGCCTTTATTTGAATATGAAAAGGGAAAATGTGTTGGAATATTAAATGGAATCGACAGCCGCGTATGGGATCCGCAGACCGATAATTATATTCCGCATCATTACGGCGTACCGGATGCGGAGGCCGGTAAGGCGAGAAATAAGATGGAGCTGTGTGAACGCTTTAATCTTGATTTCCAAAAACCGCTGATCTGTTTTATCGGAAGGCTGGTGGGAGAGAAGGGCGCAGATCTGCTGCCGTCGGTAATTGCGGATTCATTCAGATATGTCGGCAGGCGCATGAATTTTTTAGTGCTGGGCAGTGGCAACAGCAATGTGGAGCGCAATCTGGAAGGGTTATTGAATATAGCAAACGGCGATTACAACGTATATGTGGGATACAATGAGGCGCTAAGCCACCTCATGTATGCAGGGTCTGATTTTTTACTCATGCCTTCGCGGGTGGAACCATGCGGGCTGAACCAGCTATATTCGATGCGGTACGGAACCGTGCCCATGGTCAGACGTACCGGTGGCTTAAAGGATACGGTAATCGATTACGGTGAACAGGGTGGCTATGGCATCTGCTATAATTATACAGAAACAGGAGATATTTGCCATGGTGTCTGGAGAGCAGTTGAACTATACAGGGATAAAAAGAAAATGAATACGGTCCGTGAGCGAATGATGCAACTGGATTTTGATTGGGAAACAAGTACGCAGAAATATATTTCCGAATACGAAAAATTAGCAACATAACTAAACAGCTTGTCTATGTCTAAATCAATTTTAGCAGTTATACTTGGAGGCGGCGCCGGAACGAGATTATATCCTTTAACGGCAAACCGGTCGAAGCCCGCCGTTCCTATCGCAGGTAAATACCGTTTGGTGGATATACCGATCTCAAACTGTCTCAACTCGGGTATCAGCAGGATGTTTGTGCTTACACAATTCAATTCTGCTTCGCTGAACAGGCATATTAAAAATACCTATCACTTCAGCGCCTTCAGCTCGGCCTTTGTGGATATTCTTGCGGCGGAACAAACGCCAGACAATCCTACGTGGTACCAGGGTACCGCCGATGCGGTGCGGCAGGGCCTGCGGCATATCCGGACATTTCCCTGCGAATATGTGCTGATATTATCCGGCGATCAGCTTTACCAGATGGATTTTATGGCCATGGTGAACAATCATATCGACAAAGGCGCTGATATTTCCATTGCCACTATTCCCGTTGTGGAGAGAGACGCGCCTGATTTCGGTATTTTGAAAAAAAATGATGAGGGATTTATTACTTCATTCATCGAAAAGCCGAAGGGTGCAGAATTACTGAATGAATGGAAAAGTGATACCGGCCCCGAAATGCAGCAGGCCGGCAAACACTGGCTGGCTTCGATGGGCATTTATATTTTCAACCGGAAACTGATGTTCGATCTTCTCGAAAATGAATTTAAAGAAGGAACAGATTTTGGCAAGGAGATCATTCCACAGTCGTTGTCGAGATATAAAGTGGCCAGCTTTCAATACGAGGGATACTGGACCGACATCGGAAACATTTATTCGTTTTATGAAGCCAACCTCGGGCTGACAAAAGAGGTTCCGGATTTTAACCTTTTCGATAACACCCGCAGCATTTACACCCGCGCGCGGATGCTGCCGCCCGCAAAAATCAGTGGCACCACGCTGGAAAAAACATTAGTTGCCGAGGGGTGTATTATCAATGCCGCAAGAATTGAAAACAGTGTTATAGGCATACGGTCCCGTATCGGTTACGGATCAACGATAGTGAACAGCTATATTATGGGTAACGATTATTTTGAAACCATCGAAGAAATTGAAGAGGCCCATAATCATGGTACTCCCAATGTGGGTATTGGCAACCGGTGTTTTATCAAAAATGCATTGGTGGATAAGAACACGCGCATCGGCGATGATGTGCAGATCAATGGCGGCCCGCATCTCGAAAATACCGACCATCCTTTATATACTGTTAAAGAAGGCATCGTGGTAATCAAGAAAGGGGCCGTTGTGCCCAATGGATTTGTTATATAATTGCGTGTATGAATAATGAGGGGAAGAAATATGAGGATATTCATTTTGTCGATTCGACCCGACCGGTCTGGAACTATTCGTTATTTACCGATGAGGATATAAAAAATTTCCAGCAGGGAACCTTGTACCGGGCTTATGAATTGTTTGGAAATCATTATACCGAAGTGTTGGGAAGAGGAGGCTATTATTTTGCAGTATGGGCGCCAAATGCGACGCATGTTTCTGTAACGGGGAATTTTAACGACTGGGCCAAAAATACGCATCCGCTCTATGTCAGAACGGATAATTCGGGAATATGGGAAGGCTTTATTCCGGCTATCCCGCGTGGTGAGCCCTATAAATATCATATCAGCGGATATGAAGGAGCCGAGCTTGACAAGGGCGACCCTTACGCTAATTTCTGGGAACTGCGACCGGCAACCGCAACCATCACCTGGGATCTCAATAACCGATGGGATGACAGCACCTGGATGAAATCGAGAAAAAAACACAATTCGCTTAAGGCCCCCTGGAGCGTATATGAAGTACATCTCGGCAGCTGGATGCGTCCCGATCCCAATAACGAAGAGCGCTACAACACCTATGAATTTTTTGCAGACCGGCTGGTTAAGTATGTGAAAGAAATGAAATTCACCCACGTGGAACTGATGCCTGTAATGGAACATCCGTTCGATGGCAGCTGGGGCTACCAGGGCACCGGCTATTTTGCCCCTACTTCCCGGTTTGGGGACCCACAGCAGTTTATGAAACTGGTAGAAGCATTTCATAAAGAAGACATCGGGGTAATACTCGATTGGGTGCCCTCGCATTTCCCTTACGACGCGCATGGATTATTTATGTTCGATGGCACGCATACTTATGAATATGCCGACATGCGTAAGGGCTTTCATCCCGATTGGAACAGTTATATTTTTAACTATCGCCGGGGAGAAGTCAAGTCGTTCCTGATCTCGGGAGCCCGGTTCTGGTTTGATAAATTTCATATCGATGGCATGCGTGTGGATGCAGTGAGCTCGATGCTGAAACTGAATTATTCGAGAGAAGAAGGAGAGTGGGAACCCAATGAATTTGGCGGGGATGGAAATCTGGAGGCGATAGCATTTATCAGGGACCTGAACGAGACAATATTCCGCGATTTTCCCGATGTGCAGATGATTGCAGAAGAAGCCACCGACTGGCCCGGCATCAGCAAGCCTACCTACACCGGGGGATTGGGTTTTGGTATGAAATGGATGATGGGCTGGATGCATGACACCCTCGATTTCTTTAAAGCCGATCCTTTTTCCCGCAAATATCTGCAGGATAAGTTCTCTTTCAGTATGATGTATTATTATGATGAAAACTTCATGCTACCGTTGAGCCATGATGAAATTGTGCATGGCAAGAGCCCGATGATCTACAAAATGCCGGGCGATGAATGGCAAAAGTTTGCCAACCTGAGATGTATGTATACCTACATGTTTACGCATCCGGGCGGTAAATTATTATTCATGGGAAATGAATTTGCTTCTACCGTCGAATGGAATTATAAAACCGAATTACCCTGGCACCTGCTGCAGTATGAACCGCACAGCAAATTGAAGGATTGCGTACGGGCGCTGAATAAATTGTTGCGCGAAGAGCCCGCATTGTACCAGAGACAATTCAGCCAGGAGGGCTTTGAATGGATCGACCTTAATCACCGCGAAGAATCTGTTGCCGTATATAAAAGAAAAGGCAAAAACCCTGACGATGATTTGCTTGTGATCTTAAATTTTACTCCTACGGTTCGGATGAATTGGAAAATATACACTTCCGGTAAGAAGCAATGGAAAGAGATCTTCAACAGCGACGATAAAAAATATTGGGGAACCGGAGATGTGTACAATCCCGATATACAATGCACACTTACAGATAAAAAAGAGAAGAAGTATGAAATAAATGTGCATCTTCCGCCACTTGGTGCCGTGGTCCTGAAATAGCGCTGGTATTCAAATGGCCTGAATTTATCGGCGTGCCATCGATCTGATGGCCTATGACTTTGAGTGAGTCGCTTTAACCTGCAAAACGAAATCAAGCGGAACGTTGACGAGTTGGGCTATTTCTTCCGGAGAATAACTGGTATTGAGTAGAAGTGAAAGCACGAATGCGGTATTTCTCTCTTCCGTAGCTTTGCTGAGGCCTTTTTCCAGTCCCTGTTTGAGGCCCTGCTGAAAACGGATGCTTTTACTGTCGTCTAATATAAATGCCATATTTTTTTCCTCCTCTATGATGATGTCCTGGAAACCTTTTAATTCCGATAATACTTCGAGCTGAACAAT
>JBGAJL010000087.1:0-19271 GCA_044224935.1 Flavitalea sp.
GTCTATTGGCTATAAGCAGTTTTGCCTATGCCGGAAAAGGCAAGAACAAAACTGTAAAAGCAAAACAAGTTTGTCCAACAACTTGCAATAAACCCGAGTGCAATAAAAAATGCCCAAGCATACCGACAGTGTGTGCACAGCTTCATTGCGCTCATAAAAGCTAATAAATAAGTCACAGCTTTAAGCCCCCAGTAATTGGGGGCTTTTTATTATTTAATAGGTCTTTAAATCAGTAACATTTACTTTCAGAACAACTCCAGGTTTGTTTTAAATAAGCCAACAGCATTGATTTTAGGGGAAAAGAAAAATGGCAATTCAATTATGAATTGCCAAAGTGCTAATTGAGTGCCCAGAACAGGAATCGAACCTGCACATCCTTGCGAATACCAGATTTTGAGTCTGACGCGTCTACCAGTTCCGCCATCCAGGCATTTTAAAGGGAGGCAATATTACGCAATTGGGCTATCTTGTCCAAAATGCGCTGAAGGTATTTTTTCCTGTAGTAATAATCCTTCACTGACAACAACTCTTCTTCCGTAGAAACACCCTCTTTGTAATTCTCAATAACCACCGCCACATCTTCGTAAATTTTATGTGATAACTGCTTTGCTTCTGTCTCAACAGCATTCAACTGCCGTTCATCCGGTTCCATTTCCAACTCCATCAACTGCTCGTTGATCTCCATTACCTCCATCAAAAAATCCGGTCTCAACGCATATTTCTCCTCCTCTGCCATCAGCCCCTTCATCATCAGCATATACCGGATCGTAGCATCATCATCCTGGAAAACCTTATATGCCCTGTTTACATCAGCAGACTTCTGTAAGATATCTTCCTGGGTCTGCGCATCCGACTGCGAATGAAAATCGGGATGATATTTCCGGCTCAGTTCGTAATATCTCTTCTTCACCAATTCTTTATCCACTTTCAGCGTCACCGGTATCCCGTACAACTCAAAATAATTCATCCCTGCAAAGATACTTATATCTGCACAACCACCTTGCCTACCGTTTTTCCCGTCTCAATCTGTCCATGCGCAGCGGCCATATCATCCAGCGCAAACACTTTCGACACGTGTGGCCTGAGAGCACCCGCAGAAAGCAATTCCGCAAGCGACCTCATATCATCACCATTGGAGCTGACCATGAAAGAGGACCCACTCACTCCCTTCGCTTTTGCCTTTTCAGCAACCGCTTCATTCAACCCGGAAGGAAGGCTGATGATGGCGCCACCTTTGCGAATCACCTGCAGCGAGCGGTCGATATTGTCCCCGCCGATCGTATTCAGCACAAAATCCACCACAGGAGACACTTCCTCAAACTTCTCCGAGCGATAGTCGATATGCTTATCAGCGCCAAGAGATAATACAAACTCACGGTTATCCGCAGACGAAGTTCCGATTACGTAGGCCCCGAAATATTTGGCTATCTGCACGGCAAAATGCCCAACGCCACCCGCAGCTGCGTGCACCAGTATTTTTTCTCCCGCGATAATTTTGTGCTGTTTCGTGAGCGCCTGCCATGCGGTAAGTGCAGCAAGTGTCGCAGCAGCCGCTTCTTCAAAACCGGTATCCGGCGGCTTTACCGCCAGCTGAGCTGCCGGCGCGGCAACATACTCCGCATAAGCCTTACCGTGACCCGGGAAATTAACCATCCCAAAAACAGCATCACCTTTTTTAAAATCCGTAACAGCAGCGCCGGTATCCATAACAACGCCTGCTATATCCCACCCCAGGATAATCGGGTCAAACTCTTTTAACCGCCCGGCCAGCCCTCTACCTTTTCTTGTTTTTACATCAACAGGATTAATACTGATATTGCTTACCTGCACCAACACTTCATCATCTTTGATCCCCGGTGCGGCTATATCTTCCATGACAAGGTTTTCGGCGCCTCCGAAATCTTTCAATACAACAGCTTTCATTCAAAGGAATTTAGACTGTAAAATTAAACAATCCTCACTGTCCGAATGATAGCGGGCCCTGCACCATCCCGGCGGCCTGTTCCGGGAAAAAGATATACCTCGTCGTGCTGCAGGAACCACCCGATTATACCTATAACGTGGTATTGTTTTGCCCTATCCCATCATAGTACCTTCACCCCTCACTTTAAACAATAATTTTATGGGAGACGTATTCAAAATGCTCAAAGACCTTGAGCTTAAAGCCGTTGGACTCGATCCAAAAACCAATAAAATGCAGGAAGGATATTTTGTTTCCTTCCGGCCCATCGGGCTTCCGATTCATAAGGAAGATTATTCCAACCCGTACAGCCCCCTCGGTGGCAATCTGGACCTGAATAAACCGACCACTACCCCTATTAACCCTGCAGGAATGGATCCCGCCACCCTCCAGGCGGTATCTGCAAGCAAAACCCTGGATGATAATAAAATTGCAGCGGCAAATATTGCCAAATCACAACAGAATTACCTGAACACGTTCTTGCTTCTCGATGACAAGCTGGTCATGAACAATGACTATGCGGTTATTCCCGGCTCCAGTAAGATCAACGATTCATGGTATGCTATTATCAATGGTTCCAATGGTATTCCCTCCAACCTTGAGCTAAAACCCGAAATTAAGGCCGCCTATGATGCAGCCACCGCAAAGCTGATGGATAAGGACGGAAATACCACTCCGCATTACGAGGCCTACATGCGCTACGAAGATGAATATAAATCGAAAGTAAAAGCATTGAATAAAGCATACGCCAGCGCTTTTACCGATCCTGCCAAATTACAGATGTGGCCCATTGAAGGAAAAACATACCAGGATGATGTGGATGAAGCATGGGACAGGTGGACCGGCTTCGGCTTTAAAGAAGAAATTGAAAAAGCTATTGCTACACTGGCGGCACAGGGAACCGATCCTTCGATATTACTGATCAGCCGCGCAAAGAAAAGATACCAGAACAGCCTGCTCGAGTTCCAGAATATCGGTGAACTACCGTGGACGATGGTATCGCCCGCCACCTGGTACGATAGCGATAACGATGATGGATGGAACCAGTACACTTCAAATGATTTTCATTCCGAATCCCACTACCAGGCATCTTCTACTTCTTATGGCGGCGGTGGAGGTATCAGCCTTGGATTATGGAACGCAATGGGTGGTTTCAATCATTCCGAATCCAAACAATCCAGCAAAATGAGCGGAAGCGATATCAGCGTTTCTTTCAGCTACTGCATAGTGGATATCAAACGTCCGTGGCTTGATACTTCGTTACTGAACCTTCAGAACTGGTTTATCGTAGGCGATTATAAAAAGAATACCATTTCCGACGGAACGATGGGACAACACGTTCCTGCCAACCGGGAAACAACCTTCCTTCCCTCTATTCCCGTAAGCCTGATACTGGTGAAAGATGTAAAGCTCAGCTGGTCTAACTGGAAATCCGATGTGGAAGCTGCACAGGCCAGCACCAGCGGCAGCGGAGCCATGGGGTTCGGGCCATTTGTTGCCACTGCACATTACAGCCATCAGAACCAGTCGAGAGACTTCAGTTATGATACCGATGGTGAATGTTTTCATATCCCCGGCGTTCAGTTGCTCGGCTATGTATCGGCTATTAATCCGCCGTCACCGTTCCATGATTCTTCCGAATTTATGCAGAAAACAGATCCATCGTCAGCCACAACATCTACCACCAATACAAGTACAACACCAGCCGGCAATCCAACCACGCCAACTCCTGCAGTTCCTGCTTAAAACAAAAATTCATGAATGAAAATAAATACCTGCAGGATTTCTTCAATAAGAAATATGCAGACAGCATTGGCAATTCGAATTTTTACATCGCCTTCGAAGACTGCGGATTTCATATTTCAAAAGAAACATTCAATGATCCCATTTCTCAGCAATATTCCAAAAATGTTCAGGTTGAAGCACTATCCAATGATTGTGATTATGTGGTACCGGTTTGCGATACGATACTTGGTCATTCGGCTTCGTCTATCAGCAATTACATTGAACTGCTAAAAGACAGTATTCATTTTAATGAACAAAAATTTGAAGATGATCCAGGCGACATGATGAGTTTTTTCGGTAATGAAAAATCCAAGCTTACAAGGCAGTTTGTCTCCTGTGCCTCGACCATAAATCCAAATGGCAGTTATTACCAGAGTATTTTAAATCCTGATGGCTTCCTCGATGATGCAAACAAGGATATCTGGACGCCTTATAGTGAGAGCTGGTCATTTCCTTCCACGAATACAACCAATTCGAATTTAGGCATCTGGAAAATAAGACCGGAATTACTGAAGACAATTCAGAAATTCAGAATGCCTGTGACAGGGAACACTGCGCCGCAAACCGCTTCTGCTGCTGTTGCTCACGAAACAGCCGCAACGATTAATCCGCCGCCTAAAACAATCAGCACGGTCATTATCGACCCGCAAAGGGTAGCATCCGGTACGCAGGAGTCATCGGGCGGTCCGCTCCGAACGAATCGCGTAGCAACGATGCCGGATCAACCTGCAACAGGCAACATTGCAACAGCCGGCGCCACACCACCGAAGGTGCCACCGATACGGACCATGTTCAACAGGGATATTCTCGTACAGCGGTTTCTGACCGCGGCGCATCCCGATGAAAAAGCAGACGTGCCGGTGAAGACCAGCAGCGTAAATATTTTCTTCCGGTTTTGCATAGCACATATCGACCGGCCCTGGTTTTATAAAAACATCCTGGACATTAACCAGTCGTGGTATTGTACAGGACTGACCGAAGGATTTTTTTCTACCGGCGAGATGTCAGAAAGCAACACAGGGAAACTGCCTTCACTGCCGGTTAGCATGATCCTGGTAAAAGATCTTTCCATTACAGCAGTATTTAACGCCGGCGACTGGGAAAACGCAAAAAAAGCGGTGGCGCTCGACAGCCTGAACATTGCTGAAGCCGATTTCAAAGACCTGGGCAATAACAACCATGCGATAGAGTCGGCCGGTGTACAGATCATCGGATGGATATGCGAATATTTACCAAAATTTCCCGTATGTGCCGATCCCTCACTGGAATCGCCGCCACCCGGTTAAACAATTATTCTTCTCTAATTAATCATTTCTTCAATTAATTTTTATGAACCCTCGTTTTATATATTCGGCGGCCGCTGCAGAAGCAGCGGCTTCCGCTACTGCCTTCAGCGATTTACGGAGCGGCGGTACCGATTCCGTTAAAGTGAATAAATTTGTTCCCACCGACGAAAGCAGCATCGTAGTGGCGATGAATGAATTCGCTTCGGGCATCGATAATTTCAGCAATTACAGCTATATCGGCGGAGTGCCGCATAATGATACACCTAAAAGCCTGCGTGAACCTTCGGCTATTAAATTTATTGTTCTGCATGAAACTTCCGGCAGCGAAACCGGCACCGGGTTCGTACCGCCCTATACAGCGCATTTCGTAGTGCTGGGTGATGGACGCATCCAGCAATTCAATGACCTGTCGGAAATAGAATGGCACGAATCGAAATTCAATAATGCAGGAATCGGTATCGAATTCGTTAACCAGGACTGGGCACCCGGAAGCGGTATTAAAAAAGACAGCGATGCATCGCAGAAATTAAAAAATGACGATAATTATCTCTGGGCCTACTGGGGCGACGGATATAATATTTTTAAAATTCCGCCGGCCGACAGAATGGAAAGGCTGAACACTCTTGTGACAAGATTATTAAGACAGGATGAAAGCGGATTTATAGCGGTAGATACTTCCTGGGGCCAACTGGTTTCGTACAATGACGTAAAAGATGTTTTCACTTTCCAGGACAGCCAGGTTCCTTCTGACCCGGATGCAAAATCATTCTTTATTTTTTCCAATGGCATCGGCTATATCACACCGCAGAAACTCGGTTCCGGAATTGTTTCACATAACAGCGTATCCAATCTGGTGGATATCGGGAACGGATCGAAAACAGTGTTAGATGTGAATGCACATTCAGACGGGTCGTTCCAGTCGTTATATACCTGGTTGCGAATCGGAAAATCGATGGCGCAGGATGACGCTTTTGCTAAAACAAAAGAACTGTTGCGCAATAATATGCTCACCGTTAAAACCAGCCAGGCCTACGAAGGATACCGGTATGATAAAGATGCGAAAGCCTGGGTATCGTATTCGCCCGCGCAGCGATGGAACATTCATATCGTAGATGTGTCCGGCGTTTAAAACACCCGGACCACAGTTACGGTTAAAGCGTTTTTACCGGGAACTCGGCGGTAAGCCTGCAGCCTTCACCCGGCCTGCTTTCTATTTCAATCAGGCCATTGACAGCTGCTGCCCTGTTATACATATTCATTATCCCAACACCCTTCCTTTTTTGTCCCATATCAAATCCCTGCCCATCGTCGGCAATCTTTAAATAAAGATTTTGTTCATCGCCAGCCAGTGAAACTTCAACGGATACTGCATTGGAATGCCGTATTACATTAGTAAGTTGTTCCTGGATAATACGATAAACGGCCAGCTGCACCTCTTCACTTATCTCCAGTCCCTGCATGAGCATAGGATTGAAATTTAGCTGCAGCGCACCGGTTGCGGCAATTGATTCTATCAATTCGCTGATTGCATCGTTGAGCTCAATATGCGGGCGGTGCAAACTCACCAGCCTGTTGCTCAGCTTCCTGATCTCATTGATGCAGTCTTCAATATAATCGATGGATTTTGGAATCAGGTTTTCGCGTGTTTCGTCATTGTCCCGCGCCATGGTCAGGTAAAGCTTCACCGTCGTGAGGATCTGGTTCACATTATCGTGTAATTCATTACCGATGGCCCGGCGTTCCTTTTCCTGGGTTTGTACGATGGCCAGCATGAGTTGCTTTTGTCGTTTTTCCGCCTCATGCAACCGTTCGGCTTCCAGTCTTGTTTTTTCGGTAATGTCGCGCGAATTAACTACCAGCCCACTCACGGCCGGATCGCCGATAAGATTGGTTATTTTACTTTCTATCCATCTCCATTCGCCGTTGGAAGCCTTAAAGCGATAGGGCATCAGTTCAACATTTTCATCGGGGTCGATTCGTTTGATTGCCGCGAGCACGAAGGGTGCGTCTTCAGGATGAATAAACTCCAAAGCGTTTTTCCCAATGAAATAGCCTGCGGAATAACCGAGCACACGCTTGGTGGGATCTGTTACGTAAAGGTAGTTGGCGGAACTGTCGAGGATAGCCATTAAATCCGATCCGTGGCGCACGAGTGAACGGAACCGGTGCTCGCTGGCTTCCAGTTGTTGCTGGTAGGTATCCTGGAGCCTGGAATGATTCGTTTCGATCTGAGTCATGGCAAAACAGGTTTTTATAGATTCATGCAATAAAACCGGTCATAATATCCAGGTTCAATGAATAGATGATTTTACGACAGGGGAATAAGGGCGCTACGAATAAGCCTGTAATGAACAACTCTCAAAAGCGTGTTTAGCAAATCTTATTAGAAAGATAAGAAATTTTAAACCATTAACAAATCAATAGTAAACAAAACATTTTACAAACACTCTGAGAGAGCAACTAAAATTTCCCATTATGAAAAAGCTATTCTTAATAATTTTCGCAGGCGGGCTCGCCCTTTCAGCCAGCGCACAACGCCCCTTCAATCATCACGATGATATTCCCGGTAACCGCGGCGCAATAAATAAAACCTCTCACCGGGAACTCGATCGCAGGCTTGCAGCCATCCGGGCCGAATACAATGACAGGATCGCTTCGGTAAAACACCAGGCTTTTATGCGTAACGGCGAAAGGCGCAGAAAAATAAAAGAGCTGATCAGGCAAAGAGACTACGCACTGGATCAGTGCAGAAATAATTTCGCCCGATCTTATGCTTCAGGATTTGACAGACGCCATCATTAAAAAGCTCTATGATTACCGCAGATCCCCGCTTCCAGCGGGGATTTTTTTATACCCTTTCTCCCGCCAGCTTTTCCAGGATATTATCTGTCGTATCTACCTCCCCGATTCTGGGGAAAATATACTTCAGACTTTTTTCGCCGGATTCCTGCACCGAATCGGCCATCGCATCCGAGGCAAAAGTTATATTATAAGCCCGCTCGCTGGCGCCGCGCGCAGTTCCTTCAACACCGATACTGGTGGACACGCCACCCAGAACGATTCCGGTAATATTTCTTTTCCTGAGCTCCTCATCCAGCTTCGTCTCAAAAAATGCTCCCCAGGTATGCTTGGTAATAAATATATCACCCGGATGCGGGTTGAGCTCTTCCGCAATTTCATGTGCATCCGCCGGCGCAGCAGCCTGTGATGGCTTTGCATCTTTTCTGGAAGTGGTCCATGGGGCACCCGCTGCATTGACGTTTACAAAAACGACCGGCAATTCTTCCCTGCGAAAAGCTTCTACCAGCCTCGATGCATTTTTCAGCACTCCTTTCACCGTTCTGGCAAGAGCAGGGTTTTGCAATATTCCTTTCTGCAGGTCCACCAGCACGAGTGCAGTATTTTTATCCAGCGCTGTTACCATATAATTTTTTTTCTGAAAATAATATAATTATTATGCCTGGATCGCCACTTCAACAGATGGTTTTGCTATTGCCTGGTCCGCGATCTTTTTCAGCCGCAGCTTTTTCAGAAAATGAATATGCAATATTCCGATACAACAGGTGACCAGGCCCTGCAACAGCACTGTATTCTGCACACCGATATGCTGCGATACGGTTCCAACGATCAGGCCGCCCAGGGGTTGCATGCCGAAAAAAGCCATCGCATAATAGCTGATCACCCGTCCGCGCATAGCAGGATCCACGGTAGTCTGAATCAATGTATTGCTGATTGTAATTTGCGACATCATGCCAAACGCGCCGATAGTAGCAAATACCAATGCCAGCGGATAGTAGGTAGTATGCGAAAATAAAATGAGCCCAGCGCCAAAAACAAAAGTATTGAAGGCAAGCACTCTTCGAAGATTGGTGCCGGCTTTTAGCGATGCCAGGAAAATCGCTCCCGAAAATGCACCCAGACCTATCGCACTATCTATAATACCAAAGGTCGATGCCGTGCCATGAAAAATATCCCTTGCATACACCGGAATTAAAGTGGTGTAGGGCAAAACCAGCAGGCTCACCAGTCCGAGCATAACCAATACTGACCGAATCGCAGGGGTATGGCGGATATATTGAAATCCTTCCTTCAGGTCGGTCATTATATTCTTTGCTTTCGGGTTGGGAACATATGGTTGCAGTTTCATTAACAAAAGTGAAATGATCACCGCAATAAAACTCAGCGCATTTAGGCCAAAGCAGGCAGCTTCACCCAGCTTCTCAATTGCCAGACCTGCAATGGCCGGCCCGATCAGCCGGGATAAATTAACCATAGAAGAATTCAGCGCCAGCGCGTTGGGAAGATCTTTTTTGTCGCCGACGATTTCATACACGAGTGATTGTCTTGCCGGAACATCGAAGGCATTGATAACGCCGAGCACAGCGCTCAGTGCAAGAATCTGCCAGACAGAATAATGTCTTGAGAATACAAGCAGCGATAAGGTCAGCGCCTGTAACATGGAAACAACCTGTGTAAGAAGAAGAACCCGGTAGCGGTTATACCTGTCGGAAACCACCCCGCCGATAAAGGAGAGCAGGAAGGAAGGAAACAGGGATGCGAAAAGGCTCAGGCCCAGCATTAGTTTCGAATGTGTTAATGCGTATACCACCCAGCTAACGGCAGTCTTCTGCATCCAGGTACCGATCAGTGAAATGGATTGCCCGGCAAAATATAATCTGTAGTTTCTGCTCCTGAACGCTCTGAACGTGCTGATCGCCATCTCTCCATAAAGTTAGCGGAAAAAAAAACTACATTAGTGTAACACTGGTCCTGCAATTGTAGTCTAACCACAAAATCGCTCATAATGAAAAAATTCCTTCTTCCCGTTCTGGTTAGTAGTTTGCTGGTTTCTTCCTGTGAATTTATAGGTGACAAAAGAGAAAGAGGAAATGGTCATGTTATCACCGGCGACCGAACCGAAAAAAACTTCAGGGGCGTTGAATCGCATGGGAACTTCGAGGTGTCTGCAACAACCGGCAATGACTATGCCGTTAAAATTGAAACCGACGAAAACCTTCAACAATACATCAGAACTGCGGTGGTGGACGGATATCTGAAAATAACTACAGAAGATGGAATAAATATCGATCCTACCGGCCCCTTAAAAGTATATGTAACGGCGCCGGTTTTCGAGAAACTCAGCAGCTCGGGTTCCGGCGATATAAAAGGAGAAAATGAAATTGTCAGCGAAGGTAGAATGGAAATAGCCATATCCGGAAGCGGGGATATCAACGCAAAAGTAAGAGCCACTGAAATTAATGCCTCCATTTCTGGCAGCGGAAATATTAATTTATCAGGCAGCGCCCAAAAGCTCAAAACGTCTATCGCGGGAAATGGTGATATAAACGCCGGGCAGCTAAGTGTTGATGAAGCCACGATCGAAATAATGGGTAGCGGAAATACGATGATAAACGCCAGCAAAAAATTAAACATTCATATAGCCGGAAGCGGTGACGTAAAATATTCAGGCAACCCGGAAATACACCAGGAAATAATGGGCAGCGGAAATATCGAGCAGGTTGAATAACAGGGTAAATGGCTAACTTCGGTATCCTGATAAAATCGCTGTATATGAAACTCATCACACCTGTTCTTTTCCTGGCCGCCGCGCTGTCTTTCGGCGCCTGTAACGACAACTCTTCTCCCAATACCAGCCGCGCTGACGCTGCTGCGCGGTCTGATTCTTCGGCAGCGGGGAAAGACCTTTCTTCTGCGGGCATCCGCGGGGAAAATGTCACGATCTCGGCGGATACTACCAATATGCAATGTTTTGTAGCTTACAATGACAGCAGCAGGGAAAAACGCCCGATCATTTTGGTGTTGCCCGAATGGTGGGGAATGACCGATTATCCGAAAATGAGGGCGCGGGAACTGGCAAAGCTGGGCTACCTCGCCATGGCAGTAGATATTTATGGCAATGGAGCCGTCGCTGCCACTCCCGACCAGGCAAAAAGCTATGCAGGGCGCTTTTATTCCAATCCGCAACTGGCAGCGAGCCGCATCCAGGCCGCACTGGCAAAAGCAAAAACATATCCTGAAGCCGACACTTCTAAGACCGCCGCCATCGGGTATTGTTTCGGGGGCTCAATGGTGCTGAATACTGCAAAACTTGGCGCACCCTTAACCGGCGTGGTAAGTTTTCATGGCGGACTGGCTGGTGTTACACCCGCAAAAAATACTATTAAGAGCAGGATACTGGTGTGTCATGGAATGGCTGATAAATTTGTTTCGCCGCAGGAGGTAAAAACATTCAGGAAACAACTCGATTCGGTAGGCGCTAAATACACTTTCATCGAATATCCGGGTGCCACGCATGCATTTACGAATCCTGACGCGGATGCAAATGCAAAAAAATTTAATATGCCGATTGCTTATAATGCCGAAGCTGATAAGAAATCATGGGAAGACATGAAGAATTTCTTTGCGGAAATTTTCAAATAATTAATATCCGGTTTTCGATAAGGCTCCCGGCTGAATATCGTTTCCTACAGGAAAGTGCCGGCTGCTGACCTTATTTAATTCAAACAGTTGTTTCAGACTGTTGGCAGCTGCTTCAAGGCCGCGGCCATCCTTTTCATCGTAGTCATTAATCATCAGCTGGCCCGCTTCCGCCAGTGAAGCATCGGGTCTGTCGAGATAGTAGTAGATTTTTGCAAGATTATAATAACTGGCATAACGCATCTTACGATCGGCTTTGCTGCGGGAATTATACCTTGTTTTCATTTTATTAAAATAATCGATCACCGGTTTTAGCATAACGGCCACCTCATCCAGTGGCTTGTCGGCACGCATCTGGAACATGGCCTGTTTGAAAGCGGCCCAGGCCTGCCGGTGCGCCTGGTATTCGGGATGCTTTTTTGAATCGAGTATCCAAAGGAAATCGCTCACGGTCCTGGGGTTGAAACCGATATCGTTATTGAGCATGTTGCTTACATTGTTCATCATTTGCGTCAGCTCCATGCTGGTGATCGCCGCTGTTACGGCTGCGGCGTTGGTAACAAAAGAATTCAGCGCCTCATTTGCGGTGGCAAATTCTTTTGAGTTATATATTTTCGGCGATTGCCGGTCTGCCAGTATCCGTTCCATAATGCGCGTACCCCGGTAATCCCTAAGCTGCATTCTTGAAGCAAACGTGTATTGCAGCGCCATGTGATAATAGTATCTTCGGCCTGTTTCTTTGCCGTTCTTGTCCTTCAGTATCTCCTCTCTTTCTTTTACATCGGAGTTAATAATCGCAATGTCTTCGGCCTGCAGGTCGAGGATGAGATCGCCGTTTTTGCGCACTTTCTGCCAGCCCGTAATCTCGATACGATCATCGGGCCGTTCGTTTTGCAGGATATATGCAGCGTTGGGGCTAAACTGCGTATTTATCGAAAATGTCCGGTACGAAGTATCAAGGGCTAAACGGGGCAGATCGCGATAGGAAGCGGTGAAGTAATATCTGTCCAGATCTACTTTTTGTGCAGATCCTGCGACTGAAAGTAACAAGGCAAATGCGGCGTAAATGTGTTTCATGGGCATGGATTAAAACGGGCCGCAACAGTAACGGTATTTGAGCCCGGATTATTGAGTTCCGGGCATAAAAATTCGGCAGGAGTGCCTAGCTCCTGTCTTCGGCGGGTTTGACGGTGAATGGCAGGCCATGAATGGTTTTCCCGTTCAGCAATTGCATAGCTTCCTGGGCATCTGCCGCACGGGCAAATTCAACAAAGCCAAAGCCCTTGCTTCTGCGGGTTTCACGGTCGGTTATGACCTTCGCAGATGTAATTGTGCCATAGAGCTCAAACATTTCCTTAAGATCACGGTTATCCATGTCATCGGGTAATCCTGCTACAAATAATTTCATCCCATTGGTTTTAGTGATATGTCCGGAAAATTATCAGGCCATCTTTTCAGTGCACAAAGATAGTATTCGTATGGCATTTATATTCTTCTGAATGGAGCATCGAAATTTTATCCGCGGCTGTTCATTTCTGATTCCAGTTCAATTGCCTCTGCCAGCGATTCGTAACTCCCGTCGTAGGTCAGCAGTATGTTACCGTTGATGAAAAAAGTGGGCGTTCCATTTACGCCGCTTCGCACTCCGCTTTCGAAATCACTTTCCACCTTATTCACAATCGGATCGCTTTTCCAATCGTTGCCAAATTGGTGCAGGTCAAGCCCAAGCCGTTTGGCAAGATCCAGCAGGAAATGGCCTCCCAGCTGCTCCTGGTGCTCAAAAATAAGGTCGTGCATCGGCCAGTATTTTCCCTGCTTGCCCGCCGCTTCTGCCGCCAGTGCGGCCATATGCGCCTGGGGATGGATCTCCTGAAGGGGAAAGTTTCTGAATACCAGTTGAAATTCGTCTCCTTTTTCTTTCAGCAGCCGCTTTAAAAGCGGATGCGCCTGACCGCAATGCTGACATTGAAAATCGCCAAATTCCACAAGGGTAATCTGCGCATCTTTATTACCGGTACGCTGATCTGCCGGGCCAACGGGTGGTTTTAATTTCGCCATGGTTATTTTTTTACAGCAGCCATTTCTTCCAACGCATCCAGTATGCCGTCGGCGCCGGGATTAATTCCATCGGGAGAAAGATAGCTCCATTGGATGGTGCCATTCTCATCAATAACAAATAATGCCCGCTCGCTTTGCCCTGATTTTTCATTGTATGCGCCATAACGTTTGGATACAGCGCCTTTGGGCTCGAAATCGGCGAGTAAGGGAAAATGAATATTGCGGTTTTGTGCAAAAGCAAGGTGACACCATTTGCTGTCAACCGAGATGCCTATCATCTCTGCATTGTATTTATGGAACATTTTGAGTGTTTCGTTATAGAGAGCCATCTGATCGCTGCAAACAGGGCTCCAGTCTGCCGGATAGAAAGCGAGGATCACGGGTTTCCCTTTAAGATCACTCAATTTCAGTTTCTGATCGGGGATGCAGTTCAGTTCAAAATCCGGCGCCGGTGTTCCTTTCTGTAAAATCATATAGAAGACATTCAATGAACAAATAATTTCGATGCAAGAGTTAGAAACAAATCTGCGGCCAGAAATTAACGCTCTGCCAAAAGAGCGGACCGCTTAGCATTTTATTCTGAAAACATCCTTCAATGCGCGCCTGGCAGCATGATAACCACACATGCCGTGCACGCCCCCGCCCGGAGGGGTAGACGCCGAGCAGAGGTACAACCCTTTCGCAGAAGTGCGGTAGGGCGACAAGCGCAGCGCGGGCCGGGTAAATAATTGCCCGATATCTATGGAACCGCCGTTGATATCTCCTCCAACATAATTGGGGTTGTATTCTTCAAACTGATTGGTGTTCATTGTATGCCGGGCAAGAATTCGCTCGCGGAAGCCCGGAGCAAACCGCTCTACCTGCCTTTCGATAATTTCAGTCATGTTTTGCACCGATCCGTTAGGCACATGACAGTAGGCCCAGGCAGTATGTTTTCCCTGCGGCGCGCGCGAATGATCGAACAACGATTGTTGGGTAAACAACACAAAGGGCCGCGGTGCAATTTTATTTTCCCAGCATAATTTTTCGCTCGCAACAATTTCAGAAAAGCTATTGCCTAAATGCAATGTACCTGCCATTCGTGCCTCCTGGCTGGTAAAAGGAGCAGGCGCATCCAGCGCCCAGTCGATCTTGAACACGCCGGGCCCGTAACGGTATTTTTTTAATTGCGAACGATAATGGGGTGAAATTTTTTGTCCCGCAATCTGCAACAGTTGAGCCGGCGACACATCGAATAACACAGCCCTGGCCGACGGCAGCTGCGCCAGTGAGCGAACACGAAAAGAAGTTTTTATTGCACCGCCGATCGAAATAAAATAGTCGGCCAGCGCTTTAGCCAGAAACACCGACCCTCCTTTTACCAGGGGCCAGCCCCTGTGATGCGCCGTTGCCAGCATAACAAACCCAAATGCCGTCGTAGCGATTTTATTCAATGGCAATATCGCATGGGCGGCCATACCTGCAAAGAAGGCTTTTGTTTTTGCAGAAGTAAATCGTTTGGCAAAAACGGTCGCTGGCTGCAACGCCTTCCATCCAAATTTTGCCATGAGCAGCGGATGACGGGGATTCGCAAGCGGACCGAGAATTTCATTTTTTATCGATGGCCAGCTATCGACGGGTCCGGTCATTATTTTCTTATAAGAAGGATCATTCAATTGTTCCGCTGTTTTTTCAACGGAAGGATACAATATGGCTGCACTGCCATCGTCGAATGGGTGGGCAGCAGCTATTGCAGGATAAATAAATTCAAGTCCGAAATTCTTCAGCGGCAGCGTATTAAAAAAAGGAGAATCTGCGCCCAGCGGCATTATCGCAGCGCATACATCATGCTTAAAGCCCGGCAGCGTCAGTTCTTCGGTGCGCATGCCTCCTCCTATCGTGTCTGCACCTTCCAGTATCAACACCGATAGCCCCTGTTGCTGCAGGGTAATAGCAGAAGCGAGCCCATTGGGACCCGAGCCTATAACAATTGCATCATAATCGTGCATAAGCATGCGTCAAGGTAAAGATTTCCGGATAGATGGGTGACAGCTTTACGTCTGCGAATCCTGTGCCGCGGCTGACTTTTTGAGCGCGTTCTGCTTTGCCCTGATCCTTCGGATCAGCCGGCCGGGTTTTTTTTCATCTTTTTCATCTCCCAATAACAATCCCCAGGGTTTGAGGCTTTCTATCCTGTCGAAAATAATCTTGGTCATGGCCACTACAGGAATAGCGAGAAACATGCCGGAGATGCCCCACATCATCTCCCCTACTATCACGGCAATAATGGTCATCAGGGCGTTTATGCGCACTTTCGAGCCTACGATAACAGGAAGCAGAATATTGCTGTCGATCAGGTGCATACCGATTACGATAATGGCCACCAATAATATTTTCGTCGCAACGGCGCCGGTGGCAAATGTAATCAGCATGCTTAGCAGTAATGCCGTGATGATGCCGATATAAGGAATCAGATTGAACAAACCGGTAATTATTCCCAGGAGAAAAGCATATTGGATGCCAAGCAGCCAGAAAGCGATACAGATCACTCCCGCTACAATGCTCATTTCTAATAATAACCCGGTAATATATTTCCGGATGATATATTGGATCTGCGCGGTAATATCATATACCACGATAGAATTTTCTTCTTTAAAAACATTCACCAGGAATTTCATGATCAGCCTGCGATAAAACAGCAGAAAAAATGTATAAATCATAGTGAATACGAGAAACAATACGATGGAAGAAAGGGTAAGTACGGTAGTACCAATCACTGCCGTGCTGGCATTAAGCACTTTTGATGTGGCGTTATTGAAATAATCCAGTTGTTTGTTCAGATCGATATGGAATTTATCATAGATCCATTGCTGAAGGTTGTGCAGGCTCAGCATCACCTGCTCTTTGAAAAGAGGCCAGTCGGAAGCCAGCGTAGAAATCTGCGAGCCGACAGTGTAAATAATAATCGCGACAAAGACCAGGAACAGGATTACGGCTATCCCTGCGGCGGCGCTGCGCGGAATCCTAAGTTTCCTTTCGAGAAATTGGGCAACCGGAAGCAGCAGTATCGCAAAAAGTGCGGCAAAAAGCAGCGGGCACAACAGTTCTTTGCCAAGAATACAGAGATATCCAAAAGCAATCAGACTGACCATGACCATCGCGAGCCGGGTGTAAAAAGGGGTGTGAGACATAGGAGTGTTCATATTGTTGGCTGATGTCGATTAAGACATCCGTATTTAATTCAATAATTATGCCTTGTAAAGGGTATCCGGAGAAAATAAAATTAATAGATGGTTAATCCATACCAGCGATCAATTGCCCAGCGATCGTTTCCAGGCAATACCCGGCTTTGCCAGAAACTTAATGAGAACAAAAAAAACGATAAGCATTAAAACAATCATAAGCAGGTATTTCAGCGACTGCTCCATATACAAACCCGAGATCCAGAAATACAGCAACGCCGACAACACGCAAACGGTAGCCAGCATCGACAGGCCCCATTTCAGCACCTCTATAACCTGGTAGCCGCGAAAGCGCATGTAAGAGGGCTTGTATTCTTTATTCAACCTTCCGGTTTTGCCAAGCAGGTAGCAATTCTCCATGATATCACAAATCCAGGCTACGATCTGCAGCCAGCCCAGCAGGCTGAAGAAAATCATTCCCGGCTCCGGCATTTTCCAGGCTACTTTCATGCAAGAGATGAAAATAGTGCCATATACAGCCGGCATAAGAAGAAAGTCGATATAAAGCTGATTTTTCAATGCGCGGATCACTTTCGCCGATGCGGCGGGCGGTAGTTGGGTAATCCCCTTCAGCGTGTTATCGATTTCCATTTCTGTTGAAGCGAGCTGGAGGTCGAGGATATTAAAATCTCTGACCAGCACGTCCCGTGTTGTAAAAAAGGCTCCATAGTATTGTATCGGCAGTGCGGTAATCAGCAGGATGGCCACCGCGATGCAGTATAAAGTCCACCCCGAAATAAAAATAACCATCGTTATGGATTTAAATTGTCAGAAGATCCGGAGGTAAGCGTCGATTGCATACCTGCTCGCTCACGTTTATAATTTTCCCAGTCGAATTGTAAAAGAAATTCGGTAGCGGCCTGCGCCCCGAGAATAAACAGTTCGATTTTTTTCTGCGGAGGTAAAAAAAAGTTGAGCCAGTTGTATTGGGCCACTTTTATTTTCCCGATACCTTTGTTGTACACTTTATTTTTCAGCAGAAATTCCTTGTCGGAATTATTCTGAATGGTAGAAAACATTCTGCCGAAATATCCCATCAGGCTCCAGCTTTCTGCATTCTTACCCTGGTCGCCGGGAGTGCTGTCGTCGAGATCGATGCCGAATACCGGCAGGCGGGGAACATTCACTTTAGGATTATAGAAAAGGTTGATGGGAAAATTAGATAATATTCCTCCATCTACAAAACGGGCGCAGGAAGGAGGATCGGGCTCGTTGAACCGGTCCATCCACACTTTTTTTATTTCCGGGTCGCCGCACGGAATATCGTTGATGATATACGATTCGAAAAATAAAGGAATCGACATCGAAGCACGTACAAAACCTGCAGGCTGTAACTTGTCGATGTCTTCCTTTTTACGAAAGAGATCGCACATTGCAGGAAATTGTATTTTATTCTTACTCGATAATTCGCTGGTGATAAAGGCAACTGTTCCGTTAAGATCGTTGAGGTTTTCCGGACTGGGCACGCGCAGGTGCAAGCCGGGTATAGGGGCGCCTGCTTTATTGTTAAGATCGGTAACATTATTTACGCCATTCGATTTGAATTGTTTTTTTATCCAGTCGTAAAAAAAGTCTCCGGGATTGATACCAAAACCGGCATTCTTCAGTCGCTTTAACAGGATGTTGCAATAGATGGTTATGGCGGCAAGCGCCAGGATGATAACGCCGGTGAGCAAAAAAGACAGGCCGGCCCAGAAGGAGAGCCGGTCGTACACATGCTGCAAGCCGATCAGGGTGATATCAGACGCCAGTAAAATGCCGAAAGTGGCCAGCAGCCGGACTATCCAGCGCTTCGTTTTTTTTATAAATCCTTCGTCGGTAATGAATTTTTTGATGATCCAGCGGGCCACGGGATGGCCGTCGACAAGGGAGAAAAATTCAAGATCGCAGATGGCCTGCAGAACGCCGGGAGATTTAATGTCCTGTTTGCCTCCCATTACGGTCATCAGTGCTGTGTTGATGGCGCCCGCGCTCGTACCGGCCTGTTTACAGAAACGGATGCCCATCATTTCCAGAATATAGGTATAGCCGACGAGCGCTACGCCTAATACGCCGCCGCCCTTCTGCACGAGATGCGCATACTGATTTCCTTTATCGTCGAGAACATCAGAAACGATCAGCGGATTTTCGGGTGTAAATTTTTTGTGAAGTCTGTCAAGACATTCTTTCACTTTTGGTTGTTCTGTGAAATCATTCACAGTGAGAGAAGATGTGGAAGGCATCAGGTTTGCTTGGTGTTTAAAAGTTCTATGATTTCCACTTCCAGAAGCCTTGCTATTTTAAAAAGTGATTCAACCGTTGGCTGCGAATCGTTGGTACACCACCGGGAAACTGCAGCCGGCGTCAGGCCCATTTTCTGGGCGAGCCAGAGATTCGTTTTTTGCTTTTCTATCAGCACCAGTTTGATACGGTTAAACCTCTTTTTCTGCTTTGCCATTGTCAGAACAATTATTTCCGCAGGCAACTAACAAAATAGGCCGGAGAAAACCAGAAAAACGGAAAATACATATATTTATGATTGTT
>JBGAJL010000088.1:0-19133 GCA_044224935.1 Flavitalea sp.
ATGAACAGTACATTTCACCACATGGTCCATAGAGGTTCCCGCCTTTGCCAGAATCAATTTTATATTGTCAAGTGTTCTGCGCGTTTCGTCTTCAATGCTTCCCAGTATAAATTCCGATGATTGGAAATCCACCGATGCCTGGCCGCTTACGAAAACGAATCCATTGATCACGACCGCATCTGAATATGCGCCGGTAACGAAATCCGGATCACGCTGCGGATGTTTTATTTGCTGTTTGAATTGCTTCATAACCTGTAAATAAGGATGTAATAGTTTATGGTTCAAATGTAGTTTCAGTCGATTTTTCCGGCTGTTACTTTTATTTACATTTATAGTACTATTTTTCGGAAGCGATTTTTAGACGGTGCATAATGTTATCACCTGAACAAATAGCTCATATTTTCCAGCCTGTAATAACAATGATCTTACTACTTGTGAAGCACCGGGATGGGAATAGTCCCGTTCAGTAAAACAATTTCTTATCTATTTTTAAAACTACTTTCTTTATGCGCTCCGGCTTTTCATATAACTGAATACGTGTCAGATGGCCTTCTTCAGGAAAAAACAGGGCAAACCTTCCCGGGTAAAGCCGGAAACCGCTTGACAGATTCGGTCGAAAAGAAAAGAGCAGGTCATCGCTTCCCGGTGTAAAATCTTCTATTAATTCGAGATCATTTACCGGACTGTAGTAGACCAGCTCGCTGCCGGAAATAACCGCATGAATATCCAGGTAATTGCGGTGCATTTCTATTTTACCCTCACTGGCGGGTTGTGTTTCGTAACCCTGCACAAAAGCAAAAAAATCGTCGCCGCGAATGAAGTATTTTTTCTCTTCTGCATCAACGTTTAAAGAAGCAATAAAATCAAATGCTTCTTTCCATATCGTTTCATTGTTTTTCGCGTACTTCTTCCAATTAACCAAAAAGTCAAGAATCATTTCTTTATTTATAAATTAATGGTTACCCTTTTAATTGCGCCGGTGTAAGTTCATTCAGCAACGCTTCATTTTTTTGAAACCGTTGTACGTTCCGGACAAAAATATCCCAGATTCTCTCCAGAAATCTTGTACCGGTACTGGAGCCGGATATATGAGGTGTCATAATTACATTCGGCATTGACCACAATGGGTGATCCGCAGGCATTGGATAATAATAATGGGTATCCAGTGCAGCTCCTGCTATCCAGCCCTGCTGCAATGCATCCAGCAAAGCCTGCTCCTGCACCAGCGGACCTCTTGCAGGATTTAATAAATAAGCAGAGGGTGGAAGCATTTTCAATTCGACCTCTCCAACGATGCCAACGGTATCGTTTACCTGCGGAATAGCCATGACCAGGAAATCGAGCTCCCGGAGAAATAATTCTTTTTCGCCCATAGAAAAAAACCTGTCGGGCAGTTCCGCCGATACATCTCCTGTACCGGGAACGTTATATATGTTCTTCCTGGATGTGGGAGCATTTCTTCCCAGTACATGCACCGTCATACCCATCGATTTCGCCAGCCTTGCCGTTTCCCTGCCAATACCACCATATCCCCATATACCAACAACGGATCCGCGCGCTTCGCGCTGAAAACGCGGAGCCCGGTCCCAGATCTTTGCATCCTGGTTATGCATCAGGCCTCGCATATCGCGAATTAAATTAATCATCATGGCTATATTCCATTCTGCAATAGGAACATCAAATACACCAAGCGCATTGCAGGCCCTGATTCCCCTTTCGGGCAATGATAATCCGACCAATTGAGAATAACCTGCAGACGATACCTGGATCAGCTTCAGCGATTGCATTTCAGTAAAATTTCCAGGAGGAATGGTGCAGAACAGGATCGAACAATCTTTAACCAGTTCATTTGGCAGATCCCGCCGTTTTTCCTGTGGGTCCGCAACCAGCTTAACATTCACCCCGGGTAATTGCGATAACAATTTTAAGGATGGCGGAAAAACCGGCATATCAACCAGGATATTCATATTGTTTGCTTAAGTAGTCAATAATTTTCCCGGAACGCTGTTAAATTCACCAGTTCCCGGAATAAATGGAAATTTACGAATGGTATCATCCGTTAATTCGATACCCAGTCCCGGTATTTCCGGCGGTTGCACATAACCGTTTTTTATCCGCGGACTGTCGATGATCACTTCACTGTGAAGTGGTCCATACGCCGGAGCAATTTCAAGCATGATTGTATTGGGACATGCAAAACCGCAATGAATATTTTGCATGAGCGACGCTCCTGCACCCCAGGCATGAGTGGCTATGCTGCGGCCTCTTTTTGCCAATAAGACCGCCACCTGCATAAACGGGTCGAGTCCACCTGAGAAAGAAGCATCCGGCTGGCCAATCATAAAACTGTCCTGGTCAATAAACGCTTGCCATTCGCAGACTGCAGTAAGGCATTCGCCCCCGGCGATCGGTGTAACCGTTTCTTTACAAAGACTGGAATACCAGTCAGGCCGGGTATAATGTAATGGCTCTTCAAGAAAGAATAAATTAAACGGTTCAAGTGCCTTTGCCACTTTAACAGCCGTTTCCAACTCCCAGGTGCTGCCAGGGCTATTGCCCATGTGAGCATCAATCATCAACCAACAGTCGTTTCCGAACTTTTCGCGAACAAATGCAGCTTTACCGGCTTCAAAATCTGCTGCTTCATTGGGATAAGGCTTTATCTCAACGCCTTGTCCTTTTCTATAAGCGCCGGCACCCAATTTTACACCGCGAAATCCAAGAGAAAAATAGAACTCAATCTTTTGCTCCAGCTTTTCCAGTGGATAATTGCTTGGTCCCCCGGTTGCATAACAGGGAATTTGCCGGGGCATTTCCTGTGATAAAAATTGATTCTTCCATTTTTCATGCAGCAGCTTATATACAGGCATTCCCATCGCCTTTCCTTTCAGATCCCATAAGGCAGCCTCAATGCCGGCCAACACGATTGCCCCAAGGCCCACACGGCACCAAAAGTTGCCGGTGTGGTACATTCTTTTCCATAATTCTTCAATATCGTTTATTTCCTGCCCGAGCAATACAGGTTTAAAAAAATCAACAATAGCAGGTATCCCCTCAGGAAAAAAATAACCGCCGTACGTTTCGCCGATTCCAGTCAGTTCAGTATCCGTTTCGATACGGATAAAAGCAGCGCTGCGCAGTTTACGCAGTTCACCGAGATAAGGATCATTCGTACAAGGTCCCGTAAGCAGAATAGTTTTAACGTCTGTTATTCTCATTTCAATAAATATTATCCAACACCGGAAAATATTCTTCCGACAAAAATTATTTACAGTCCTGCAACTAGATATAAAGCATACACTTTAGCCTTACTGTTTACCGGGAATTTTACTTTAACAGCAAATTTCCTGTCTGCTGGCAAATAGGTTTTACCTGGCCATACCACACGAACCTGTGTACCATCAGCAGTTAACCGGGCTGCATCGGTTTCTGAGTACGACTTCAACGGCCGGTCGAGATGATCCAGCAATTCAATAATTAAAGGCGAGCTGCCTGTAATACCTTCTGCATTTATTACAAGGCTGGTCCTTTTTCCTGCTTCCAGCAACGTTGTTACAAAATGGGCGTCATTATCATTTTCTTTACAGGAAAGAAAACCAAAGCCATCCCTTCGAAGTGCAGCGAGCCCTATTTCCATTGATTTAAGCGTACCGGCCGTATCCCAATGAGAATACCAGATCAAAGTGCGGTCTCCTTCATTCACAAAAGCGTGTCCCTGTAATAATGCCACATCATCCCATTCACCTTTTTTGCCACGGGAAATAACAGTAAAACCAGGAACAGGCTCACGGTAATGTATCCCGTCATTAGTAATCAGCAGACCAAGTTCTACTGTTGTTCCCAATAAATGCGAGGCGCCCACAGGCCGTTCGGCAGCCGGCAAGCCATCCTGCCACATACCATAAAGACCAATCAATACATTGCCCCGGTTCCAGAGCCCGGCGCCCATATGCGATTGTTGTCCTTTAACCGGTGGATTAGCAAGTTGTCCTGCACGGGCAAACCCGAATGCTTTTGCTTTTGACCAGTTGATAAAGTCGGGGGAACGGTACACCATCATTACCCTGCCTGCATCCTGTCCATCCGGGAGCCAGCTCCAGGGAGAAAGCAACTGACCGGTTAAATAATAAAAATTACCAAACCGGTAAATGCCCGATACTTCAAAGCGTTCGCCTCCTGCATCTGCAGGCTGGTTGCCTGTAACTTTCCAGCTTAAGCCATCGGCACTCGTGGCTATAATGGTGACACATGGTGTTTTTTCTTTCATGCCTATATTGCTCAAACCACCGGCAATATCTTCGTAAGGAACATGAGCGATATAAGCCGCTTTATACCTGCGTTGCGGATCGGGGTCATCAGGCTCATAAAGAACTGACAGAAAATCGTTAACAAGCGTTAAGGAATGAGGATTGCCTTCAATTAAACAAATATTGTTGCGGCTGTTGCCATTAAATTCAACAAGCCCCAGCTCGGGCTTTATCCAGTTAATGCCATCTTCACTCTCTGCATAACACATCGGCCGCCAGTTTTGAGCAGCCGGTGGTTGCTGGTTACCCGGCTTAAACATTGCCAGGTACCACATGCGGAATTTATTCTCCGTTTTAATAACCGTTCCATAAAGAATAGCATGAGCCTCATCAGGACTTCCCTTCGCTCCTTTTCTCAATACAGGATTACCGGGATGTTTTTGCGCTTCAACAAGTGTAATTTTCAGGTTATGCTGCCAGGGTATGTTGTGATCATCGAAGACAAACAAAACGGTTTCTGCGGGCTGTTTGACAGACATTACCTTTTCTTCCCGGTCAATTTCATTTATTGCACCGCCATTAACAGAAACAACGGTTAAAGCAGCTGCCGCCTTCACTGAATTTTGTATAAAACTGCGCCGCGAATTATTATTTTTCCGGGACATATCAATAATTAATGTTGATAATTATCGGTCATTTATACTAAATACAAAAACCGATTTTGTGCTGTCATCCCTTACAACTCTTGGTTGCAAAGCAGCCGGCCGATCATCAGATGCCAGTTTTACAAGCAACCCAGAATTGAGAATATCTTTTGTAAAAACAACATTACCTTTTTTATCGATATCAGGAATAATGGAAGGGACAGAAGCGAAGTCTTTTAACATCAACAATCGCGGACCGTACCTTAAAACAACTTCACCAATATACTGCTCCTTTGCTGTTATAATTATAGGGCGGCAATGCCTGTCTTCTACCACTACCTTCCCATGGTAGTTCACTTTAATTATTTCACCGGCGCGTATCATCTTTTTGCTTCGCCAATACCCCTGGCCGGGCTCAAATGTTATTGTCTTTCCCGATGCATTTGTTGCAGTAATACCCGTTGCCCAGTCTGGCACACGAACGGCAAGCCTTGTTTGTTTTTGTTTATTATTATGCAGTTGTAAGGTTTGTTGAAGAATCACATCATTCATTTTACCGGCTTCTATTTCAGACGTAACGTTCCATGTGCTTTCATTAATATCCAGCGAAGCCTTATAGCTAAGGGGGAAATTAATATAAAGTTCCTGCGAATCGGCAGTTACCAGTAAAGGTTTCAATAGTTGAAATCCCAATGTGCCATGGAAATCGCAACACCAGGTGGCTTCGGCCATATAATTGGCAAAACCAAATACCCCTTTACTATCATTCATCATATTCCGGTGACCAAAACCGCCGCTTGAATGCTGGTTGATCAGATAATGATTCCACAACAACCGTTCTGCCATGTCGAGATAACGTTTGTTTTTGGTTATTTCAAAAAGCTTCAGGTTTACACGCAACCAATCAGATTCCGCACATCCTTCATCATAAGGCATTTTATTGCCCGATTTTTCCTGCACACCTCCGGCAGGATTAGCATATCCGCTATCAAGCATAGCGTTCCAGCGATGCTCAACCCGTTGCAAGTATGATGCTTTTCCTGTTTGTTCGTATAATAACAGTAAGGCATACTGGTTACACAGCATGCCATGCGTATGCCCAATAGGCAATACATCAAACTGGCCGTAAAAAGCCGCCATCCGCTCTGCAAGGGCCAGGTATTTCTGTTCCCTGTTCACCTGGAAAAGCTTTACCAATCCTTCCATGGCATTAAAATAACAGGTAACATACCCGTCCGCAGACGTCCCGACGCCCCTGTATTCCTGTATCCTGGCGGTGTCCATAAACCGGTCGGCAATAGAAATATAAAAATCTCCCAGTTTACATGCTCCCTGCAACAGCTCTTTATCACCAAAAGCTTTATATGCTTCTACCAGCCCACAAAACATACGGCCATTTCCCCTTAAAACAGGCATCATATTCGGAGTCCTGGCTTTAAAATCAATAGAATCATTCCAGTTAATGGTTGCCCATCCAAAATGTCCATCAGGTTGCTGATAGCGTAAAAATTCATTCAGAAATTGGTGAAGTACGGGATGATACTCTTTGTTTTGAGCAGACAGCACCGACATCAGTTCAAGATAGCGCCCTGAAATATCTCCACTGTAAAACTTAAACGGACGGTTCCATTTATGAAAGCTTCCATTGTATTTATCGTGCTCCGAAACCGTTTCATTCGTCAAATCGGCCCGTAACCAGGCCAGTGAGCCAAATGGTTCCTGGAACATTCGCTGAACAGCCAGCCGTTCTGCCTCTCCCGGCTCTCCATAAAATGTTACAGCGCCTGCATGCGCCTCTTTAAACTGTGCAGTTGATCTGTTAACGATCATCACTAAAATAAGAAAAGATAATAACCGCATGGAGCTTACGAGTTGCTTTAATGAACGCTGCTTTACATTGATCCCGAAATACGGTAATCAACAATGAAAGATTTACAAATCTACCCAGCGCATCCAAGCTATTTTGATACTTTCATCCATTAAAATAATATTATCTTTCAGCTAATATCTCTTCTCATATAAGCTCAATCCCCGTTTTCCGTACTAAGCCGCCCTGCAAGCGTAAATATGCTTTAACCGGGCGGAAGAGCATCTACCAGGCAACAATGCGATATCGATGAATAAAACAACCAGAGTATCGCCACAGAGATGTACATTTAGGCAGTAAGGCATGAAAATGTATGCTAAATATATTATTATCGGCGGTGTGCTGACCGTAGTGGCGGGCCTGATACTGTATTTCTTTTCTGATAAATTGAAATGGATCGGCCGGCTGCCCGGAGATATCCGGATTGAGAAAGAAAATGTACGCGTATATATTCCCATTACAACGATGCTGTTGCTCAGCCTCCTGATCAGTATCGTGATCCAGATCGCAAAGCGCTTATAAAATTCTTTAATCTATTTTTCCACATCCCACGAAATAAATACTATGCAACCCGCTTCAATCGATACGATTAAACAGGAACTCAAACAGCGCACGCCCAAACAGGTATTGGATATATTGCTGCATCTGGCGCGCTTCAAAAAAGAAAACAAAGAACTATTGACGTATTTATTATTCGAAGCAACTGATAATGAGGCTTATGTCAGGCAGGTCAAAGAGGAAATAACAGATGCACTGCATCAGATCGACGGGCTGCCCGCGTATCAGTATAAAAAGCAATTTCGCAAAATGCAGCGGAAACTGGGCAAACCGGTTAAATACATGAATAATAAATCCGCAACGATTGAATTGTATATGCATGTGATCGAACAGATCAGCGCGGACAGGAAAACCAGTTTCATCCGCGCCTTCCTGGATAAAGTGGCGGAGCAATATATACGCAAAATCGAAAAGATATTGCCGGCTGTTCCGGAAGATCTCGCGGGCGATATCGCACGGCGGATACAGCAGTTCAGGTAATGCGATCGTTCATTAAGTCACACACATGTGCAAATAACTTTCTTCATTTTTCGCAAGAGGGGAAAAACGGTTTCAGAATGGGATCATATGAAGTGTTTTTGATTACGTAATAAGGTGCCTCTAAGACGGATAAAATAGGGAACGATTCCTGACAGTCGGGGGCATGAGAAAACAAACCCGATCCCATCAACGGTCACCCATGAGTCACCGGCAGCTCATCCGGCTGAAAATGAACAATACCATCGCCATCATCGCTTTAATTGGGTTTTTATATTATGTGCTGAGCAATTGATGAAGAAGAAAATCGGAGGATAAGTGTTTTTTGCCGTTTCCTGATGATTCTGACCGCTATTTTTCCGTTTTATATCTGTCAAGATACTGTCTTATCAGGACTATAAATGTTTCTGCATCAGTCAATACACGTTCTGCCTCTTCTGTTGTAATATTAGCGTCCAGATCATAATCTGCCTCCTGTCGCAATGCAAAAGCATTTTGAAGATAATTAGAAACAGTCGGAGGAAATAAATCAGTTTTAATAAACAGTTCAGAAAACTTTACTCTTATACCTTGGTGACTTTTGGGATAAATACCGTGCAGATGTAGCAATCCAGTCATGCAGTAAACATACTATAATAAGCACGATTGACTGCTGCCAAGGTAAAATCTGCCCGTAAATCATGGTGGGCAGTAGCTATGGCATCTATGGCCTTATCAAGAGCTTTATATGCTTCCGGAAGAGCAGTTATATTCATATGCGAATGCCCTCCCTGCGTATACTCTGGTAAATGCCCTGGAGAGAATTCTCGAGCTTGACTTTAGTGGTCGGAAAGTTCGAAAGTGCCATTCCATACTTTAGCCCCAGTGAAGCCGTGATAGGAGAAGTTTTGAAAATTTCTGCGCTGGTGCGCGCCTGCGGATTCTTAAGAATAATTGCGAAATCAATATCTGACTCACTATGAAAATCACCACGTGCATATGAACCAAAAAGGATAAGGCTATCCAGTTCAGCACCATACAACTGAATTAGCTGCGCTTTATATTCACGGGCAATTTGCTGAACGACAGGATGCATATGACGTAAAGATAAATATTTGACAATGAATAGCAAAGAGAGATGACCACTGCGCCCGGTTACTTGCAAAAGGATGGATGACTGGAGATTTTCTTAACTTCGCCACTGTAACCAAACCATTATCTGTTAAACAACCGGCGCTAACCAGCCGCTCGTTTGCAACTGGTATTTCACGGACGACAATTGATATGACCGTTGAGTATATACACCACATACAGTGATGAGCAATTGATTGTATTGCTGGGAAAAGATGATGACAGGATCGCCTTTGAAGAGGTTTTTCATCGATATAATAAACGCCTTTTCCCCCATGTGCTGAAGTTCGTCCGCTCACACCACATTGCTGAGGAAATTATGCAGGAAGTGTTTACCCGTCTGTGGCTGAAGAGATCGGCCGTAAGCAGCATGGACAATCCAACGGCATGGCTGTTCACCGTTGCCTCGAATCTTTCACTCGATTTCCTTAAAAAAGAAGCGAATCAAAAAAAGATCCTCAGCGATCTGTTCAGAACAGCCCAGCTATCCGCCGGAGAAGAATACATCGCCACACGCGAAAACGAAGAACAACTGCACCTCGCCATCAACGCGCTGCCCCAGCAACGGCAGACCATCTTCCGGCTAAGCCGCGAAAAAGGCATGAGCCACAGCCAGATCTCGAAACTGCTGAATATTTCATCGAGCACAGTGAATAATCAACTGGTAAGCGCGCTGCATCACATTCGCAGGCACATGAAAAAAGCGGGCATTCTGATGCTGGCGCTGTTTTTCTTTTAATTTTTTCGCGCCCGGTAGTTATACCTCCTTCTTCAATCGTTTCATCAATAATCCACATAATGACAGTAAGAGAAAGAATACAGCAACTTCTGCGCAAACACCATGCAGGTACAATAACAGCATCCGAAACGGAAGAGATGTTCGGCCTGATGGCGGCGCACGAACCGTTATTCCGCCAGGAAATGACTGCTCTCTTTATGGAGCCTGATAATGATTCCGAAAGCAGTTATGACCGGCAGCAATGGCAGTATTTGCTGAACAGGGTCGAATCCCGGACCGGCATAGCTCATCGTGTCAGGAAGATGTATCCCTGGAAATGGGTAGCCGCAGCATCGGTGATACTGGTTCTTTCTGCAACAGCCTATTGGGGATTGAAAGAGAATAGCCCCGCCGCACCGGTCGCTATCGTAAAAACGCCCGATCCTATATACCCGGGTACAGATAAAGCTACGCTCACACTGGCCGATGGACGCAGGATTGAGCTTGCCGGGCAACAGGTAATCACCGACGGCAAATTGGAAATCCGAAACGAGAATAACGGGCTGGTATATACGAAGAACAGTGTGGTTGCGATGAATACCATGCAAACGCCTTATGGGGGACAGTACAGGCTTCAATTGGCCGATGGAACAAAAGTGTGGCTTAATGCCGGGAGCTCTATCACTTATCCCACCGCTTTCTCAGGAAAGCAGCGGGTGGTTGACATCACTGGCGAGGCCTATTTCGAAGTTGCAACTGATAAATCAAAACCGTTTATAGTGCATGCAGGCAACGAGTCGGTGGAAATATTGGGCACCGATTTTAATATCAATGCGTATACGAACGAACCCGCTATGCAAACCACTCTGCTTAAAGGCGCATTACGTATAAAAAACAAAGTGCTGAAACCAGGTGAAGCATGGATAGATGGAAAAATAAAGAAAGCGAACCAATCGCAGGTTCTCGCATGGAAAAACGGCCTGTTCAACTTCGACGGCGCAAGGTTTGAAGAACTGATGCGGCAATTTGAGCGCTGGTATGACATCAGGGTCGTATACGAAACCAATGTCCGGAGTAATATAATTTTTAAAGGCGAGATGTACAGGAGCGTACAATTCTCCGACGTGCTGGATTTTTTGAAGAGAATGGGCGTTAACTGTCAAATGGAAGGAAAAACATTAATAGTACATTAATATGCTTATGGTAAAAACTGCTAAATGTGTGGCGATGAAATTAACCGCTATTTTATTGATTGCCGGGTCTTTCACTGTTTGTGCTGCAACCGGCACTTCACAAAATGTGAGCTTTTCTGGTATAAATGTAAAGTTGGAATCTGTTTTTCAATCCGTGAAGGAACAAACGGGTTATGTGTTTATGTATAGTGAAAACGTGCTGCAATCGGCCAGGCCGGTCTCAGTTTCCGCAGAAAACGTTCCGCTTGAAAAATTCCTTCGTGGCATTTTTAAAACGCAGCCTCTCGATTATGTTATCAGAGAGAAGAGTATTTTTATTTCTCCCAAACAGCCCGCCGCTTCTCCGGCAACCCGCCTGCGCGATGTACTGGAAGCTGAAAACAAGCTCCCACCCGTGCGGATACATGTTACGGACGAATCGGGACAGTCGCTGGCAGGCGCTTCCATAACGGTAAAGAATTCAGCCAATTCAGCCATAACGGACCCGGACGGCTATGTTGTTCTGAATGTTAAAGAAGGGGATGTTATCGAGGTTTCTTTTGTTGGTCATCAGCCCAGGCAGGTAAAGATCACTTCCGGGATAATTTCTTCAGGAACGGTGTCGGTCGCCCTGTCACAAGCCGTGTCAACGCTTGATGAAACGGTTGTGATCGCATATGGCACCACAACAAAACGGCTGAACACCGGAAACGTAAGCTCCGTAACATCGTCTGCAATAAGTTCGCAGCCCGTGCTTGATCCCGTAGCTTCAATGCAGGCAAGGGTTCCCGGCCTGTTTATAACCTCATCAAACGGTCTCCCCGGCTCTAACTTCAATGTACAGCTCAGAGGTATTAACTCTTTGAGCGCCGGCACGGAACCTTTGTATGTAGTCGACGGCGTTCCGTATTTCAGCGAGCCGATGAACCAGTTCACTTCAGCCAACGGTTACCAGAGCCCTCTCGCTTCAATAAATCCGAACGATATCGAAAGAATTGACGTGTTGAAAGATGCCGACGCCACCGCAATCTATGGATCGCGTGCCGCCAATGGTGTAATACTGATCACAACAAAAAAGGGACGGCCCGGCAAAACCTCGTTTAATTTCAATGTATTCTCAGGTGGCAGCAAGATCGTGAATAAACTGTCTATGCTCAATACCTCGCAATACCTGGCCATGAGGAAGGAAGCTTTTGCTAACGATGGAATCGATTACGATGAAGACAATGCGCCGGATCTCAAATTGTGGAGCCCCAACCAGAATACAGACTGGCAGGATTATATGATCGGGCACACCGCAAAAGAAACGCAGATCCAGGGATCCGTTTCCGGGGGAAACGAGCAAACGCGCTTTTTACTTAGCGGAACGTTTCGCAAAGCGACAACCGTAATGCCCGGCGACCTGAGCTTTAAAAGAGCCTCGGCCCATTTTAATATCGATCATACTACCCTCGATAAAAAATTCAATATCACTGCATCGCTGAATTATTCTTCAACAAAAGATAATTCATTGGCAACCGATCTGACATCTTTCTACGACCTCGCTCCGAATTATCCGCTTTACGATTCGGTGGGAGACTATTACTGGTTCGGAAATATTCAAAATCCCGCTGCCTATTTTTTAAGAAGATCGACAGTCAATACCAATGCGCTTATTGCCAACAGTACATTAAAATATACGGTGCTGCCGGGCCTGCATGTAAAGGCAAATCTCGGTTATACGTTTACCGATATGGACCAGTTACAGGCCTATCCCAGCAAAACATTTAACCCGCTCAGTAATGTTTCGAACATGACCTATTTCGGTTTTTCCAATGTTCAAACCTATCTTGTTGAACCGCAGGTGGATTATAACCGGAAAATCGGAAGGGGAAACCTGCAGGCCCTTGTGGGAGGAACGTTCCAGGAAAGCCAGCGGAAAGGCCACGGCGTTACGGCCACTAATTTCTCAAGTGAAGCTTTGCTCGATGATATGTATTCTGCCGAAAGTATCGAGGCAAGACCTTCGCAGTTCGTTTTCTACAGGTATACATCGTTATTCGGAAGACTTAATTATAACTGGGAAAATAGATACATCGTCAATGCGACTTACCGCCGTGACGGATCAACCCGCTTCGGACCGGATAACCGCTTCGGTAACTTCGGTGCAGTAGGTGCGGCATGGCTATTCAGCAACGAGTCCTTTTTTCCGAATAACGGATTTGTGAGCTTTGGAAAACTGCGAGCGAGCTACGGAACAACCGGTAACGATCAGATCGGAGACTATGCATACCTTGCCAGTTGGAGCTCTACAAGTTTTCCTTATGATGGCGTATCCGGGCTTACCCCCTCAAGAATTCCCAATGCCTATTATCAATGGGAAAACAACAGAAAGCTGGAAGGAGGAGTCGAACTCGGTTTCTTAAAGGACCGGATATTATTTAATGCGAGCGTGTTCAGGAATATTTCCGATAATTTACTGGTCGACCTTGCGCTATCGCCTCAAACCGGTGCAGAATCTACCGTGGCTAATTTTCCTGCCAAAGTGCTTAACTCGGGAGTAGAGCTCACATTGAATACCACCAATATCAAGAGCAGGAATTTTACATGGAACACCTCGTTTAATATGAGCTTTATTCATAACGAATTAAAAGAATACCCGGACATAGAAACATCAACCTATGCCCAAACCTACGTGGTGGGACAATCGCTGTCAATAGTGAAGGGATTTCAGTTCACAGGTATCGATCCCCAGACGGGCCTGCCACAGTTCTTCGATGTGGATCACAGCGGCGGAATTGCAGATGATGACGATTATGTAGTATTGGGCAAAACGATGCCCGACTATTATGGCGGCCTGCAAAACACGCTGGCATATAAAGGATTTACACTTGATTTTCTTTTACAGTTTGTAAAACAGGATGCGCCCGGTGTTAACTACGGCTATCTGTCAGCAGCCTATGGCACATTAAACAACAAAGACTTGTCGGCACTCGACCGCTGGAAGCAGGCAGGCGACATCACCAATGTACCAAGGGCCACGACATCTGCAGGCAATGTGGATTATGATTTTTACAGGAGATCTTCCGTAATGTGGGAAAATGCATCATATATCAGATTGAAAAATATTTCATTGCGGTACGATTTGGCTGGTGTCTCAAAGAAGCTGCGTCTCGACAATTTAAGCGTGTATTTGTTAGGACAGAACCTTTTTACCATTACGAAGTACAAAGGAATCGATCCCGAAACGCAGGGTCTTGCCATGCCGCCACTGAAAACAATCACTGCCGGTTTGCAAATCGCTTTTTAATCCGAATGCCGACTCATTTAAAAAATGACAACAATGAACAAGATCAATATAGTATTTGTAATTATTTTTCTAACAACAGCGACATACTCCTGTAAGAAATATGTTGACACCCCGCTTCCTCAAAACGAGCTGGTATCGCAACTGGCATTCACCGATGACAAAGTGGCCACCGCTTCCGTGACAGGGATATACAGCAACATGAATGCGTACAATTACTTCTTTGCCAATGTGATCGTTAATTTCACAACGGCTATGCAGGCGGATGATATGTATTATTATACCAGTTATGAAGCATTCGACGCATATAAAAAAGATGACCTGCTCCCCAGCAGCCAGTATGTAAACAGTAACTGGTCAAGCCTTTACAATTATATTTACCAGGCTAATTCATGTATCGAAGGTATTTCTGCGGCAACGCAGCTTACACCTTCCGTTAAAGATCAGCTTCTCGGAGAATCCTATTTCATCCGGGCCTTCTGTTATTTTTATTTAGTAAACTTCTATGGAAAAGTTCCGCTCGTAACAACAACTGATTATACTGTCAATAACACCAAAGGACAGGAAGATGCTTCCGTTGTGTACGACACAATTATCAACGACCTGAAGCAGGCGGTCAACCTCATGGGCGATGCCTATCCTACCGGTAATCGCGTGCGCCCGAATAAAGCCGCAGCTACGGCCCTGCTCGCGAGAACATATCTATATACGCAACAATGGGCATTAGCCGAGACAGAAGCATCAAAAGTTATCTCAAATCCAATGTACACGTTAATGCCCGACCTTAACGGCGTGTTTCTTGCCAACAGCGCGGAAGCGATCTGGCAGCTCGAGCCTGTGAACTATGGCGGCGGACGTAATACATGGGAAGGTTTCGTAGCAGTGCCGGGAACACCAACCGGTGGAGCGGTATTCCGGCTCGACACTGCCACGCTGATCCCTTCTTTCGATAAAGACGCAGATCTCCGCTACCAGGACTGGGTGGGCGTGAGAGTGTCGGCCACCACAGGCGCGGTGCATTATTTTCCTTATAAATACAAATTCCGGTTTGCAGCGGGTGCGGACATCACCGAATATTCAATGGTGATGAGGCTTGCGGAGCAATTCCTTATCCGTGCCGAAGCAAGAATACAACAGGATAAACTGGAAGAGGGAGCAGCGGATATCGATTCGATAAGAGTGCGCGCAGGTCTTTTACCGTTAACAGAAAGAAGCGACAAAGCAGCGCTTCTGCTGGAAGTGGAGCAACAGAGAAGACTGGAACTGTTTACCGAATGGGGACACAGATGGCTGGACCTCAAACGCACTCACCGGGCAGATGCGGTATTGGGCATCAGGCCGGAAAAAGACTGGCAATCGACCGATACATTATACCCCATTCCTTTAAACGCTATTTCAAGAAACGTAAATCTTGTACAAAACGCCGGGTACGAAAAATAATATTGAATGATAAGAAAAGTGTGTGGCATCTTTTTGTTGCTGTTTGCAACCGTAACATTGTTACGTGCCCAGCGACTGAAGATAACTCCGGCGCAACCGGAGCGTGGCGATACGGTAGAAATTTCTTACGATCCTTCGGCGGCGGGCGCTACGATAAGGCCCGCCGTAAAAGGGATAACATTGGTATTTACTTATTCAAACCTCTATTCTCTTCCCTGGCAAATGCCCCTGGTTAAACAAGGGCACAAATGGGTTGCACGCTTCAAATTACCCCGGTACGCCACTTATGCCACGTTTTATTTGCGGAGCGGTGATGTGATCGATAAACCCGCACCCGACAGGCATTATGAAATAAAAGTATTCAAAAACGGGCAGCCTGTTGAAGACAGTTACCTGTATAAAGCCTATAGCCTGAGTGCGCAGATGGGTAAGTCGTCCGGGCTTGCGAACAGGCAGCTTGCCTTATTCCAGGAAGAATTAAAACATTTCCCGGATAATTATGAGGCCAGGATAAGAATGCTCGATACGCAGATAAAACTCGCCGGTGAAGACCAGAGAGACAGTTTGAAAAAGAAGGCGCTGCAGGTGATCGCCGATAAATTTTATTCGGACCCGACGAACGGCGATAATCTCAATAAGGTTACGATGGGATACCTGATCATCGGCGAGAACAAACGGCTGGATTCCATACGCCGCATAATAGCGGAGCGCTATGCGGCATCCGACCTGGGAAGGGAGTATCGCGTATATTTTGCGATAAAAGAAAAGGACAGCCTCGGGCAGATAAAATTATTTGAGCAGGAATTACCACAGGAAAACGAACAGAACAAAAAAAGCTTCGAATCCATTCATGAAAAATTATTTCAGTATTACGCTGATGGTAAAAATGAAGCGAAAGCATTATATCATGCAAAAGAGGTGCTCGAAAGCGATAGCAGCCCATACCGGTTAAGAACGATTACGGGAATCATTCAGCAATTAATGCATGACAGCATAGCGCTTGACCAGGCGATGCAATATGCACGGGAAGCGTACACCATAGCGGATACATTTAGGGTGGGACTTATCCGTTATTTTCCGGAAACAGGATATATTTATCCGTATGTGACAGACAGTGCAAGAGATGCTGAACACCGGAAAGCAAAAGCCAACGTGTTGTCGATGATGGGCGTTATTTCGATGAAGCAGGGAAACCGGAATGCGGCGGCGGATTATATCCGCAAAGCCACTGCTCTATCGCTGGATGATTACACCATTAAGAATGCCAGGGCTTTTTACGAAAGCACCGGAGATCAAAAGTCGATAAACGAATTGGCCATGCGCGAGGAGAAGGCGCTGCGGAAGAAGCTGTTGGCCATGCAGACGCACAAAAAATCACCTCTGCTTAATATGTTTGTCGATTTGAAGGGAAATCCTGTCGATACCGCCTCGATGAAAAACAAACTGCTTGTAATTAATTTCTGGGCCACCTGGTGCGGCCCCTGTATGGCGGAGATGCCTTATGTACAAAAGACTTACGATAAATTCAGGGGCGACAAAGACGTTATGTTTATGATCGTGAACAGCGGCTCGGGGAATAAATTGCAGGACGCACAAAACTGGCCGGGTAACCGGCAATACAGTTTCCCGGTGTATTTCAATACGGATCCTGAAATCGGAACGAAATTCAACTTCAATACGATTCCTGCCACTTATATCATTGACCGGTCGGGTTATATCCGGTTTACGAATATCGGCTTCGACGGATCTGATATCGTTCAGAAATTAAGCATGCAGATAGAACTGGCGCGGGAATGAAGCATGCCGACTGTCGCTGGCCTGGCTGGTAACCGCTTCTTAAAAGTCAGCGCGGTATGATTTGAAGTATCCGCCCTTCGGTGTCTTCCCGGAAGGCATTGCAACTATCCAGATACTGGCGCATCTCCTCACGGTCTTCACCATAAACATAACTGCTGAAACGGCGCACACGCTCCATCATACCTATATACGGAACAGGATCGGCTTGTCGCGTCAGCCGGCGCAGCGCACCGATGTAATCCTCGCGATATACTGTAGGGATCATGATCTTGGACTGTCCGGCATGTACCAGCTCCGCGTTCATCATGATACGGGCGAGCCTGCCGTTACCATCAAGAAAAGGGTGTACCTCACTTACAAGAAACATTATATAAATTGCCCGGGCCGCCGGATCAGTAAGCGTTTTATAATAATCAAATCCTTTGATAAGGGTGCCGCGAACGAGTTGGTGCTCAACAAATATCGTCTGCCCCGCATAGTTGTTCCTGTCTTTGAATACGCCAGGCTGTTTGCTCTGCCGCGCAGACAGTAAAATACGATGCCGGTAACGCAGTATATCAAGCAGGTGGTTGCCATCGGTGGGAATGATTTGCATCTCCTGCCTGTTACTCGCCAATTTATAAGTACCCAGGATATCATGTGAATCTTCATCGCGCGTGGGAATGGGCCGCTCTGTTTCAATAATCTGAATCGCCTCTCCGAGTTCAAAAATGGTCCCTTCGATATAATTGGAAAAATAGCTCTCAAAAAAAGCGAAATTGGCAAAGGAAATATCTGTCACGTTCGGTTCAGGCCTTGCAGGAAAAACGTGTTGCTGAAGTGCCGTCCATAAAGTCTCCAGCAGCGCAACGCGACTACCATCGTAGGGCCATCCTTCTGCCCTTGCTTTGGCCATAGGTGAGCGCAGCGTGTAAGAAGTATGCGTGGTAAGAAGCGCACTGATGATCCGGTTCAATTCTCCGAACTCTTTTTCCATCGAAAGTTCACCCGCGATGCGCCGAGCCTCATCGCGGAGCCCGTTCAGTACATCTTCTCCATTGACCTGTAGCATTCTTTCCAGCCTGTTTTCCAGATCCTGCCGTGGAACCACTTTCGAGTCTCTGTTCTGCCTAGCCTGCTGAAGATTCTCCAAAAATGCCCGGGGTTGTTGGGAAACATACAGTTCGCCCATAAAAGCATTGTCCCCCGCAATAGGACCGGGGCCTTTCAATAGGTGCAGGGTGATGCCTGGAAGGCTTATCTTTTTTGTATATTTATAGGTAAGGTAAAGTGATCCCTGCTCCGTAGGTTTAAACTCCAGTGCCGAACGATGGCTAAGAACGGCACCCGGATACTGATGGCCAATGATCGAAAAAATATTACGCCTGATTAGTACGTCAGCGTTAACATCCAATCTTCCGGTATAGATACGCGGAGCGATTAACCTGATCTTTCCCTGTTTTAACCACTGGGAGATTTGCCTGGATTCTGCAGCTATTGAAGAGGCATATATAATATCCCGGAGATGAACCGATATATTTTTTTCCACTATCTGCGCCAATTTAATTAAATTTAGCTATTTTTTTCCAAGATACTTGGAATATGGGAGAATTTTTTCCAATAAAATTTATTCTGGTATAATTTTTTCCAAAAGACTGGAATGAAATCAAGCGGGAAAATCCGTCATTCTTCCGGTTAATCATCGGAGAAGGATTTTACAACACGTTAAAAGCATTATGGTTTGAAATGTAATTCAGCGTTGCAGATATTGGTTCCCTTTCTATTCTGCACCCAAATCGCCATCGCCCAGGAATATCAACCTCCAAAGCGGTTCGTTT
>JBGAJL010000089.1:0-1335 GCA_044224935.1 Flavitalea sp.
TGTTATCGGCCGCGCACCAGGCGCCTCGGTGATCGTGTTGGGAAGATTGATAATTTTCAACACACGCTCACCCGCAGCCAGGCCGCGTTGCAGGTAGCTGATGGCGCCGGCAATATTTTTTGCGGGAGTGATGATCTGGAAATACAATGCGATATAAGCGATAAACGCCGATGCGGTAAACGTTTTATCACCCGATAAAATTAAATTCCCGCCATAGATGATGATAACAATGATCACCGCCACACCCAGCACCTCGGCCAGTGGCGACGAAAGCTCACGCTGATTTAAAATTCCCTTTGTTGATTTTGAAAACGCGTCATTCTCTTCGGCAAATTTTTTATTTACATATTTTTCAGCGTTGAAGCTTTTGATAATGCGTATGCCGGAAAGCGTCTCTTCGGTCACATTCAGTATTCTTCCCAGGAACACCTGCGCCTTTCCGCCTCCTTTCTTTAGTTTTCGCGAGATCAGCGAAATAATGGTGCCCGATACCGGAAAAAATATCAATGTAAAAAAAGTAAGCTGTTTCGACAGATAAAATAACATGCAGAACGTGGCAATAATTACCAGCGGATCGCGGAAGATGGTCTGGATAGAGCTCACCACCGAATTCTCTATTTCCACCACATCATTACTCATGATCGAGATCAGGTCGCCCTTGCGCTCGTTGACATGAAACTGCAATGACTGATGGCTGTATTTATCATACAACTGGCGGCGGATATTTTTTACCATATTCACGCGCATGCGCGTGAGCGTCTTCTGTGATAAAAATCCAAACAGGTTCTTCAGCAGCACGCAACAGAAAATAACGACGGACACATACAGCAACACCCCGGCCTTGCCCGAGGTTTGTATATAATAATTCATCCAGTAGTAAAACGCATCCTTGAACCAGGATACGGACAGAGTGAAGCCCGGAAGATGGTCGACCACCTTCAGTTGGCCCGTATTGAACAGGATATCGAACAGGGGTGCGAGCAGGGTGAAATTCACCAGGCCAAAGACGATGTAAAAGAAAATATAGATAACATACTCGGGTATATAATGATGAAAGGGCCGGGAGAAACCGAGCAGGCGAAAGAAGATTTTCATTTAGCTTTGCTGTTCATATTAAACTCACCTCCGCTACCCAACCTGCTAAAGCTGTGCTGGACAAAGCTTCGGTGAGCAAAACTCACCTCCGCCATCCGGCTCCGGTGAGCGAAGGGAGCAAAGTTAAAACTATTTTCAATGATCAGCATTATTACAGCGGTTCACAACGGGCTGGCTTTCAACCGGATTTATCTCGAATCCCTGCGAAAGTACACGCATAACCGCTTCGAGCTGATTATT
>JBGAJL010000089.1:1352-19093 GCA_044224935.1 Flavitalea sp.
GATGGCTCCCGGGAATATTTCAGGGAGAATGGGTGCGTGGTGATCGAAAACGAGCAGAACTATTCCTATCCTTATTGCCAGAACCAGGGCATCCGCGCCGCTAAAGGGGAATACCTTTTCTTTTTAAATAACGACCTCATCGTAGGTCCCGACTGGGATAACCTGCTCATCATTGCAGCGGAAAAACACGGCGTGGATATTATCTCTGCCTCGGGCATTGAGAGCATGGGCTCGAAAAGAGAGACAAAAAATATTTCAAGGCGGTGGAAGAGAGTAAAAAATCCTTTGCTGTTATTCGGTTTTGGAAGAAGCAATTTATTATTGATGCACCGCCTGATGTATGGCAACTGGGAGCGGTTCTGCCGCAGGCGGTTTGAAAAGAACGGGTATACTGTTATCGAAGGCATTGTGGGCAATAATGTGATGATGACCCGGCGGGCGATAAGTATTTTAGAGGGCTGGGACGAGCGGCTGCAGGCAGCCGACTTCGACCTGTTTATGCGGGTGAAACAGCGCTCGGTAGAAGTGGGCGATATAAAGCCCTGCCATATTGCACTGGGAGCGTATATTCATCATTATATCCGGCTCACCGCCAAATATGCGGTAAAGCCACGCCCTTTCGCCGATTTGCACAAGCTGATCAGGCTGGAGGAAAAATGGACCGGGGATCAATTGAAAGAATGGCATCCTGATAACGCGATCGTTTAACTTTAATTTGAAAATTATGCAGGAAGGAAAAAGACAGAAACAGATAGCAGGGCTGCTGCTTGAAGAACTGAACGGAATATTTCAGAAACTGGGCCTGACGATGATTGACGGTGGAATGATTTCGATCAGCTCGGTGAAACTGACGCCAGACCTGCTCGAGGCAAGAATCTACTTAAGCCTTTTCCAGGTGAAGGAACCGGAAGCGGTTTTTCAGAAAATAAAAGACAGAGGAAGGGAAATAAAAAGGGAGCTGACGGCCAAAGTAGGCAGGCAGCTCCGGCGCATGCCCGTGCTGCAGTTTTACCTGGATGATACTTTGGAGCAGGTATTTAAAATGGAAGAACTATTTAAAAAACTTAAAGGTTAAAAGTGAAAAAGTCAAAACGGAAATACAGATCCGGCTATTTTCAATTTTTAAGTTTTTACTATTAACTCATATACCTTGAATCTTCTCTTCGCGTGGCGTTATTTCCGGGCAAAAAAATCGACGAATGCAATTAATATTATTGCCTGGGTGAGTGTAATGGCCATTGTGCTGATCACGGCTGCTTTTATCATCCTGTTAGGCGTTTTCAATGGTTTTGAAGGGCTGGTGAAATCGTTGTATTCTTCTTTTTATACCGATTTGAAAATATCCCCGCGAAGCGGAAAATCGATTATTGTAACGCAGGAGCAGCTTAATAAATTAAGAGGGATAAGCAATGTGTCTGCTTTCAGCCTTGAAGTGGAAGAAAAAACATTATTGCAGAACGGAGAAATTCAGACGATCGTATATTTAAAAGGCGTCGATTCGAATTATACCAAAATAACATCGGTTGCCGATAAACTGATCCGTGGAAGCTTCGAGCTGGGAACGGCCGATAAGCCGATGGTGATTCTCGGCAGCGGAATAGAAAATGCGCTCGCTGTCCAGTCCGACAGGAGCGTGTATCCCATCATGGCTTATTTATTCAAGCGTGGGGTGAATATTAATGTGGTAGATCCGTATGAGGCGTTCTCCGCCGAAAATATTTCTACCGTAGGCACTTTTTTTATTCAGCAGGATATCGACAATAAATATGCGATTACGAATACCTGTTTCATGAAAAAAATGCTTTCGATGAAACCGGATGAATACGGCAGCATCGAGCTGGGTGTGAAAGATCAGTCGCGGGTGGAGGATACTAAAAAAGAACTGGAAAAAATATTTGCCGGAAGCTATACCATCGAAACCAGATACGAGCAGAACAAAAGCCTCTATAGCGTGATGACCCTCGAGAAGTGGGCCATGTACGGTTTGCTGACGCTGATGCTGGTTGTGGCCGCTTTTACGATGATTGGCTCGCTCACGATGCTGGTGCTCGAAAAGCAGAAAGACATACAGGTGTTAAAGGCGCTGGGGTCGGATAACAAACGCATCCGGTCTATCTTTCTCAACGAGGGCCTTCTGTTAGCGGCGCTGGGCTCGTTTGCGGGCTTCCTGCTGGCGATATTTATCGCCTGGGCGCAGGTAAAATTCAAGCTCGTGAAGATTGAAGGCGGCACTTTTCTGATCGATTATTACCCTGTCGATCTCCGTATTTCCGATTTTATACTGGTCGCAATTACGGTGATGCTGGTAGCCTTTCTGGCCTCGTGGTTCCCCGCGCGCACCGCTGCACATCAATCGGTGGAACTGAAAAGCTAACGATGATTTACTGCTTACCCCGAATAGTAAAAATCATGGAAAGGATCTATCTTTCCGAAAAAATAAATGAAGAAGCTCCGGTTTTTTGCTGTCTCTGTCCTGTGCCTGCTGTTCGCAGGATGCTATGAGGTGAATGAAGAAATTGTAATTAACAATAATGGCTCGGGCACTTTTACGGCCAAGATGGACATGAGCCAGTTGATGGAAATGATGCGCTCATTCGGCGATAACCAGGAAATGATGAACAACCTGAGCCGCGTAATCGATACTACCCTTTATCTCAAAGACATAACCGACTCGGCAAAAGACATCAGGCCCGATCAGAAGGCACTCTTTCACAACGGCACCGTAAAACTGAACATGAATGCCGGCGAGAATATCTTTAAAACCGATGTTTATTTTCCGTTTCAGTCGTATAACGACCTGCAGCAATTAATGTCGGGCAATGCCATGCAGGGAATGCGCAGCGTATTTAAAAATGAGTTTCAGAAAAATGAACAGGATGTGCAGGATTCTCCCGCAGATGAAATTTCCGATGAACTGACTAATATGCTCGATGTGTCGGTGAGTAATGGCCAGATCAGCCGGAAGCTCAACCAGGCTAAATTTAAAAAGCTCAGCGAGCGCCAGGAATTTCAGCAGATGAAACTGATGACCAGCGCGGGCATGCAGCTATTGTATACTACGGTGATCAGGTTGCCGAGGCCGGTAAAAAAATTCGACAGTGAGCTCATCACGTTATCTGATGATAAAAAAACAGCTACCCTGAAATATGATCTGCTGAAGATGCTCGAAACTCCTGAAAAGCTGAATTATTCCATCTATTATTAAATTATGCAAACAGATTTCCTGGTTATAGGCTCAGGTATTGCCGGCATTACCTACGCGCTGAAAATTGCTAAAGAATTTCCTGATAAGAAAGTATTGATGATCACCAAGGCGCAGGCCGATGAAACCAACACTAAATATGCGCAGGGCGGTATTGCGGGCGTAATGGATTTTGAAAAAGACAGTTTTGAAAAACATATCGATGACACGCTGATTGCCGGCGACGGATTATGTAATCCGAAAGTGGTGGAAATAGTGGTGAAGGAGGGAGTGGACAGGATTGCGGAGATCATTAACTGGGGTGCACGTTTCGATAAAGCCAGCGATGGTGATTATAAATTAGGAAGGGAAGGCGGCCATAGCGAATTCAGGATTCTGCATCATAAGGATGTTACGGGTAAAGAAATGGAGCGCACCCTGCTCGATGAGATAAAAGAGTTTCCGAATATCACACTGATCAAACATTGTTTCGTGCTGGACCTGATCACTCAGCATCACCTGGGTTATCTCGTTACCAAAGCTACCCCTGATGTACAGTGCTACGGTGTGTATGTATTGAACAGGCAGACCAACCAGATCGAAACCATTCTCGCAAAAATAACCCTGCTTGCAACGGGTGGTAACGGACAGGTATATCGTTCTACCACAAACCCTTTTATTGCTACCGGCGATGGTATTGCGATGCTGTATCGCGCAAAGGGCCGGATAGAAAACATGGAATTCATCCAGTTTCATCCTACTGCATTGTATGAGCCGGGCGTAAGCGGACAGTCTTTTTTAATTACCGAAGCGGTACGTGGCGATGGTGGGATATTGCGAAATAAAAATGGCGAAGCATTCATGGAGCGCTATGACTATCGCAAGGATCTTGCGCCCCGCGATATTGTTGCGCGGGCGATCGATAATGAGATGAAGATTACAGGTACGGAATATGTATTTCTCGATGTACGGCATATTGCGCTGGAGAAATTTATCGAGCATTTTCCGAATATTTATGAAAAATGTAAGTCGATAGGAATCGATATTACGAAGCAGATGATACCCGTTTCGCCTGCGGCCCATTATAGTTGCGGCGGTATAAAAACCGATGAGTGGGGCCGCACTTCGATCAGGCATTTATATGCCTGCGGCGAATGTGCGAGCACCGGGCTGCATGGCGCCAACCGTCTTGCCAGCAATTCATTGCTCGAAGCGATGGTATTTGCCCATCGTTGTGCCGCTGATGCAGCATTACAGATCAATGATATCGAATTCAGGGAGGATGTTCCAAACTGGAACAGTTTCGGTACGCTTGAACCCAAGGAAATGATCCTGATTACCCAGAGCCTGAAGGAACTGCAGCAGATCATGAGTGATTATGTGGGCATTGTGCGCACCAACGTGCGTTTGGCCCGTGCATTGAAACGATTGGATCTGCTATGGGAAGAAACGGAGGCGCTATATCAGACCACAACCCTTTCCCCGCAATTATGTGAGTTGAGGAATATGATCACTGTAGGCTATTTAATTGTAAAATGTGCGCAGTTGAGAAAGGAGAGCCGTGGACTTCATTACAATACCGATTATCCGGGCAAGAGCGCGATGATTGCAAATATTGTATTATGAGAGGAATGATACTGGCAGCGGGCCTGGGCACCCGTTTTAAGCCCTGGACAGATAAGCATCCCAAGGCCCTGGCTGTTATTAATGGAAAGAGTTTATTGCAACGCAACGTCGAATATTTCCAGCGCGCCGGTATTTATGAGGTGGTAGTAAATGTGCATCATTTTGCCGAACAAATAGTGGATGCGGTTAAAATCAATAAAGGATGGGGTTCTGAAATTATCATTAGTGATGAAACCGATGTGGTACTGGAAACAGGCGGTGGCCTTAAAAAAGCTTCCCGGCTTTTGTCGAACGGAATATTCGCGTTGATGAACGTGGATATTCTCACCGATCTCGATCTGACTGCGATGATCGCTTTTCATGAAAACCTCCGGCCACTTGCCACTATAGCTACGACTGACAGGAACACTTCGCGCTATTTTTTATTCGATGAGCTGGATAATTTATGCGGCTGGAAAAATACCGGCACCGGCGAAGAGAGGATTGCCCGCGGCGCTGCTGATCTTTTTCCAAGAGCGTTCAGTGGCATTCATATTATTGATCCGCGTATATTCACTTTAATCCGGCAGCAGGGAAAATTTTCTATGGTAGATGTTTATTTGTCTCTGGCCGGGGACGAGATCATCAAAAGCTTTGATCACAGCGGCGGCGCATTCATCGATGTAGGTAAGCCCGAGGCTGTTGCTGCTGCGGAAGAGATGTTTGGTTAATCAGCGGTCGCCTCTCGGAGATGGGAGCCTAAATCCAGGAACTGGCATCTGCCATAAATGCCCGCGAATATTCGCTTAAATAAATTATTGTTCAAAAGCATCGGTAGAAATACGCGAAGCAAAATTTATTTTGTAATACTAAATTATTTAGTATATTTATACTAATAAAATTAGTTATATGCAGCCTTTTCACGAATTTATGCCGGGGTACAGGCTCAACGAGTATCTGCTCGTGATCAGCCCCAACGAGGAGTTAAGAAACAGGATAGTGAATATTAAAAAAGAATTCCAGGAGAAGTATAAAGCTCCTGCGGTGGCGGCACGGCCGCATCTGACGCTGGTAAGTTTTGTAACCTGGAACATGATGGAGGAGCGGATCGTGAACAGGTTGCAGCATATCGCCATGGGGGTCCGGCCCTTTAAAATTGAAATGAAAGGTTTCGGCTGCTATCCTTCGCATACTATTTATATTAATGTAGCCACAAAACTGCCTGTGCAGGACCTCGTGAAGCAGATTCGGGTGGGCACGCAGCGCATGATGAAAGCCGATCCGGATCACGACCCGCATTTTATTTCGGACCCCCATGTTACACTAGCGAGAAAATTAAAACCCTGGCAGTTTGAAAAAGGCTGGCTGGAATATTCGAACATCAGTTTTTCGGCGAAGATGTATGCCGATAGTATGTTGCTGTTAAAAAGGCCTTTGGGAGGAGTTCCGTATCAGATTGTCAGGTCGTTTGATTTTATGAACATGCCTGTCGCGACGATGCAGGGAGAGTTGTTTATTTAATATTTAATTAATAACACTTCGCGCCTTTGCGTACCCCTTGCGCTTTGCGTGAGAAAATATTTATCATGGAGAATGAAGAACCACAGGAGGGCCCGGCCTACCTGAAGGGGCGTGGCGCCCAGATTAATACGAGGAACCGGTTTTTAAAAACAGAGCGGGTAAGGGAACATGCGGAAGCGATAGACGACTGGAGTGATCCCAATACGCCAACACAATATTTAATAGAAAATGCAAAGGGGATAGTGAATAAAGTGGAAAGCCCTGATGTGGGCATGATGTATAGCATGAATCCTTACCAGGGTTGTGAGCACGGGTGTATTTATTGCTATGCGCGGAACTCCTTTGAGTATTACGGATACAGCGCGGGGCTCGATTTTGAGCGTAAGATTATTGTGAAAAAGAATGCCCCGCAGCTGCTCCGGAAATTTCTGATGAATCCGAAATGGGAGTGCACGCCGATCGGATTGAGCGGCAATACCGACTGTTATCAGCCGGCTGAACAGAAATTCAGGATTACACGGCAACTGCTGGAAACCTGTCTCGAATTTAATCAGCCTGTGGGCATGATCACGAAAAATGCGGGTATGCTGCGCGATATGGACATATTAAAAAAGATGGCCGAAAAAAACCTGGTTTCGATCCTGGTGTCCATTACCTCGTTTAACGAGGACCTGCGAAGAGTGATGGAACCAAGAACAACAACAGGTAAGCAGCGGTTAAGGCTGATAAAGGAACTGAGCAGCCAGGGCGTGCGCATGGGCGTAATGCTGGGGCCGATGATACCGGGTCTCAACGAGCATGAGATGCATGATATTATTAAAGCCGCCAGCGAGGCGGGTGCGCGGTTTTCTGCATATACATTCATTCGTTTAAATGGTTCGATTAAACTGATCTTTCACGACTGGCTGTATAAGAATTTTCCGGACCGTGCGGATAAAGTCTGGCACCTGATTGAAGGCAGCCATGATGGAAAAGTGAATGACAGCCGCTGGGGCGTGCGGATGCGTGGCGAAGGAAATGTGGCGGAAATGGTGGCCATGCAATACCGCAAGTACACCAATAAATATGGGTTGAATCATGAACGGTTGGAGCTTGACTGCACACAGTTTCGCCGGCCGGGTGAGCAGGGAAGATTGTTTTAAGCGGCAAACCGGTTCCTCAGCCTTAGGAAATAGGATTCGATGTATTTGTAAGAATAGGCACTGAGGAAAAAGATGACAGGAAAAGACAGCAGCCAGGTAATAAAAAGTGTGGCAGGGTGTAATCCTTTAGTGAGTATACCGAGCGGAATCAGAATGCCGGAAAGATGTATTAAATAGATCGAATAAGAAATGACGCTGGTATAGCTAACGATCCACAATTTTTTTTGAAATGGATAATAACAAAGCCCGAATGTGAGTAAGGCGGTGCCGGTACCCGCCAGGGGATAATAGAAAGTTCTTAAGGCGTAATTGATATGGGGATCTGTTTTTAGAATGGCCGCAATCGCCCAAACCATGAAACCGACTGTAACCAGGAGAACCGAATTTGTCTTCTTTAAGGAAATGATTTTGGTAGAGAACCAGGCCGCCAGTAGTCCATAAGCTATTGAATCCATCCTGAATAATACCGCTTCGTTTTCTATTTTTTGCCAGCCCAGGGTTTGTCTTACAATAAGCATGCAGAAGATCAACGCGATCGTGCAGGCTAAGAACGCAATCCTGCCAGCTCCTTTTTTAAAGATAAACGAGAGCGTAAGACAGAGGATAAAGATAACTGCCGGTATGCAGAGGTAAAACCATTCTTCAATGCTTAAGCTCCATGATTCACCGAAGAAGTGAGGGGCATGAAAAATATTCTGCAGGAAGAACATATACCTGGTATCGAAATATACAGGATAAAAAAACAGGTTGTAAATGAACAGGTAAATAAAATAGGCGATAAAATAGAGCGGCAGGGTCCGCAACCATCTTCTAAACCAGAAGACTGCAATATCAGGTGCGTTCAGGCCGGGCTTTGAAAAAACAGTTAACAGTATCCTTCCAATCAAAAATCCGCTAAGTGAAAAGAAGAGGTCAACCCCTCCCAGGCTGATATACCATAAATAAGGTACTTCAAAATGAAAGATCTCCTGTATGCTATGCATGATCCAGACCATTGAAATAGCCAGTGTGCGGACGATATCCAGTCCGTAATTTCGATGCTCCTGATGAGTGAGGCCGGGTAATAAAGACATAGCTGTATCGGTCGGGATAGATTGGCAAAAATAGGAAGGCGAGACATAAAAAAAGCTCCGCAGTGATTTGCGGAGCAGAGGGTGGTAAAAAATCTGACATCGCCATCCATGAGCACCTGCACAACAATTTTCTTATCATCTTTCGATAGTTCTACAAAATAAGAGTCCTCATCATCGAACTGATCATTGTACAGGATCATATCCGTTTCATTCGCTTCATTATCGTCATAGAAAATAACGTCGCCAGGGGTATATCCCTTGTATAGCCGGGCAATAGTCTTGCGCGCGTTGCCCGGTAAATCGGCGAGCGTTCTCAATTGCGTGGTTCCCACCAGGGTTGCTGTTGCATCGTAGTAGGCAGTGGTAATGCGGCCATCCTGTTTAAACGTGAATTTATCGTAAGCGCCTGACCGTTCAGAACTGATAATGGGCAAATTGCCGAAATCGCCGGCAAATCGGGCCTCCGCTATGGTGCTCACATCCTTTCCTTCGAGTTTTCTCAACTGCTTTCTCTCTGACTTCTTTTCTATCCGTAATGCATTGATTTCATTTTTTACCACTGTTTCTGATTGTGCCTGGGTTGCGGTGGCAATCATGATTACTGCTGCCAAAACCGTTAACTTTTTCATGATCGTGAATTTTTATGTTTTTATATTTTATTATCGGCCCCGGTTGCCCTGCATGCGCTGGGGATGTTGTGCCGGCATCGCCCAGGTGCCTCTTTGCATATTATTATGAGGCAGATCTTTATACGGAATAGCCTCTCTTGGTTTTTCTATTTTAGCAGGATCATGTTCTTTTATTTCCGGCCTGAACATGCGGATCTCTTTTTTATCACTATTAATGGCGCTGGCTGCAGGGTGGTCGTGCTGCCGAACTATTAAGGGAGTTATTTTCTGACCACTGTATCGTTGTACTTCGGATACTCTGGGTCCACTCGCATATGCCGTTCTATTTTTAGTATAATTAATATTGTTAATGATCGTGGTGCTGTTATATATCTGTTCCTTGCGGTTGATATCTACGGTGTGATTGCCAAGATTGTGATCGGTGAGGTAGCGGTGATCTACGAATGACCAGTGTTCAAATGGAATATTCACATTTGCTGCCATACCGAAACTCATGCCGGGAGCCAGCGGCGCCCAGCCGTAGAAATCTGCATTGTTTCTCCACATTACCCAGGCAGGGGCCCATTCGTAGCCCGGCAGCCACAACCAGCCATAGCCTGTTTCATAAAACCATCTGCCATAGTGAAAAGGCGCCCAGCCCCAGTCGTAGCCGCTGCACCAGTTCCAGCCCTGGTCGGTGCTTACCCAATAACCGTTGGTATAATAGGGCTGAAAACCGGAAATGGAAGGTGACCATACATATCCATATCCCGGGTAATCGACCCATTGTCCATAAGGGCTTAGGTCATCGTAAAAAGCCTGGTACGTTACTGTGGGTGCAGGTTGCGTATCTGCCACCGGCATGCGTGAAGAGGTGCAGGAATATAATGACACGATTAGTGTAGTAATTAATACCGGACAGGTTAACTTTTTCATGGTGTAATTTTTAATTCGATACAAAGCTATTTCGCGATAAGAGGTACCGGCTGTGATAAACGCCGGACGGGCAAAAGCTGTCGCTCAAAAAACAGTTACCATCGGCTATGATGCATAAAAATCGGTGTGAATGGAATGGCCAATAATGCATGATGCTGCTTCAGGAGGAGAAGCCACGGTAAAATTCGCCGGCCTCGTCCAGCGCGCCTTCGCAGATTTTTTTAAGCAGGTAAAATTGCAGTGCGAAAGTTTCGGGAGTGAGGTCGCTATTTTCCAGTTCATCGAGGCAGGGCAACAATTTATCGGTGAGGCCCATTACTGAAATATTTGTTTTCATCGTATGGGCCTGCCTGCGCAGTTGTGTGATATCTTTATTTTGCCATGCTGTTTCGATAGCGGCAAGATTTTGTGGTATCGCCTCGATAAACAGGGCCGTTACCGTTTTTTCATAATCCTGGTTGCCGCCACTAATTTCTTTCATGTAGTCGAGGTTGATATAGGTGTAGTGAGACGGATCATATTGATATGCGGCTCTTGAACGGTTCTCCGGCCGGATATTGGTGAATGCAGCAATCAGCGTATAAAGTTGCGCTTCGCGAATGGGCTTTGAAATATATTCATTCATGCCATAGCTCAGGCATTTTTCTTTTTCACCAGCGAGCGCATGTGCTGTCATAGCGATGATGGGCGTATTTATTTTAAGCGTATTACGAATTTCCTGTGTCGCAGTATAGCCATCCATCTCGGGCATCTGGATATCCATTAGTACGAGATCGTATTTGTTGCGGCTGATCATGGCAACGGCTTCTTTTCCATTTTGTGCAAGATCATAATCCAATTGCCAGTCTCTGAACAGGTACCGGATCAGACTCTGGTTAATTTCATTGTCTTCCGCCACCAGCAGCCGTTTGTTATTGAAGTGGGGATGCATAGCATATTCTGCGGTTTCGGTCGGGGTTCCTTTTGCTTCCTCCTGGTTTTCGGCTATTATGTAAGGAATCATCAGTATGAATGCCGTGCCTTTACCCGGTTCGCTTTCTACTTTTATTGTTCCATGCTGAAGGGTGATTAATTCATTTACTATGGAAAGTCCGAGGCCCGTGCCCCCGAAATTCCGGGTAACGCTGTCATCGGCCTGTTGAAACCGGTTAAAGATGGCTTTCTGTTTGTCTTTTGGAATACCTATGCCCGTGTCGCTGACAGTAATGCCGGTCCGGATTGTTTTTGCGTCGCGCCCTTCGTTTGAAATATGAACAGTAATATTTCCGCGCTCTGTAAATTTCATCGCGTTGCCGATCAGGTTTACCAAAATCTGTGTAAGCCTTGTGGCATCGCCCGTCAGGATATCGGGAATGCTTTCATCGACTTTTGTTTGAAGTATCAGCTTTTTTTCCGTTGCTTTCGAATCAAACATCACTCTTACCGAATCGAGCAGGGACCTGATGCTGAAGGGCGCCGATTCAATCCGCATCATGCCTGCTTCTATTTTGGAGAGGTCCAGTATTTCGTTAATAATGGTGAGCAGGTTTTCGCCGGAGTCCTGGATCGTCTTTACATATTCCTGGGATTGTTTGTCGAGGTTGCTTCGTTCGAGTAATGCGGTGAAGCCCATGATGGCATTTAGCGGCGTGCGTATTTCATGGCTCATATTGGCCATAAAATTTTCTTTCACTTTTGATACCTCTATGATCCGCTTTTCGGATTTTATTATTTTCTGAATAATGTATATGATATATATACAGAGTATGGCGCAGGCCAGCAGCAGCAGGATGGTAAGCGCATAATTTAACAGCAGGGCGCGCCGGCCGCTTTTGTCGAATGCTTCGGTGATGGAGGTAAGGTAGGCATTACGCGAGCTGTCGATCCTTTTCAGGGAATGTTCAACGTCATTGGAGATCCATACTTTCGAATTGGTGTTGACGATCGATTCTGCTGTGGCCGGCCCCTGCTGATGATAAGCGCTGATCACCTGGAGGCAGAGGTTTATTTTTTGGGATACTGCCGTATCGAGTGAGTCTACATAGAGCGATGCATGTTTGTCGTCGACTAATTTCTTCAATAAATCTTCTGCGGCGTAAATTTCCTTTATCTGGTCGTTTGCTTTTGTTACGGCTGCGCTGTTTTTTTCGAGATACATTGCTTTCACGCTATGCTGCAGCAGCACGATATTCTTTTCAATAGTATGAAGATTTTTGCGAATGGTGAATTCGTTCAGCAGTTTGGCATCACCCTCTAAAAGATGGTTGATGCTTTTGGCCGCACTGTGCTGCATATACACCAGCACAAATGTGCCGACTGCAAATGCTGCCAGTATGAAATAGAGGATTCTTTTTCGCATACAAGGCAAGAAACAATATAATTTAAGAAAATTCTTCCGATATCGCCCGCCGGGCATCAACAGTCGGTGAGCGCCGCCAAAAGGGGGCCGGAGTTATAAGATATTCATGCGTTTGTTAAGTGCCGCGCGATAGGCATCTGCTACAGGAACTGTTTTGCCGCTCATGATTAATGCGCCGTCCCTGACCGTATCTATTTTGGACAGGGCGGCAATGTAGGAGCGGTGGGTGCGCACGAATTTGCTGGCGGGCAGCCGCATCTCCACTGTTCGCAGTGACGTGTGTATGGCATAGAATTTCGATTGGGTGTGCAGCTTCACATAATCGCCCATAGCTTCGGCAAAGAGTATGTCATCTGTTTTCAGGCGGCGTATAACTGTTGAATCCCTGATAAAGATAAATTCATCGTCTTCGGTTTTCACTTCTGTTTTTGCGCTGTCTATCAGTTCGCGCGCTTTGTCTATTGCCTGCATGAAGCGTCCGAGGGTTACGGGTTTAACGATATAGTCGGCCACGTTCAGTTCAAAGGCTTCGGCTGCATATTCTTTTTTGGAGGTGGTGAAAATAATAACCGGTCTTTTGCTGCCAAGGTTTTTAATCAGTTCAATACCCGACATGCCGGGCATTTCGATGTCGAGCAGCAGCAGGTCTACCGGTTGTTCCTGTATTTTATTATAGGCCTCGATGGCGTCGGTGCATTCGCCGGCCATTTGCAGTCCTTTTACCTGGCTGGTTAATTGTTTCAGCGTGGCGCGTGCAATTTTGTTGTCATCTACTACCAGGGTGTTCATGTGTTATGAATTTACGATATGTGGGGCGACCGGAATTATCAAAATAATTCTACGCAAAATTTGTCCGGCAAAAAAGAGGCCGCGTTTATGCGGCCTCCTGCAGAGTCGGGATCGTATAGCATTAACTCTGTGATTGGGAAGTTCCGAAGGAATTGCCTGCCGGCGACCTGGATGCTGTTTACAGCACGGCCAGTGCTCCTGTGAAGATGCTGCTGGCCACATCCTTATCATTTTCGGCGATAAAGCCGATCCAGGTCTGGACCTCTTTGCCGCTGAATGCCGGTGTGGAGAGGGTGGCTGATTCTGAGCTGCGCAGCGGACCTGTGTTGTAGATCGTCTGCTTCAGTTCGGCGCAGTAAGCCACCAGCAGTGCTTTATCGTTGCCGTGGGCGTTGCCTGTTCCACTGTTGTTTGTCCAGTTGAACTGGATGCTGCCTGCCGCTGCCGGGCGGGCTGTTGGCGATCCGGCATTGGGAAGGCTACCCCTGCTGATCTGTATCTGGGGATACAGAATTTCGTGGTTGGCATCCTGGCTTTTGATGGCGTTTTTGAGATTATAGCTGAGCGCGCTGTTGAGCTCAGTCATCCGGATGGCCTGGGTTTTAAAGCCCAGTTTCCACACTTCCCGCATTGATTGTTGGAAGGCCGTCATCAACAGGAATCTGGCCCGTGCCGATTGCTGTTTTTCCGATGCTGTCTTTTTTTTGGATCTTACTGCCAGGGCGCGTACGTATTGAATGCCGCGCCAGCTGGAGCCGATTACGGTGCCCACTTTCCCGTTGACACCGCCGAGTATACCTTGATTAATCTGTGCCATAGTATTAAGTTTTAAAATAATCAGAAATTAATTACCGGTGTCGATGGCTGCCGGGTGAAACGGAGGCGTCTCTCCCCGTTCCGGACGCTGCCCGGCAACGATTGACAACACAAGAATACGACACCCTGAAAGCGGTTTGTACAAAATTGGGCGAACAGCATTGCCTGATACGCCAGCGACCATATAGATACGCCAATGACATGGATGGGTGTGGATCGATCCGTGACTGGTTCGCGATTTCTTCGGGAATTGGTCGGAGCCGGGGATGGGAGAGCCAGTGTTTATGCGGGTTTTGGGGAGCTTGTCCCGAAGCAGGTAAGAAGCTGTTCCGGAGCGGGTGGGTACCAGACTGCAATGCAAATCATTTCTATATGGCCCTATCGGCCTGTGCGATCTTCCCTGATAAATTTTTCCCTTTGAAACTTCCCGTCCTGATAAAGTTATTTAATGGAGCTTCCAGGCCCCGGTATATTAACACGGAAAGAAAAACCAGCAATGGGAAATTAAGTAGATAATTATGAGTGACGTATGCATACAGCAGCTCCGAAATAAAGCCCAGGTGTATGAGATAAAACACATAAGAACTTTTCCCCAGCAGCACCATAAACTTATTTTCCAGAACGCCTTTGATGAATGTTCTCTCCCGGAGCAATCCTGTAAAAAACACGGCAATGACCAGTGGAAGAATGAAATTATTGATGATTAAACCCGGCCAGCTATACAGGCCGAGATCATATTCCGCCGTTCTGTCTTTCGTTAAAACTAAAATGGCAACAATCAATACCAGGAATACAATCCCGGAGTACGTAAAATAGCTGCCGGATAATTCTTTATTATTCTTTTTATACCAGATTGCCAGTTTCATCCCCACATAAAATTCGAAACATCTTCCGAAAAATGTGATGATAAGCATAAACTTATTGCTTTCAAAAAAACCGGGGTATCCGCTATTTTCAAAAAGCCACACAAATAAAAAACCCAAAGAATAAAGAAAGACCAACTGAATAAATGCGGGAACCCGGTTTCTTATAAGGAAGATAAAAGGGGCAAGCACATAGAAACATTCTTCCACCGTAAGTGTCCATCCCTGGCCTATCCCGGAAAATGCAATATCGTGAAAGAAGCCGCGCAGGAAGGTGATGTTAAACAGGTAAATCTCCATGTTGTTTCCGGAGTGCGCCTGGAAGTCGATATTTCCGAATGCCGGGTATATTTTATAAAATATAAATGTCAGCGAAGTGAAGATAAAATACATGGGATATATCCTGGCAAACCGGTTTCTCATATAGTCAAAGAAGCCTGAAAAGCTGTATCTGAAATTATCGGCGTAGCGTAATGTGATCAGGAAGCCGCTCAGAACAAAGAAGATGGTTACGCCAATGTACAGTTCACTGAAAAATCCGGACAGATAATTGCCTGCTCTTTTTGCCGGAAGGGGGTAGTGAGAGAAAAAGACCATAAAAGCTGCCAATGCCCTTACGCCTGTCATTGCAGGAATGAAATGGCCCGGGGACGGCCGGTGTGTGGGGTTTGCTTTAAGCATATTACCGCTCAAGGGTGCCTGTTTATCTGTGTGGAAAGATAATTTCTAATTTCCAGAAAGCGGGTGACTAATTAGCTGTTATTGGTGCGTTAGGCATTCAGTAAGCCATATATCTCGCTGTCGATAAATTTTCCCTGGAAATAAAAGTCTTCCCTGAAATAGGCCTCTTTTACAAAGCCGCACGCAAGCAGCAGTTGACGTGAAGCATCGTTGGCGGGATTGATATTAGCGGCGATTGTGTGGAGGCCCATCGTGTGAAAACCATAGCTGGTAACGCAATTCAGCGCTTCGGTCATAATACCCTTGCGCTGATGTTGTGGATGAAGCACATAACCGACTTCTGCACGATGATTTTCTTTTTCCATTCGCCAGAATCCGATCGTGCCGATTAAGGCCTTTGTGTTTTTAAGGGTAATTGCCCACAGGATGCTTTCATTGGTTGCGGTTAGCTGCTGGTTTTGACGAATAAAATTCTCTGCATCTTCTATATTGGTGGCTGCTGTGCGGTCAACATATTTCAGAACATCCGGGTCGCTGCGCAGGAAAAATATTTCCGGCGCGTCTGTTAGTTCTACGGCGCGCAGCGATAACCTCGCGGTGGTTAACGAGGGAAAAGGAGAAAATGTGGGTTGAATCATACCTGATGCAATATGCGAAAATAATGTGTTTCCGGCTGGGTGGGGTATCTTTGGCGTTAGGATTGTCGCTGTGTTATTCGTATTTCGATATAGTGAATTCAACTCTTCTATTGAGTGCCCGGCCTTCTTCGGTGTTATTGGTATCGATGGGCCTGCTTTCACCATATCCAATTGCGGACAGGCGTTCTTTGTTCACTCCTTTTGACAGGAGATATTTTAAAACAGCGTGTGCACGTTGCCGGCTTAGTTTTAAATTATGGTCGTTTGTTCCAATACTATCAGTGAAACCAGCGATCTCGACATTCATTTTGGGATAAGCATTCAGAAGTGTTCCGATGGAATCGAGTGTTGTATATGATGACGTATTGATAATGTAGCTGTTCAATTCAAAATTGATATTTCGCGCCAATAAATTTAGCCTGCCGGATATTGTTTCAATTGTTTCACTTGCTGCTGAAGTGTCTTTTTTAACAACCACGGGGCATCCGCCATTGCTGATAAAACCGGGTTCATCGGGGCACAAGTCTTCCTTGTCCGGGATGCCATCGTGGTCCCGATCGGAAATAGTTGAATCCTGAATATCCTTCTGGCTTTGTCGGGGCTTAATAGCAGCGATAGGCGCTGCCGGTTTGTGTTTGTTTATTGCCCGCCCGGGAATATTTCCTGAAATACCTATGCTAAAGAAAGTATGGGAGAATATCGGCGACCGGATGGAAAAACGATATTGAGCATTTACTACTGCAAAAGCATCGCCGGTGATTTTCATCTGTAACCCGGCTCCTGCCAGAAGGAAAATGGCAATATCAGCAGCATAGCGGAAAACAACCGGGCATTGAATAATGCCGCCACTGTGGGCGGGCCGTTACTGCTGTATAATTACCGGTATGATCAACTGAACAGGCTGACCGGTATGGATGTATATAATAAATCCAACCTGGCTGCCAATAGTTGGTCGGGGCTGACCATGCTGAATGCTTTTAAAGAAAGCGTGAGCTATGATGCGAATGGAAATATATTGAAATACCGTCGCAACGGGCATAAGTCGGCCAATTACCTGATGGACTCGCTGACCTATACGTACAACAGCGGCATGAACCAGCTGAACTGGATCAGGGACCAGGTGTCGGCCAATACCTATGGTGCTGCGGCGGGCGATGTGCCGGATATCGACAACCAGTCAGCGAATAATTATGGCTATGATGAGATCGGCAATTTGATCAGGGACAATGCGGAACGCATCACGGCAATCAAATGGAACGTGTATGGCAGGATCGCGGAGATCAACAAGACGTCAGGCGCCAGCGATCCGGTGACGAAAATAGCGTTCTCTTATGATGCGCAGGGTAACCGTATCAGCAAAGTGGTGTTCAAAAACAATGGGGTCAATAATTACACCTGGTATGTGCGCGATGCGGCGGGCAATGTGCTGGCCACCTACAGTTCGTCGGGCAGCGCGGGCGATCCGGGTGCCTTGCCCTTGAATGTCACGGAGCGGCATATTTACGGCAGCAGCCGGCTGGGGATGTATACGGCGACACTTAGTGTGGACA
>JBGAJL010000193.1:0-2898 GCA_044224935.1 Flavitalea sp.
CACTTTAAACTCGGGTTTCAGGCCTACTTCAAATCCAAACGTATATTCAGCAGGATTGTTCATGTCGAGCTGTCTCGCATCATTTTCGGCCAGCGGCAGCGGTTGTGCGAATATGTCCAGCTTTTCATTCTGCATATAATTCATCAGCTCTTTCTCCACTGTTTTCAGCACTTCATCGGTGAACACCGACTGACCGTGCATCTTTTTAATCATGCCGGCAGGAACCATTCCTTTTCTGAAGCCGGGGATGCTTGCTGATTTGCTATAGCTTTTTAATGATTTCTCAAAAGAAGGAAAGTAGTCTTCCTTCGCTATTTTAACGGTGATCTTGTCGTTGAGTACGCCGATATTCTCTCTCGTGATCGTTGCCATAATTGTATCCTGGTTTTGTGCTTTTGGCGGGTATATTTCGCAAAAAGGGTCACAAAAGTATGGAATTTGGCTGACTTAATCGCAACTACAGGGCCATTCGCGGTCGAGATCGATACAGGTAACTACCTCCACTGCATCATTTTTTTTGGGTGCGAACACGATTCGGAGATGATGGCCATGCGATTGGCCTTCCAGGGGGTAAGAAGTGCCCCTGCTGTCCGTTTCAATTTTCGCGGTGTTGATTTTTCCTTTGTGCAGGATTTCTTTTACGTCGTTTTCATCGATATGCCTGCAGGCCATTCTGCATCGCGCATGCCTGCTGTAGATAATATGGTCTGCGTCGCGGTTAAAGCCGGGATATTCCGCCTCTTCGGGCGAGTAGCTGCGGTTTGAAGTTTTATCTTTGCGCTTCGTTTCGCTATCACCGTGATGCGGCCTGCATTGCAAAAATGTGCACGAGATCGCCAGCAGCAACGGCTTCAATATATGCAATGAATATTTTTTAATCATTCACAATGAGTTTTGGGGATAAGGTAATCCGATTCATACAGCAGCTTCATTATACAGGCGGCCCGTTGCCGGACGGAATACGTATTATGAATCCTTTCAGGGAGTTTCCCGAAACGGCTTCTATCGTTAAATCATTTTACGAAAAATATTATAACGATAATCGTTCAAGATACATTATCTGGGGAATTAATCCCGGCAGGCATGGCGCCGGGCTCACGGGTATTCCGTTTACCGATCCCAAGCGGTTGGTCAGTGAATGCGGAATTGCCTATAGTGGAAAAATGGCGCACGAGCCCTCCTCTGTTTTTATTTATGAGATGATTAACGCCTATGGCGGTGCCGACAAATTTTATGAGAAATATTTTATTAATTCACCCTGTCCGCTCGGCTTCACGTCTGCAGATATTTCCGGAAGGGAAAAGAACTATAATTATTACGATAGCCCCAAACTGGTTAAAGCGGTTCAGGGTTTTATGATAGAAAGCATGCAGAAAATAATTCGCATCGGCGTCGAAAGAAAAACCTGCTTCTGCCTGGGCACCGGCAAGAACGAAAAATTTCTCAATAAATTAAACCAGGAGCATAAAATGTTTGGAGAGATCATTGCGCTGGAGCATCCCCGGTTTATCCTGCAATACAAAAATGCCAGCAAACAATATTATATAGATAAATACCTGGAAGCATTTCGGAAAGCAGGAGGAGATTGAGCGTTAAAAAGTTTAATGGCTGCCACTGGTTGGCACGGTTGATCCGGATCTTTTGGTGCGGCCAATGGTATGTTTTCTATTGCGGCTAAGGCTGCCGGAGATTTTATCAGACTGAAAACGGCGAATGAAATCACTGGTTTCTCTGACCTCTTGCGTCCGCTTGCGTTCTGAAACCTCAGTATCGACACCAATAAAACCAATGTCGTCAAGTGCTTTATAGTTGTTCTTTTTGGCCATTATGGTATCGATTCTAATAATACGAATTTACTAATTTTTTACTGGCTTCAGGGAATATTGCCATTCTATTTTCCCGCTGGTTAATAACCTGGGCGCCCAGGGTTTGTCTGTAATGTTCGATCAACACAGCAGACCGATCAACCACTGACCAACCATCTTTTATATGCGCTGCCCAGGCTGTCCTTAGGGTATTCCTGGGGTATGAGTAGGGTTTTTGTTCAATTTCAGTTCGATATCCTTTGGTTGTTCCTGGGCTTTGCCCATGCTTTATTTCTTAAGAAAACCCTGGAAGCTACCTGGAAGCTTCCTTGTAACAAAGCAATGTAAGGCCATGATGCCTGCAGGAAGTGTAGGTTAGTCAATAAGTATTGATGGGAATCGACTATAAGCTCGCCGCCGGATGGCATTAGGTGTACTCCGAATAGCACCTGTTTGGTTACTACGTCTGCCCATTCAAAACAATAAAGTTTATTTTTGCCTGAAAAAAATGGGCATAGCAGATAAATTGTTTCAAAGAAAGCAGGAGCAGGCCGCTACCAATCTGAAAGCAGGCGAAGAATTTCTCGAAAAGAATAAAACCCTGCCCGAAGTAGTGGCCCTGCCCTCGGGTTTGCAATATGTTATTATCGAACAGGGCAATGGCATCAGACCCGGGCCGGCAAGCAAAGTAACCTGCCATTATCATGGAACGTTAATAGACGGCACCGTGTTCGACAGTTCGGTACGGCGAGGGCAACCCGCCACTTTTCCATTGAATATGGTCATCAAGGGCTGGACAGAAGGCCTTCAACTGATGCCGCTGGGAAGCAAATGGCGTTTTTTCATTCCTCCGCACCTGGGATACGGCGACCGCCAGGTAAGTGCGCAGATAGGCGCGAACAGCACCCTTATTTTCGAGGTGGAGCTGTTGGGAATCGATTAGCATGTATCGAAAAATTATTCTCACGGCCGACGGCTCGCATTCGGTTTCTGTTCCTGAATGGAACGTTATGTATCATTCTGCCCATGGCGCCATACAGGAATCGATACATATTTTTATCGAAGCCGGTTTAAAACAATTCCCGGCCGCTTC
>JBGAJL010000090.1:0-18731 GCA_044224935.1 Flavitalea sp.
TATTCGTTCTTTCTATCGCATTTTCGGCGTCCATCTTCAAAAACCGTGCATAGTTGATCAGCGAAAAGACAACATCACCAAATTCATCTTCCATCTTATCTCTGTCACCGGATGAAACGGCCTCTTTTAATTCTTCCAGTTCCTCTTCGACCTTTTGCCACACCTGTTCCTTCTTATCCCATTCAAAGCCTACCTGCTTTGCCTTTTCCTGCAGCCTTGCAGCTTTGACCACAGCAGGTAAGGCCCTGGGAACACCGCTTAACACAGATTTTTTCCCCTCTTTCAGCTTCAGTTTTTCCCAATTCCGCTTAACATCTTCTTCATCATTTACCTGTACGTCCCCATAAATATGCGGATGTCTCCGGACCAGTTTATCACTAATGGCGTTGAGCATTTCTCCAAGGGCAAATTGATGCTGTTCGGCGGCAATCTTAGCGTAGAAGAGGATATGCAGTTGCAGGTCGCCGAGCTCCTCTTTAATGCCCTGCCAGTTGTTGTCAGTAATTGCATCGGTAAGCTCGTACAACTCTTCGATGGTTTGCTGCCGCAGCGTCAGGATCGTTTGTTTACGGTCCCAGGGGCATTTTTCTCTCAGCTCGTCCATTATATTTTTTAGCCGGAGAAAGGCCGCGGGAAAATTATCTTGGGTTTCATTCATTATACGCTGAATAAGGTGACCAGGGCAAACACTGCAAATAAAAGGATCATCGTGATACCCGCCAACATGTTAAAAAGAATAAATTTAAGAATAACTGAGCCATTACAGGTCACCCTGTAAACCTTTTCATGGCGATGATCGTATAAACCACGCCTGCGGGGAGCAGCGGCGTTTTCAGGAGGCCCCAGCCAGTTCAGGCAGGGTAAGGGCTCCGGCCATCGCGTTGAGCAGGAGCAATGCGGCCTGTGCGGAGTCATATGTGTCTTTCGATACACAGGAGCCGAAGGCAGCCCGCATACCGGCTGTATACTTTCCTTCCCGGGTAATGGACGATACAGCGCAAAAGAACCGGCGTGTCCAACTGCCCGGGATTGCACCGAACAGCCTGAAGCACGCCGGCAGGGCGAATTAATTTGAGCCCAGCGCTATCTTATCGTATTTCGATATAATCGAGCTTGCAATCTGCGGTGGTTCTGCCTCGGCGGGTGATATAGATATAATTAATTCCTTTGTTAAGATGAATATTGCTGTTCACCGGCATCCATTTGTTTTGTGAGGCAGGAGTCACCGAGGTGCTGATATCATTGCATTTTATTTCAATGGCTGATCCGTCGTTTACAGCGCCTGCATTTTTGCATTGAAGCGTTAACTGGTATTCTCCCGAAGCCGCTGCTTCAACGGCAATAAGAACAGCAGCGCTGTCTTCCCGCAGGTCAACATAACCGCTGCCGCTAAAGCCTCTTCCTTCCGACCCTTTTCGCGCGCCTTTCATCAGCGAAGCCACTTCCATTTCATATTTCCGCGTATCGTTGGATATTTTCAGTATTATACATTCATGGGGAGCCAGCCTGGCAGAAAAGGATTTTGAATAACTGCCCGCGGACTTATGCTGCCAAAGATCGTGGAGCTCATATTTTTGCCGGCCCTTCAACCCCAGTTCCTTTACAAAATCGATTCCGCGATTTTGAGAGCTGTTTTCCCTGTTAAACAATCCAACAATCCAGTCGCCATTCGGCAACTGGCCAACCCATCTCGAGCTATTTGCCGCATCGTGTATATCATAGCTGAGAGGTTTCCCTGCAAATCCCTGGTCATTCAGTGCGAGCAATTCTTCATTTTGATAAATCCAGGCATTGTTGCCAATGGTGTAATACTGGTCGGCTATGGCGATCGGTGAGCCCGTCATCACCAGCAATGAAACCTGGGATTTCTTCTCATTATCATCTTTCAAGGTATTGATCCTTGTAAAATCACCGTCCAGCACCATTTGCCCGCGCCCACCGATATCGGCGAAGCTGATAAAGCCATCAAAAGCGTTGCCATATTGTGGCCAGTTGCGTTTGAACATTCCCCTTCGCCTGTCGCTAACAAAATCCCATCCTCCGTTAAAGCAATCATCGCTGATGCGGATCATATCGCCGTATTTCAATTCGGTGGCTGCATGATTAAAGCAATTCGGCATCACCAGGCTGAGCAACATTGTGCTGTCTGCAGCTTCACGCATCCAGTGCAGCGCTTTCTCATATTTTTCATGGCCATAATTATTCTCATAATTTTCCAAAAAATCGATCCTCAGAAAATTAGCGCCAATTGCCTTGAAATATTTCACATATCCCTGCACCCATTCCCTGGCGCCGGGCTTATCCACATCAACCCAGCGCAGTTCGCTGTTAAACGATTTGGGGCCTGCAATATCGCGGCAGGTGTAAGTTGTTCCTGTCACAGGCAGGTTCTCTTTATAGGCGGTCTTGGTCATCCACAACGGATTATAATAAACGCCCATTTTCATTCCTTTTCCCGCCACATATTGCGCCCAGTAATCAAAACCATGTTCCCAGTCGCTGTTATATTTGGTTATGAATCCATTTTCGTTTACTGTCTGTGCGGCTTCGATCCACCCATCATTACTGATCATATCATACCCGTAGTTTTTGAAATTATCCGCCACCCAATCGATATTCTGTTTCCATATGTCTTCCGGGATTGCTTCATTATGCATCCAGCAATATTCGTAGGCTATCCAGTACCGCGGGCCGGAACCGATCTGTTTTGAATAAGGGATATCGCGATATGTTTTCTTATTATCATTGCTGATGCCGGGATACTTATTTTGTCCATCAGCCCATAATGCGCTGACCTGTAAAATCGAGGCCAGAAGAAAATAATGCAAACTGTGTTTCATCCGATAATTGATATTCGTGACTATTTCTGATTTTTTCTAATTATACCCGGTATTTTGAATCAGGTTTGGATTGGCATCAATTTGTTCTTTGGGAATGGGATAAAGCTGGCGATAAGATTCATCCACGTAAGGTTTAAAAATGGTGGGATCATTATATTTTCCAAATCTTATCTTATCCGATCTGCGCCATCCTTCCATGAAAAGTTCACGGCCACGTTCATTCAATATTTTTTCTGCATCAAGGCTGCTGAAAGGTTCCACTCCTGCCCTTTCCCTGAAAAGGTTAACGATATCCAGTGATTCCGTATTGGATGGATTGAGCCTCCACATGGCTTCAGCTTTCATCAGCAGGATATCAGAATATCTGAATACAAAGAAATCGCTGTTCAAAAATCCATCGCTGCCATTTTCAATTTCCCATTTTTTTATTCTTGCGCCCGATTGTCTTGCTGTGTTATAGAGTGATATAAAAGTGGGTGTGAGAATAACCCATGGATCGCCATCGATAGCCGGATCTTTTTCATATCCCGGGTCGAGCAATTTTTCACCATTAGCCGTATACTGCGGCCCCCAGATAAAATTATCTTTTTTCCTGATGTCGTTATCTTCATACAGGTTGAAGAAATCTGTTTGCACCGATAAGCCGTTCCAGGGCTGCTGGGTCAAGTTAAAGGTTTGCACGTGTGAAGGATGCAGGCTGATTAGCGGGAGAAACCATGTCCACTGTGTGTAAGTGGCATCGAATGGTATGGCAAAAACGGCTTCCGAAGAATTCTCATTCTGCGCGATAAAATTATCCCTGTAGTTGGCAGTGAGGCTGAATTTGTGCGAATTGATGATTTCGTTTGTTGCGTCAAGCGCTTTTTGCCATTGCGGTGTGCCACTGTATACCGCAGCATTTAAATAAAGCTTTGCCAGTATCGCCTGGCCCAGCCAGTATGTGGCACGGCCATAGGTGTTTGCATCGACATCTTTTGAAAGCTCCGCAAGGTTATCATTGACTTCTTTTTCAATGAACTGGTAAACCTCGAGCCTGGTGTTGGTTTTGGGCTGGTAGTCTTTGGGCACATCGAATTTATCGACGATCGGAACATTTCCCCATTCGTCGATCAGCCACAGGTACCACAGCGCTCTTATTGTTTTCACTTCGGATATATAAGTTTTATATTTTTCTGCATCCAATGTTTCGAGCTGGTAAATAAGACGGTTGCAGATATTGATTTGTCCGTAAAAAGATGTCCAGGTGCCTGCGAAAAAGCGATTATTGGCAATCCATTTATGATCAGTCATTTGCTGATCCTGGCCATCACCGGCCCAGTCGCCACCTGTTCTTCCCACGATGGCCACTTCGTCGGTGGTACAATAGATGGTCCACATATTTCCAAATCCCTGGAATTCTCTCAGCCCGCTGTAAGCGGCGCCCAATGCCGACACAATTTCCTCTTCTGTTTTGAGGAAGTTTTCATTTCCCAACTGGGTGTACAGTGGCTCGTCCAGCTTGGTGCAACTGTTAAAGAATAATACGACGCTTAACAGCCCACCTGATAATAAGATATTTTTTATGCTATAGATCTTCATGACAGTAGTTTTAGAATGAAACGTTAAGGCCCACAGTGAATGTTTTGGTTGTGATCCAGCTGTTGCGTGGCTCGACACCGGGAGCCAATACGTTGCCATCGGTGTCGGTATAGCGTGGCTCGGGGTCCACACCGGTGTACTTAGTGATATAAAACAGGTTTTGCCCCGATGCATACAACCGCAAAGCTGAAATGGCTTTGTTGGCCGGAATTTTGAACTGGTATCCGAGCGCCAGGTATTCTAATTTGGCAAACGATCCGTTTTCGAGATAATAGCTGTTGTAAGCCGCAGGACCCGTATAAGCAGGATCGAAATATTTAGTGTGCACAAGATTATACGAGCTTATGCGTGAAACCTGTTCAAACATGGTCCGGTTCAGGTTAACCAGGTCGTGACCATATACGCCTCTCATAAAAATATTCAGGTCAAAACGATTATAAGTAAGTGTATTCGACCATCCCCATTCACCTTTGGGCAGTCCCCTGCCGATAATGGTCATGTCTTTTTCATTAATGGTATTATTGCCATCGAGGTCTTTAATAATATATTTTCCGTCGCTGCCAACGCCTTCATACACCCATCCAAACATTTGCCCGATAGGTTTTCCTTCTTCAACTCTCACGGTGTTGCCGGTCAGCGGGGCAGGCAGGCCGCCCACTTCTCTCACACCATATTTAATATCACCCATCGAAAGAGAGATGACTTTCGAATTAAAAGTAGCGAAGCTGACTTTCGTGTTCCAGCCGAAAGAACTTGTCTTTATCACCTGGTAATCCAACGAAACCTCGATACCTGCATTTTTCAATTCTCCGGCATTGAGCACAGTAGTGGGAAATAAATTGGGTGGAACAGGCACGTTAAGGGTGATCAGCGCATCTGTTGTCTTCCGGTTATAATAATCGATGGTTCCGTTCAGTCTCGAATCAAATGCGCTGAAATCGATCCCGAAATCAAACTCCGATTTTGTTTCCCATTTCAGATCAGGGTTGGCATTGCTCTGTGGCGAATAAACAGGAGTGAATTCTCCATTATATAAAAAATAAGTGGGCGATGATCCCGGGCCATATAACTGCTGCGATAAATAGCTTTGTCCCGGCAGCGCCCCGGTAACACCGTAGCTCGTTCTCAATTTAAACAGGTTCACTTTCGGTATGTTTACCATTTGGCTGAGGTCCGCAGCCGCACTTATGCCCGGGAACAGGCCCCATTTATTACCCGCACCGAAACGCGATGAGCCTTCTCTCCGGATTGAAGCCGACAGGAAATAAGTGTTATTATAATTAAAGGCCGCTCTTCCGAAAAATGCGATCAGCTTATTGTTCTCCTTAAAACTGGTGGCGATAGCTTTTCCATCGGCAAAATCCTTAGCCGCAGCAAAATTGTTATAACCAAACGCATCGGTCAGGAAGTTTCCTGCCTGTATGAAAAAATTCTCTGCATTGAAATTCTGGTATGAATAGCCGGCGAGGAAAGTAGCGTTCAGCAAATTAAAAGTTTTGCTGTAATTGCCGGTGACTTCAAACAGGTCGCTCTTATTGGCATCGTTGCTCCTGGTGGCCAGACCATTCCTGTCGACCCCACTGCCATAATAACTGTATTTGCTGATATAGCGGCCATTGGTGATGTTATCACTGTTGCGGGCATAATGCACGGATGCGATAAGATGATCGATTACTTCATAATCGGCCCGCAGGTTGTAGGTGAGGCGGTTAATTGCCTGATCGTTGATATTTTGCTGAACGATGCCAACAGGATTGTATAATTCGTGAACCTCAGACTGAAAATAGCCTCCGTATTTCGCGAAATAAGGATCTGATGTGTGGATGGGAGCCGTGGGCGGCATGGCCACTGCGGCCCTGAAAGCATCTTCGTATCCTAATTTCGCATCTTTCGATTGCAACGACAGGTTTAAAGAAAGGGTCAGCCGGTCGTTCAGCGTTTTCTGACTGAGGTTGAGCCTGGCGCCCAGTTGTTGAAACCCGGTATTGTCCAGTATGCCTTCCACATTCCTGTAGTTGGCCGACACCATATACTTTGTTTTTTCGCTGCCTCCTGATAAAGCCAGGTTATGCGTATGTGATTTGGCATTCCGGGTAATCTCGTTGAGCCAGTTGGTATTGGCGCCGAAGTCGGTTCCACCATTTGCCAGATAAGTCTTTTTATCCATTACGGGAAGAAACCTGTTCTTCGTTTCCGACGATGCATATCCATTATACTCAACCCTGGTTTTTCCCCTGGCGCCTGTTTTAGTAGTGATGAGGATCACGCCCGAAGATCCCCTGGTGCCATAGATGGCGGCTGCGCCCCCATCTTTCAATACGTCGATAGAGGCGATGTCGTTAGGGTCGATGCTGTTCAGATCCACGCCGATCACTCCGTCTACAATGATCAGCGGCTGCGAGTTGGCTCCAAGAGTGGATAACCCTCTCAGCCTGATATTATACGTACCGTTTGGGTTGCCCTGCGGAGCCACTATGCTCAGGCCGGCCACCTTGCCCTGCAGCAGTTGAGCCGGGTTATTGATGGCGCCTTTATTAAGATCGGCGGGGTTCAGATGTGTAATTGCATTGGTAACCTCTTTTTTGGCGATCGTTCCATAGCCGATCACCACCACATCTCCGAGCAGTTGATTATTTGTACTCAGTATCACGTCCAGGAAATCGTTGTTGAAAATTTTCAGCTCCTGGCTCTGGTAGCCGGTATGCGTGAAATTCAAAACCGATCCGGGTTGAACATTGCTGAGTGCGAAACTTCCTTCGCCGTCAGTGATTGTTCCCAGGTTGGTTTCTTTTACAAGAACGTTTACATTACTTAAAGGATTTCCTTTGTCGTCTTTCACTCTGCCCTTCAATATCAGGTTTTGTGAGAAAGCGGAGGCACTGCAAAAAATGCCCAGAATAAAAAACAGAATAGGAAAAAAGCAGATGTTGGTTTTCTCTTTCATTTAGCCAGCAGTTTTAGATGAATAAAATAGTGTTGAGGAGCTGCAGATCAATTACGACCCAATTTACCCTTTACAATCAGGGTACTGACCGGCATCAAGATAAAAACTAAAGGTCAGAATCAATTAATTATATGATAATGAATTGTTTATATCTCTTTCTAATGGCTCAAAATCTAAATAGCCAGCAAGTTGTCGTGTTCAGAAAGTGCCGATTTCCATGATCTTTTTTTCAAAATCGTTGAGGCAACCCGATTTGTTTTTGACCCGTGACCTGTAGGTATAGATGGTGGTCAGTGAATACCGGAGCAATGAAGCGATCTTATTGCTGTCGGAAATGCCCAGGCGGACGAGTGCAAAAATCCTGAGCTCGGTAGTGAGCCCTTCGTTGGGCCTGGGCAGGATCCTTTCCTTTACAGGCATCAGCTCATTGAACTTTTCAACGAAATCGGGAAAAATGGTGAGAAAGGCTTTATCGAAATTATGGTAGAACTCTTTCAGTTCCGATTCCACCCCGGGATGATCGTGAATAATATCGGTTTGATTGCCTGCCGTGTTTTTTTTAAGGATGCTTCTTTTTTGAACGGCTTTCTGAAAATCTTCAATTTTCCCGATATAGGTTGAGCAGAGATCGAAGAAATGGCCGATATAAAATTCCTTGATATGGTTAGCTTCAGAGAGCTCGGCATTGATATTATTCAGTTGCTGGTTGACACGCGTCAGATCTTCGTTCATTATATCAAGCCTTTTCCTGGCTTTTGCGAGCGAGATCATCTGTTTGCGGATCAGGAAAACGGTAACCAGGAGACCGGCTAAAAGACAACTGATGATCGCCAGGGCCGTTTTCATCCTGTTCTTTTGTTTTAGACTTTCCTCCTGGTAGGCCTTTTCAATAATCGGTAGCATTTTGCCAATCTGGAGGTTTCTGTAGCGGGCATTATAAAAATTTGCATCATCCAATGCAAAATGTGTGTACTTATAGGCTCTTTGGATATCGCCTGTGACAAACAATGTATTTGAAAGCACCGTCAGCGCCAGGTTTTCCATCGTGGCGCTTTGTATATCGGTGATAGCCGCCAGCACCATGTATTTAATCTTTTCATCTCTTTCATGGCCGCCATTGAATTCATTATAGAATAATGACATGCAAAACTGGGCGCCGGCATAAATATGGTTTTCAGGATTCACCAGCTGAAGGCAGGATTCCAATGCATTTTTGGCATTGCCGTATTCTCTCTTAACATAAAACTCTTTGAATTTCCAGAAATAAAATTCCGCCGAGTTAGGCGACATGTATATCAACCCCGAATCCCTGCACTGCATCAACTGTGCATTATAAATGCTCCTGAAGTGCTCATCGTCTATAAAATCCAGCAAATGAACATACAGTTCCTCTTTTGCCGTGAAGTACAACAGTTTCAGGCTATCGTTTAACTGGCCAACAGGGATCGAGTCCAGCAACTTCTGGGACTCGTTGAATATACCTACCGAAGAAAGCAGGCGGGCATGCTGGATCCGGGTTTCGTATTTCCAGGCGGGATTATCATTGTTGTCTGCAATGATTCTGTTATGGTCGATATATTCAAAGGCTGAATCGCTGATATAGAACTGGTATTCGTTGATGATGAGCTTGTTCAGCTCGAAGAGCTCCTTACCCGTTTTGCCCTTCAGCCTGCTTTTTAGCAGATCGATCTTCTGATCCTTCTTTTTCTGATAGTATCCTTTATTCGCAAGGGAATGATCCAGCAGGTTTAAAAGTGAATCGATATTGGATTCCCCTTTCACATAATAACAAAAAAGCAGCAATGCAAGCAGAATACCTGTTTTATGGATCAGCATTTGAAGTTTTGGCTTATACTATAAAATTAGCAGAAAAATACACGCATCTGCTACGGGAAAAAAGAAAGATATTCGCAGTGAGGATTAACAGCCGTCATCATTATGAAGCCGATTTTAACCATCCTGGTCTGTATTTTAATTGTTTCCCGGGCCGCAGCCCAGTATTATTATAAAGACATAATCGTTTCTCAGCAGGCCAGCCGGCAGATACAAAAATACCGGGAGAAAAAAGTGCATGCAGTGAAACTGAGCAGCTTTGAAAGCGATGGACAACCCACCGAGAAGTTCTCCGGCAGCCAGCAAATCGATAATAATTTTACGAAAATTACCACGCGCCTGAGCTCGGCGCTCGCGGGCTCATCGGAACTGACCAGTAATTTCGACAGGACAGGACTCCTCACCAGTTCGCACGATACCACAGATGGCTCCGGAAGCACAACGAATTACTTCTACAATAACAAGAACGAGCTCTCAAAACTTATAAACCTATCCGTCTCACCCGGTGCGCGAACCGAAAAAGAAATTCATCTGTGGGCATTCGAAAACGGCAGGCCCGTATCAATGATGCGGATAAAGGATAATAGCGACACCACTTTTATAAAATTTGTTTTGGATGAAAAGAGTAACGTAGTGGAAGAAAACAGTATAAGAAAGGGAACCAGGTTACCGTCCTTTTATTATTATTACGACGACCAGAACCGGCTCACGGATGTGGTAAGCTATAATATCAGGGCGAAGCGATTATTACCCGCATACCTATTCGAGTATAATGAGGATGGCAGTCTGAAAACAATGATGGTAGTACCCGAAGGAAGCAGTGATTATCAGAAATGGTATTATGAATACCGCGACGGGCTCAAAATAAAAGAAACCGCTTTTAATAAGAAAAAACAATTACTGGGAAGGATCGAGTACAATTACGAATGACCGGCAGCGCTTTTAGTTCAAAAGGTATTTTTGCTTGTCGTAAACTTCAGTCAGGATATTTTCTTTAATACCTTAATCAGATCAGTTCCTTTTCCCAGTACCGGTTTAAAAATATCACCTTCACGGCGGATACGGTCAACCGAATTTTTTATGGTGAACTGTTTCAACTGCAGACCTTTCTTCACTTCTTCCCAATGCAGGGGCATCGAAACGGTGCCGCCGGGTTTTGGACGGGCCGAATAAGGCGCGGCCAGCGTCGCTCCGGGCCGGTTCTGTAAGAAATCGACGTACAATTTATTTTTTCTCGCTTTTACGATGCGCTCGAGACTGGTGATATCGGGAAGACGTTCATTCACCTGAGTTGCGATCCATCTTCCAAGCAATTGGCATTCATCATAAGAATATTTGGGCAGCAATGGAATATAAATGTGCATGCCCGTGGAGCCCGAGGTTTTACAATATCCTTCCACCCCTATTTCGTCGAGCACGACCTTGGTCATCTGGGCCACCTGAATCACCTGTTCGAATGTATTTTTTTCGCTGGGATCAAGATCGATAAGGCACCAGTCGGGATTATCGGGTGTGTGGATGGTACTGTTCCAGGGATGCATTTCAATACAACCCAGATTAACCATATACAGCAGGTCCGCATCTTTATTGCAGGTCATATAATTTTTATGCTCACCTTCACTGGTGGTGTAAGGAAATTTACCTATCCAGTCGGGTGCTTTGCCGGTTACATCTTTCTGGTAAAAGCTCGGCCCATTAATGCCATTGGGAAATCGGTTAAGCGATTGAGGGCGGTCTTTCAGATAAGGAATAATATATGGGGCCACCTGGTAATAATAATTCAACAGGTCTCTTTTAGTGAATTTTTCTTTGGGCCAGAAGATTTTGCTGAGGTGGCTGAACTTCAATTCGTGCCCGTTTATCTTTTTAACCTGCGTTTCCTCTGTGGGGTTCAGCAATGTTTTCCGATCTCCTGCTTTAACGGGCTTAAGTATGGTTTCGGCAACCGTTTTTTTTGCTGTAGATTTTTTTGCTGCAGACTTTTTCACATTTGTCTTCTCTGCGACAGGCGCTTTTGCAGTCGATCCACCGGATCCGTTCACGGCGTCTTTTGTTTTGATGGGAGTTTCTTTCATAACGTCTTTTGCATTTTTATCTTCGCGAAGCCCTTCGAAAGAAGGGTGCCGCATCAGGCCATCTGATGTGATTTCCGCATAGCTGACCTCGCACACTAATTTAGGATCTAACCATGTTGCTGTTGCATTCGGAGGGTTGGGCCTGAACCGGGAGGGCTTACTCACATCCGGCTCATATGAAAAAGGAATTTTTTTCGTGATCAGCGGCCTGAATTTTTCCATCAGTTCTTTCTGCGTCTTATTTGAAAACCCTGTTCCTATCTTGCCGATATATTCAAGTACGCCCTTCGCATATACGCCCGCAAGCAGCGCGCTGAATGTTTTGGATGAGCCTTCGTTTTGAGTGAATCCGCCGATCACCACTTCCTGTCGTTTATTCGCTTTTATTTTCAGCCAGTCGCGTGTGCGTTCGCCCACTTGGTAAGTGCTGTCGGCCTTTTTGGCAATAATGCCTTCGAGGCCCATTTTATGGGCCGCTTCAAGAAATTCAGCAGCCGGCACGTCGAAATTTTCGCTCATCCTGATTACGTCTGTTTCTGCGGGCAGATTCTGCTGCAACAATTCGCGCCGGCGGGTAAGCGGCAGTTCTGTTAAATCATGCCCGTCGAGCCAGAGCAGGTCAAACACGTAATAGATCAGTTCACCATCGGCCTCGCTTCTCCAGTTTTGCAATGAGCCGAAATCAGATATTCCCTTTTCGTTCAGCACGGCAATCTCTCCATCCACCACTCCATAAATTCCCCATCGCTTCAGGGCTTCATGCACCGGGTAGAATTTATCATCGAACGATTTATTATTGCGCGAGATAATATTCACCTCGTTCCTGTTGCACAGAGAAATAGCGCGATACCCGTCCCATTTTATTTCATACAGCCAGCCTTCGCGATCGAAAGGCTTGTCTACCAAAGTAGCCAGCATCGGGGAAATGGTTTTTGGGAACGGCGTTTCAGGCGCATCACTCAGATCCGGGTTTTTCTTTTTTTTTACCGGGACAGATTTTTTTGAAATTGCTTTCGGAGGTGATTTTTTTACAGCGGGCTTATTGCTCTTCCAGGTATTTTTACTGGTTGCAGCCACCTTATCGATTGATTTTCCCGACTGGACTGATTTATCTTTTTCTGTAATATCCTTGTCAGAGGCATATTTATCCCGGTGCTTGATCAGCAGCCATGAATTTTCCCCCATCCCTTTTGTTTTTACGAGCGCAAATTCTCCTCTTAATTTTTTCCCATGCAAAACAAATTTGAGCGAGCCCTCTTTCAGTTGCTTCAGTAAATATTTTTCCTGGTCTTTTTTTCCACGGATATTTTCTATCGGCGTATATGTTCCTTCATCCCAAACGATAACCGTTCCCGCTCCATAATTGCCTTCCGGGATGATGCCTTCAAAATTGCGATAATCATACGGATGATCTTCCACCTCCATTGCCAGGCGGCGCACCGTTGGATCGAGGGAGGGCCCTTTCGGAACAGCCCAGCTTTTTAAGACGCCGCCCATTTCCAAACGAAAATCGTAGTGCAGTCTTGTTGCATCATGTTTCTGGACAACGAACCGCAATTCGCCGTCCTTTGCTTTACCGCCGGTGGGTTCAGGAGTTTTATCGAAAGAGCGCTTATGCTTATAGGTAGTGAGTGCCATGCATTCAGAACCAAAAAACTTGTGCCATGCGCTAAATGGGCGAAGGGCTGATGGAGGTCCAGCCCCCGTCGACCACAAGGCTCTGGCCGGTGATATGGGCCGCCTTATCGGAGACCAGGAACAATGCCGTATTGGCAATATCGAGGGTAGTTGCGGGTCTTCCCATCGGCGTTATGCCGGACCAGATATTTTCATAAGTGGGGTCATCGAGGGTTCTTTCCGTTAAGGTGGCGCCCGGAGCAATGGCATTCACCCTGATCCTGTAACCGGACAGCTCTATCACCAGGTTTTTGGCCAGCATTTCCAGGGCGGCTTTTGTCATGCCATAGGCTGCAAGGTTTTTATGCGCCTGGTGGCCGGTAACAGAAGAAGTAAGTAAAATAGCTCCTCCCTTTTGCTGCACGATCATTTGCCTCGCGGCGCGCTGTGCCAGGAAAAAAGACCCTCCCAGGTTTACCTTCAGCACTTTAAAAAAAGATTCGGGGGAATAATCTAGGAATTCGCCAAACAGGGTGATGCCTGCATTGGCTATCGCGATATCCAGTTTGCCGAATTGCTCAACGGCCGTATGAACCATCTGATCAATGAATGCGAGATCGGCAGAATCGCCATGAAGCGCTATGCAACTTCCGTTTTCATTGCGGATCGATTCCGCTGCCTGCTCGGCCAGCGCTTTATCGATATCGTTCAACACTACGGAAGCGCCCTCTGACGCGAGCTGGCGGCATATCTCAAAACCAATTCCCTGGCCTGCGCCGGTAACAATCGCAACTTTATTTTGAAATGCAAGCATGGCTAAAATTAATCAATGTGAGTCTCTTGTAACGTTACTTCCTGAACCTCCTTTTAAAAAATCGAAGTCGGCGCCCTGGTCGGCCTGCTCCACATGTTGTGTATACATCCAGGCATATCCGCGGGTAACGGGCGGCTTCTGGATCTTATATTGTTGTCTGCGCAACGCCAGCTCAGCTGCTGAAACCTTAAAGTTGAGCGTGCGGGCAGGAACATTCAGCTCAATGATGTCACCTGTTTGCACCAATGCGAAATTGCCGCCGGCAGCAGCTTCGGGCGAAACATGCAATACCACGGTACCGAAACCGGTGCCGCTCATGCGCCCGTCGGAAATACGCACCATGTCGGTGACGCCTTTTTCCAGCAATTTCATCGGAAGCCCCATGTTGCCTACTTCGGGCATCCCGGGATAGCCTTTCGGCCCGACATTTTTCAGGACCAGCACGCTGGTTTCATCCACTTCAAGTGCGGGGTCGTCGATACGTTGTTTATAATCTTCGATATTTTCAAAAACGACGGCTTTGCCGGTATGTATTTTCAGATGTTCGCTGGCGGCATTGGGCTTTAGTACCGCCCCGTTTTCACATAAATTTCCCCGTAATACGACGATTCCCGATTCAGCCTTGAACGGCATTTCTAATTCTGCGATTACGTCCGTATTGGTGCCCCGGGCCATTTCCAGATTTTCTCCGATCGTTCTTCCATTTACGGTGATACAATTTTCATGCAGATGGGATTTGAGCTCCTTCATTACCGCAGGTAATCCGCCTGCATAGTACAGGTCCTCCATGAAATACAACCCCGATGGCTGAAGATTAGTGATAAGGGGAATATCTGCCGACAACCGGTCGAAATCATTAAGATCAAGCGGCACCCCGATCCTGCCCGCTATGGCCAGCAAGTGAATAATAAAATTCGTAGAGCCGCCGATGGCAGCATTGACCTTTATCGAATTTTCAAAAGCTTCGCGTGTAAGAATATCCGACGGTTTCAGGTTCTCTTTTACCATCTGCACGATGCGCGCGCCCGATAGCTGTGCCAGCACTTTCCGGTTGGCATCTACGGCGGGTATGGCGGCATTTCCGGGCAGCGAAAGCCCAAGCGATTCGACCATGCATGCCATTGATGAGGCCGTTCCCATAACCGCACAATGCCCACTGCTGCGGCAGAGGCCCACTTCTGCAAGATTAAATTCTTCTTCCGACATGATGCCCGAGCGCACATGCTCGAAAAAGCGCCAGATATCGCTGGTGCCGATATTCTTATTGGCATATTTACCCGTGAGCATGGGACCGCCCGAAACGACGATGGACGGAATGTTCACGCTGCAGGCGCCCATAACCAGCGAGGGCGTTGTTTTGTCGCAACCGCAGAGCAATACCACCCCGTCGAGCGGGTTGGCGCGGATCGATTCTTCCACGTCCATACTCACCAGGTTGCGGAAAAGCATGGCAGTGGGCTTTATCAGCGTTTCGCCCAGCGACATTACAGGAAATTCCAGCGGAAAGCCACCCGCTTCAAGCACACCGCGTTTAACGGATTCAGCCAGTTCACGAAAATGCGCATTGCACGGCGTAAGCTCCGACCAGGTGTTGCAGATGCCTATTACGGGCTTGCCCTTAAATTCATGAGAAGGAATACCCTGATTCCGCATCCACGCGCGGTAGATAAACCCGTCTTTTCCTTTTCGTCCGAACCATTGCTGGCTGCGTAATTCTTTTTCGTTTTCCATCGATTATAAAAATAAAAGATTGGCCATTTTCAAAATATCATAATCTTAGCATTTTTTCATCTGCTCTTAGCTCCGTGTTGCATTTCAGGCCTTTGCGCGCGCAAATAGCATCTGCCGTCAAAAACGAAGCCGTCCTGCCTGTGATTATTTACCGTTTTATCGTAACTTGGCAGACCCGCCGCATAAATGACTTAGATATGAGATTGCTGCATACAGAAATTACGCCGCTTACCAATGAAGATCTTTGCATCGAATTACGCCATCACCAGTTTCTACAGAGTCCCTATTATTCCCAGCCCGTTTTCCACGCCCATCCGGAGCTCGAGCTCAATTATATTATCGAAGGATACGGCACCCGGATTATAGGCGACACCGTAGAACCTTTTGAAGCCGGTGATATGGTGCTGGTGGGTTCCAATGTACCTCATATCTGGCTTAGCGATGAAGCCTTCTATAAAAAGAACACCAATCTCTCTTCCAAATCCGCTATTGCTTATTTTAACCCGAATTCATTCAGGGAAGTGTTTGAATCGGTAAAGGAATTCAGCAGTATCCGGGAAGTGATCCGGCAGGCAGCGAGGGGAATAAAAATATTCGGGGAAACAAGGGAGCTTATCGCAAAAAAACTATTGATCCTTTCTACGAAAACCGGTTTTGAAAAGATAGAGGGACTATTGCAGATCATGCACATGATCTCCGTAACAGACGACAAATCGTTCATCATCAACAAGCAACTGGAAGATCCCGATTCGCAATATTCCGACCGGCTGATCAAGGTAATTAAATTCATCAAACAGAATCTTCAGAGCCAGATATCACTGAAACAGGTAGCCGAAATTGCCTGTATGACGGAGCAATCCTTCTGTCGCTTCTTTCGCAACCGGACTAAAAAAAGCTTCTCGCAGTATTTGCTCGATCAGCGGATATCCCACGCCTGCACCTTATTAATTCAATCGGATAAATCCATTTCGGAAATATCGGATCTGTGCGGATATAAATCCAGCTCACATTTCTGCAAGGTATTTAAGGACCAGATCAATCAGAGCCCTTATCAATACAAAAGAAGCTTACAGCGGAAGTAAATTTTTCTTCGACATTTTCAGAAAACGGAACACCAGGAATAGTGATGACATCGTTAACCCCAGTGTAAGGCCCAGCCATATTCCGCTGGCGCCCATGTTCAGATGAAATGCAAATAAATATCCCGAAGGAAGGCCCACCACCCAATAAGCAATCGCTATCAGCACCGTTGGCACACGCACGTCTTTAATTCCCCTGAGCAATCCGGCACCAATAGCCTGGGTGGCATCTGAGATCTGGAAGAATGCAGCAAATAAAAGCAACACGGCCGCGGTTTCTATCACCGATGGATATTCGTTGAACGCCTTCGGCAAAATATTGCGTATGGAGATAAACAGTATTGCACAGAATATTCCATACGACAGCGCCGTGAGCAAAGTGCTTTTGCCGATCAGGGAGATCCGCTTCCAGCTGCCCGTGCCATAGGCGTTGCTCACCCTGATGGATCCCGCCTGTGCAAGGCCCATCGATACCATATAGGCAAATGATGCGCAGCTTAAAGCGATCTGGTGCGCGGCCTGGGGCACCGCACCGAGCGTTCCTATGATTATCCCCGAAACTGCGAAGGCAGCCGCTTCCATGCCTATCTGCAGGCTGCTGGGAATGCCGATGCGCAATAATTCACGCATAGTGGTAAGGCTCAGTTTCCATTGCGTGCGCCTGAGCATCACGTAAGGCTTAAAGGTTTTATGCCTCAGCACAACAATGGCAAGCACAATAAAAATCAGTGTCCGGGTCGTAAGCGTGGCGTAACCGGAACCCATCAGCTCCATACGCGGAAACCCGAAATGCCCATAAATCAGCGTCCAGTTAAGGAATATGTTCACAGGAATGGCGCACAGTGAAAGCAACATTGCCGTTTTGGTAAATTCCAATCCGTCGGTGAATTGTTTCAGCGTCATAAACATCAGCATGGGGATGATCGACAGTCCGATCAGCTTCAGGAAAGGAGCTGCAAGCGCTGCTACTTCGGGATCCTGGTCAAGATGAAACACTACATTTCTTCCGAACACCATTGCCAGCGAAATGATTATCGCCGTGGCACTGCATAAAATAAATCCATTGAAGAAATAATGAGAAACTTTTCCGGTATCATTTCTTCCATGGGCCATCGACACCAGTTGCGAAACGGAAATAGTCATGCCGATCCCGAATACGAACGGGATATTCATGGCGTTCAGCACCAGCGCCGTGGCAGCAAGCTGTTTATAGCTGATCTCGCCCACCATCACCGAATCGGTGAGGTGCAACGCCATCTGTGCCAGTTCGCCTATAATGATCGGAACGGCAAGACGAATAGTTTGTGAAGCTTCTCTGCGCATTACGTATTGGATTCGGCAATTGTTTTATCTACCGCTCCCTGTTCTGCATTCAGTTTTTCTATCGCCTTCATCTTTCTCCGGTAAGAGAATTTAGTAATAAGCACAAACAATACAGGAACAACGAAGATGGCCAGCGTGGTGGCAGCAATCATGCCGCCAAATACTGTCCAGCCGATCGTTCTGCGCGACTCGGCCGCTGCGCCCGTAGCAAATGCCAGCGGCAGCACACCAAGAATAAACGCCATCGATGTCATAACGATGGGGCGCAAACGAAGTTGTACCGCCTGCAGGGTAGCATGCACAATATCCGTTCCGCGGTCCACGCGCTCTTTGGCAAATTCAACGATCAGGATCGCATTCTTCGCTGCAAGGCCGATCAGCGTAATCAATCCGATCTGCGCATAGATATTATTGGATAATGCAGGAATAAATGTGAGCGTCAATATCGATCCGAATGCACCGATAGGAACGGCGAATAATACGGAAAAAGGCACCGACCAGCTCTCATATAATGCCGCAAGAAATAAAAACACGAACACCAGCGATATCGCAAAAATTACTGTTTGCTGATTCCCTGCTGCAATTTCTTCCCGGCTCATTCCGGAAAATTCGTAGCCATAACCCGCCGGCAGCGTTTTGGCCACTTCTTTCAATGCTTCGATTGCCTGCCCGCTGCTGAATCCCGGTTTGGGCGATCCGTTTATCTCCACGGAACGGTAGATATTATAATGCGAGATCACCGCAGGCGCTTCAATAACTTTTGTAGCGATTAGTGATCCGAGCGGGATCATATTTCCCTGGCTGTTGCGGACATAAAATTTTTCGATACCCGACAGGGAGCTTCTGTACGAACTGTCGGCCTGCAGCATTACACGGAAATTTCTTCCGTATAAATTG
>JBGAJL010000091.1:0-18584 GCA_044224935.1 Flavitalea sp.
GTTTTATACCAACCACCGCACTACTATCCAGGTGGCGCCATTAGAATTAAAGAACGGAACATTAGAAGCTAACAGAGATAAACCATTTGATTTTTATTTGCCCGATGGAGAATAGAGGAAGACTATGGTCTGGTGAAACGATAAACGTTCAATGTATTTGACTTAAACTAATAAGGTCTTATAAACCTTAAATACTGTAGTAACCCGAGCAGTTATCTTCGCACTGACACCAGTATCCGAATAAGCCACCTTTTTTTGCGTGAGCTTTGTACTACAGATGAGTAAAGGGATTGGTGAGCCGCGATATAAAACTGATAGATCTTCTCAAACCAAAAAGCAGTGGCGTTTCGGATATCCCGCCAGTTGGCGGGACCGGCTTGAGGCAATCAAGAACTTATCTGATCAGGTAAACATAGGAAATCTCTTAAGTCAACAACATTGATAGCGCATTAGTTACCTTTGCACATTGTTTACATAATGAAATCATACTATGAAAGAAGTTGTAATAGTGGCAGCCGTACGTACACCCATTGGTAGTTTTGGTGGAAGCCTGAAAGATATTTCGGCAACGAGGTTAGGCGCAATAGCCATTAAAGGGGCTTTGGATAAATCCCGTGTGTCTCCTGATCAGGTGCAGGATGTATTGATGGGTTGTGTAATACAGGCAAATCTTGGCCAGGCTCCGGCAAGGCAGGCAGCAAAGTTTGCAGGCTTACCTGACAGTGTAAGCTGCACTACCATTAATAAGGTATGTGCCAGCGGTATGAAATCAATTGCTATAGGAGCACAAAATATTATGCTTGGAGATGTGGATGTGGTAGTAGCAGGTGGAATGGAAAGTATGAGCAGGGTACCATTTTATGCGGAATCGTTGCGGTGGGGAAATAAGTATGGAAACACAGCGCTCATAGATGGATTGGCTAAAGATGGATTAACAGACGTGTACGATGGTAAAGCAATGGGCAATGCCGCGGAACTCTGCGCGAGTGAATGTGGTATATCCCGTGAGCAACAGGATGAATTTGCTATATCCAGTTATAAACGCAGCCAGGCTGCATGGGAAAAGGGATTGTTTGCAAACGAAATTGTTCCGGTAGAAATTCCTCAGCGTAAAGGAGAAACCATTGTATTTTCAAAAGATGAAGAACCTTATAATGTAAAGTTTGATAAGATAGCTGGCTTAAGCCCGGCGTTTCAGAAAGATGGAACGGTAACTGCCGCTAACGCATCAACGATGAATGATGGCGCTGCTGCGCTTATATTGATGAGTAAGGAAAAAGCGGAAGCATTGGGATTAAAACCTCTTGCTAAAGTACTTTCTTATGCAGATGCGGAACAGGCGCCGGAATGGTTTACTACTACTCCGTCAATAGCTGTGCCTAAGGCAGTTGCCAAAGCAGGTTTGCAAATGAGTGATATAAACTATTGGGAACTCAATGAAGCTTTTGCAGTGGTGGGAATAGAAAATACAAAACGTATGCAGCTTGATCCTTCAAAAGTGAACGTGCATGGAGGTGCAGTATCTATCGGTCATCCGTTGGGTGCCAGTGGTGCACGAATTGTAGTAACGCTTATTAATGTACTCAAAGCTAATAATGCAAAGTATGGTGCAGCGGGCATTTGCAACGGTGGGGGAGGTGCGAGCGCTATTGTGATTGAAAATATAGTATAGGAAAAACCTCTTTATTAGGACGGGCAAAAGTCTGTTATCAAAACACCTCCGCCATCATGCATCTCGCACTTCCGCCACCATTAGTTTCAATAGTATTTAAAGAAGAATGAATGATAGGATTATATGTTTCGAGCGTTTTAATCTGCTCTTCGCTTAATGATTGATATGCTTGTGAAGACATTACAAGGAATTTTTCGCCTTCTTCATTTTGCACCTGCAGCATATTGCCTGCAAAGTGATTCATTTGTTGTAATGTAATAGCCACTATTTTTTTATCGGATTTATTGATGGTGGCAATCACCTTTTCTTTTTGTTCGCTGTTGGTAATACTATCAAGACATATAACCACGTATCTATCTGCCACACACATCATTACATTGGTGTGATATATAGGTTTATGATTACCATCAAAAGCGTCAAATACAATAGGCGTATATAACATTGACTTGCAGAAGTCTTCCATAACAGCAATGTTAGTTCGTGGTGATAAGCAGGCATAGGCGACCTTTGCGTCTCTGTCTAATACCATACTTCCGGTTCCTTCCAGGAACAGGTGCTCTCTTTCATAATGGGTAAGGTCAATAATATTTTTTATATGGAGTGTCTCTGTCAGTTGGTTGATCAAAGCTGGTTTTCGTTCGTTTCTTCTATTAACAGCAAACATAGGGTACAGGCAAATTGTGCCCTGGTGAAACGAGATCCAGTTATTGGGAAAAATGGAATCAGGTGTGTAAGGAATGGGGGTATCCTGTATAACAGTAACGTTTATGCGATGTTTCTTCAATTGCGTCACCATGCCATCAAACTCCGCTGCTGCTTTTTCCTGCGCAGCTTTTTCATCCTGGGCTTTAACCTGGAAAGCATTATTAACCGCTGTTTCGGCATTAAAGCTAAAGTTGACCGGCTTGATCATTAATATGTGTGACGTGGTTTGCATAACAAAAAGTATTTAGCTTTAGCAATCAGGTTTCAGTAGTCAGGTTTTAGTGTTGCAGGTTGTAAGGTTCGAGTTACAGCATAGGGTGTGGCGTAATATTTTGTATTCTTTCTTCTGCATACTGCCTTTTTCTAACACCTGAAGGCTAATAGCTGATAGCTCTTCACAATTCGTCTCTCAGCAGCGGCATACTCATACAATGAAAACCTCCTCTTGCACGGGATAGTTCCGCCGAGGGCATTAAGATGACGGTATTTTCGAGTTGATCCACATCGGTGAGACCGTTTTCCAGGTTCCTGATCAATTCTTCGGCCTCGATAATCCGGAAGCCGTTTTCTTTGAACGCGTCAATCGTTTTATCGTTCCTGTCGTAGCCGAGCACTACGCCTTCTTTGAGCGCGAGCAGGTTGCAGGAATCGGTCCACTGTTCACGTGCGTCGAAGGGAAACTCGTTGTTACCGGAATAAATAAAACGCACCTTCTCTTTGCAACCGAGGTCGTTTTCGCTGATATCCGCCAGCAGGTCTTCGAGATTATCGAAATATTTAGGGCTCTCGATATCTTTTTTTCTGAATTGAATGATCTTTAGCCGTTCTTCTTTCTTTACATTTCCTTCCAGTATTTTTTGCACTGCATCGGCGTCTTCATGCTTGATCGATTTTTTTGAAAAAATGCCAAGCATCACCCAGACATTTTTCCTGACCTGCGTAAACACCGTATCGATGTGCATATAGTCGCGCTTGCGGGGTATGCGTATGATCGTAATTTTCTTTACCACGTTTTTTTCGAACAGGATGTTGATGGCCTGGTGGGCGGCTTCCATCGAAGTGCGCTCGCTCACGCCAATCAGCAGATGGTCTTTGGTAACCACCATTACGTCTCCGCCTTCCAGCGTTACTTTTTTATCGTCAGCATCCTTAGGAAGCAGGAAGTGGCGAAATGTATCCGGGAGTTCGATAATATTTTTCTGGTAGTCTTTAAACAGAGGATGGTTGAAGAAAATATATTTCATCAGCAGGGCCTCGCGGATGCGGGCCTTGCGGGCGGGCTTATTCAGTAAAATGTATTTATTGATCACTATCCCGATATCGCGCGTGAAAATAAAATTTGGAATAGGAGGAAAGAGCATGTGGTCGTCGTCAAAGGAGCCGGTGATGAATGTACGGGCCAGGTCCCTGGACGAAAAAGCCTGCAGTTTCTGTTGTGTTTCGTACGAGCAGTTTTCTATCGCACAGATCGATGCCACGAGCTTTATCTTGATTTCATGGTCTTCGAGTATATCTGCGAGCAGCCATTGGATTTCCACTACATTTTCAGAACGGTAAAAATCGTCGTGCCCGGGTTTGTAAAAATTCCTGTTGTTTAGCGGGGCATCGATAGTGTTAAGCCTGCCCTTTATTTTTAGCGGATCAAGAAAATAAAGGAGGATCTTGGTATAATAGTCGTATTCTTTTTTGCGGATGGTGTCGAGATGAACAATATCTTCAAATAACCAGTCCTGTGCTTTTGAGGGTACCACTCTGCCAAGACCGCTGTCCGGGCTGTGTACCAGTAATCGTCGTAACCGGCCAATTTCAGAACTGACCTGTAGTTGTTTTGTTTCGAGGTTAGGCATAAGGCGCTAAGTTAACGATTGTTCGTAACAAGAATTTTTAACATAGATTTTGAGGGATGAAATGTGATTGGCCTGCTCATGTTTGCTGCTATATTTGCAGAATATGTCTTCACTTGTCAATAAGCTGCAGGAAACAGTGGCTTTCATCAGAGAAAAATATTCCGGCAACCCTGTGGCAGGTATTGTGCTGGGCAGCGGCCTGGGAAATTTCCTGGGTGAGATCAAAACAGAGCTGGCCATCAGCTATCACGACATCCCGCATTTTCCGGTTTCCACGGTCGAGGGACATGATGGAAAAATGGTTTTTGGTGAACTGAGCGGAAAAAAGATCATTGCCATGGCCGGCCGGTTTCACTATTATGAAGGATATGCTCCGTCGGATGTCGTTTATCCCATACGGGTGATGAAAATGCTGGGTATTGAAACCCTGTTATTGTCGAATGCGGCAGGCGGGGTGAACACTTCTTTTAGGGTAGGCGACCTCATGATCATCACCGACCATATCAGCATGTCGGTCGCAAACCCGTTGCTGGGAAAAAATGAAGAAACATTAGGGCCCAGGTTTCCGGATATGAGCGTGCCTTATAGTAAAGAGTTAATCCGAAAAGCAAAGGCGGCGGCCGCCGAGCTCGGTATTCCATTGCGGGAGGGCGTTTATTTTGGGGTGACCGGGCCTACATTTGAAACGCCCGCTGAATATAAAATGATCAGGATATTGGGCGCCGATGCGGTAGGCATGAGCACGGTGCAGGAATCGATTGTTGCGGCGCATATGGGACTGCCTGTTTTTGCCATAAGCGTTATAACGGATATGGGTATTCACGAAAATAATGAAGTTGAAGCGATCACTCATGAAGAAGTGCTTGTTGCAGCTAAAGCGGCCGAACCGCTGCTTACTTCTGTTTTCACCAAATTGATTGCCAAACTGTAAACACCTGATGCGAAAGGGCTGCATTTATATTATTTCTTTCTTCCTCGTATTTGCGGGGATTTCCACTATGGCCAACGCTCAGCGGGGTCTCATGAACAGAATACCGCGGCCGGGTGGCGGGGGAGGAGGTGGTGGCAAGGGGGATAGCCTGCAGCACCGCGACCCGTTTGCCGATTCCATCACTATCACCTTCCGCTATCTCGATTCGAGCCGGATGAAGAAATTCGATTCTTCCTTATCTGATTTTACAAAAAGATTCCCTTTGCCCTGGACAGATTTCAACCTGGGCAATGTTGGTAACCCCACTCATAGCATGCTTTTTCATCCGATGATGAAAGCTGGCTGGGACAATGGGTTCCATGCGTATGACGTATATAATTTTTATGATTACGACACGCGTTTTTTTAACACAACGCGTCCCTATTCCGAATTGAATTATCAACTGGGCGGGCAATCGGAACAGATCATCCGTTTTCAGCATACGCAAAACATCCGGCCCAACTGGAACGCTTCTTTCGAATACCGGTTAATCAATTCGCCCGGCTTTTTCCAGAACCAGAATACCAATCACAATAATTACCGCTTCGGCTCCTGGTACCAGTCGAAGAATAAGCGCTACCAGAATTTCATCGTCGTTGTGGGCAATAAATTACAGTCGGGTGATAATGGCGGTATAAGAACGGATCTGAATTATCTTGACAGTGTGAGCTTTGACATGAGAAATACGATCCCTACACAATTGGGTGCGAATGCTTTTGCCAGCCGGAATTTCTTTTCCAGCGATATTGCCACGGGTACGAAATATACCAACGCCAGTTACCTGCTCAGGCAGCAATTTGACATAGTGGGCCAGAAAGATTCTATCGTCACCGATTCGTCTGTAATTCCATTGTTCTATGCACGCCTGCGCGCGGAACATACGATCGACTACCGAACGTATAAATATCGTTTTATCGATAATAACCCCAGCCCCGGTTATTACGAAAAAAATTATGATCTCCAGGTAGACTCACCTTCCGTACAGTTTATCCAGGATTACTGGAAGGAACTGGTAAATGATTTTTCGATATACCAGTTTCCCGATGCAAAAAATTCGCAGCAGTTTTTTAAAGCGGGCGCTACTTTGCAGAACCTGACAGGCAGCTTTGATTCGGGCGCCGTTACGAAACGGTTTTACAATTTCTTTGTTCATGGGGAATACCGGAACAAAACGCGCAACAGGAAATGGGATATCGAAGCCAACGGAAACTTTTATGTCAACGGTATGAATGCCGGCGATTATAACGCCGGGCTCAGCCTGCGAAGACTGATCAGCAAAAATATCGGCTACCTGCAACTGGAATTTGAGAACGCCAACCGTACGCCATCCTTTGTTTTCAATCGAACCAGCAGTTTTTATCTTGTTTCGGCGGCAGCGAAAGATTTTAATAAGGAAAATAACACGATGGTATCCGGGTTAATTGATATCCCGCGCCTGCAATTAAAACTTACCGGCAATTATTCGTTGCTAAGCAATTATACTTATTATAAGTCGTTCCTTCAGCCGGAACAGTACGCTACGCTATTCAATATTCTCCAGCTATCGGCTTATAAACAGTTTAATATTGGAAAGAAAGGATGGAACTGGAAAACAACCGTTGTGCTGCAAAAAGTTTCGGCAAATGCTCCCCTTCATCTGCCTGCGCTGCTGACGCGCAACCAGATCGGGTATGATGGAAAGCTCGGATTTAAGAATCTGCTGATCAGTTTCGGCCTCGAGCTGCGATATTATTCAACTTATAAGGCTGATATTTATTCTCCTTTACTGGGTCAGTTCGTTTACCAGGATACTGCCGAAGTAAAGTTGAAATTCCCCGAAACCGCTGCCTATGTCCATTTGCGGATCAAGAGCCTGGCGATTTATGTTCGTGCGGAAAACCTGAATACACTGGATGTTTCCAGGGGTAAATTCACTAACAATAATATCGTTTCGCCCAACTATCCTTATCCCGGATTAAACGTGAGGGTGGGAATCTACTGGAGCTTTGTTAACTAAATAGCTGATTTTTAGGCTGAATGCAGTTATTTTGAGATTTTCTTTCGGCTATTATTTTTAAATATTAGGTTGTATTTTTGTTCAGTGAGAAACATGAAAAATATATTTCTGCCTGTAATTATTGTATTAGTTGCCTGCAGCACGCAGGCACAGTTTTCATCTGCTAAGCTAACAGCCGCGGGACTAACCTGTGCCATGTGTACGAAATCGATTTATAAATCGCTGGAGAAGATTCCTTCGATAGAAAAAGTAGATGCTGATATTCAGAATTCGTCGTTTTTGATCCGCTTTAAGAAAGATGCAGCGGTAGATCCGGACGCTTTAAAAGATGCAGTGGAACAGGCGGGTTTTTCTGTTTCTGATTTAAGCCTTACCGGAAATTTCAATCATATTCCCATAGCTAATAATGCACATGTGAAGATTGGCGGAAAAGTATATCATATTCTTCAGACACATAATAAGACCGTGCTGGATGGTGAGGAAAGGCTCAACATGGTCGATAAGAAATTTCTTACCACAAAGGCGTTTAAAAAATACGAGGCTGCCGGAGGCCATCAGTGCCTCGAATCCGGAAAAGCGGAGGAATGCTGCCCCAAAGGAGTGGTTGCAGCCAACAGCAGGGTCTATCATGTAATCGTTCTAAATTAATCCGGATGAGCATACGAGGTTTGCGGAGAGTGTTCCTTCTTTTCGGAGGGATGCTTTTAACGCACGTGGCGATCGCACAGGAGTTGTTTGTTTTTACGGAACCGGCATCCAATATGCCCACCTATTCGATCAGTGCAAAACTTGCAGCCAGGTTTGCCCGGGATAAAATGTCCGGCAGAACAGGGCAGCGATACAGTCCTGAACTGATGTTCGGGCTGAATAAAAACTGGATGGTTCATGGAGCGGTAAGTTTTTCGAATATGTATTCCCGCCGTTTACGTTTTGAATCGGGCAGGATATATGCGAAATACCGGTTTTATTCGAATGATGACGTGCACAGGCATTTCAGGATGGCTGCTTTCGGAGAAGCGTCGCAGAGCCGCAATCCGCTGACCTATGATGAATTATCGCCGGAAGGAGATCAGAGTGGTGTGCAGACGGGGTTGATAGCCACTCAGCTACTCAATAAACTCGCGTTGTCGGCCACCGGGTCCTACTTATTGGTAACGACGAAAAGGCCGAAAGTGAACCCGCAGGATTATGTATACCAGGGCATCAATTATTCCTTGTCGGCCGGGTACCTGATATTTCCGCTGCACTACAACAGTTTTAAGCAAACCAATTTTAATATTTATGCGGAATTGCTGGGACAGCGGGCCACCGATAAATCGAAATATTTTGTTGATTTCGCACCGGCCCTGCAACTGATCTTTAACAGCAATGCCAAACTGAATTTTGGATACCGGTTTCAATTATCAGGTGATATGAACCGGATGGCCGACCGTGGTTTCCTGCTTTCCTTTGAAAGAACATTTCTGGGCGCCTTATAGAACAGGTTTACCGACCAATTATTTTTCGAAGAAGGCCACGCTGCCGCCTACCCAGTCTTTATTCTTATTGTAGCGCACGCCGATCATTTTACCCTTGCTTAACCTTGCCAGGTTGATAGTGGGCAGTGGCCGGGGATCGCCTTCTTTCCATAGGTACATGATACGGATCTCGGCTTTTGCGGCATTTGTTGGTGTCTGTATCACATCGGCATATTTTACCTTTCGCTGCAATATCCAGTTGTGCGGGTCTTTTACATTTTCAATGTCCTGCAGGGTTACGTCTATTATCACTCCCTGTCCGGCGAAAGAGAACAAAGGTTTTAATACATAATTTTCGAGGTCGGGTGGAACCTGTTTCACCTCGTTGAGGAAATAGGTCTTTGGAACACAGGGATGATGGATAAAGGGAAGGGTATATTTGCTGATGCGATAGAACCAGTCGGGATGGGGCACCCAGGTCACATCAAAATCCTGGCGGATATCGATAATGTTGCCGAGGTCCTTTCTGGAGTGCAGCTCATCGAATATAACGCGGTTGTATATACGAAGTATCCGTGTTTTAACACCGTTTTTCAGGTAAAACAACTGCCGCCCTTCCTGGATCAGTTCGGTGATGCAAACCGGTTCGATGCCCGTCAATTCGCGGGTGCAATAAAAATCTATCCTGGTTTTTTGTTCATGGGGCTTTATTTCCAGTAATATTACGTTTTCGGGATTATGGCCGGCAAGCAGGGTGTTATTGAAAAGACGGGTAAACCCGGTTTCATCGAGGCCGCCCAGGTATTGCGAATAATTTTCAGGTATTGTGAAGAATTTCCTGAGCAGGCCGGGATAATAAACCTGGAAGCCGTACAGGCTTGGGAAGCCCTGCATCTCAACAAGAGCGGGGTGGAAGCTGCCGTCCTCGTTCTCGCAAATCCCAAAATCGAATGCTATCGTATGTGGGTAACCGTAAGTTCCCCCTACTTTATCATCGGGCGGAATCGCTGCACTGGTAAGCTTTCTGAACGAAGGCTCGCAAACCAGGTCGATAATGTTTTCACAGGCTTCCAGCATTTTTTCGCCGAATTGTTTGGGAATAAAGACAGGGGTTTCTGCTATCCTGAAATCGATAGTTCCGGGATAGTGCGAATGAAGTTCTGCTAAAAAAGCATCGTATTTTTCCCTGGTAAAAGCGTCGTTAAAAGTTTTGCGTAAATACGGTACCATATCTATATTTGCTGCTTCCGTGAAAACTAGTTTTAACCTTATCAATTTATGGAAAAATGATCTGATTGAAAACTAATTTTAAACGTCCCTGTAATGAACAACTACTTCCACGACCTGCACACAGAGTTAGTGAAAGGCATTGAAGAAATTGAGAAAAAAAATCCTGATCCCAGAAAACAAATTGAAAATTGTTTTCATTTCTGCGAAAATATCCGGCAGCAGGTTGAAAGGGCTCTTCCCGGCGCTGCATTCCAAAACGAGGCGAGCGAGATTGAGTTTTTTAGAAGAGTTAAACCCAGGTTCACTTCTCTCGTCGAATTTTACAGCATTCTTTATCGTGTTGAATTGTTTATCCCGGAAAATGACGCTGATAAAGCGGAGTTCTGGGGCTACGAGTTGCAGCGTGCGGAATCATTCCTGACCCGGCATGAGGATCTGCTGAATTATCTGAAAAGCGGAGACGTTTCCCGCGACCGGGAATATTTCCTGCGTGAAGATCCGGGCAGCGCCAGCGCAAAATACGACGAGCTTATTGCAAAACTCCTGGCCCGGGAAAATTATATCGGGTACATAAAAACAAAAATATTACCGGGACTGCAACCCTAGTCGCGCACCGTAGACGCAATCTGATTTAATTCGGCTAGTTTTTCTTTTGCTTTTTTCTGTACATCGGTATTTCCCGAGCGGGAGAGGTCCTGTAATGATCGCAGGGCATCGGCCAGCAGCTCTTTTCTCTGCCGCGAATTAGAGATGATCTTTCGGGCGTCGGCGCGGGTCAGGTTACAATCGATGCTTGCAAAATTGAGTGCTGCATTCAGCTCATCGATCTGGTCCTGCAATGAATTGATTTTATTTCTTGCTGTCTGCGCAGAAGCATCGTCGGAAATATTATTTTTTTTCGATTTATTAAGTTCCGCCAGTAATTTCTCGTTGTCGGATTTTAATGAGCGGGTCAGGTCGAGCAGCCCGGTGTTGCGCATTTCTTCTTCTTTCAAATTTTTCTGAAGGCTTTCTTTTTCTTTCTCCAGTTGCGCCGCGGCTATGCCTGCCTGTGTTTTCTCGGCCTGCCCCGGCTGTGCTGCTGCATTTTCCTTTGCCCTGAGATCTCTTTCGAGCAGCGCGATTCGTTCATCTTTTTTTTGCATGTCAAATTGCAGTTGCATCAGTTCCTTGTCATTGTCCTGGATCTCAACGGGCCTGCCTGCAACGGTATTTCGTATTGCGGCCATATACCGGCGATTGCCCAGGCATTATACTTCGTCGATTGGGTGCTTACGCTGTCCAGTGAAATCTTCATGGCTTTTTCTGCCTGCCCGATAAGCGTATTAAAGCTATCGACCTGTTTGGAAGAAGGGGAATTCACCAGGAACATCGCATATTTTTCATCGAGGTCCTGCAGTTTCCTGAAATGTTCGTGAAGCACAACATCGTTGCGAAGCACCTGCCTTTCTTCCTCAAGCTTTCCGGAGAGAACAGCCGCATCCGTTGTTTTATTACCGGATAGTCCGCTTCGCCAGATCGCGGCAATAGCCAGCAACGCTGCAACTCCGGCTACAATTACATAGACCGTGGATCTGCTTTTGTTTTTTTTGTAAGTGTCCTTTAGCGAGTACATAAAAAATCAGGTTGAATGGTGGACGATTAAAACCTGTAGGCAAGACCTACCTGTGCTCCTACATAGGTGATGGGGATTCGCTGAATGATGGTTTTTGAAGGCTGGCCGGGGTCGGGAGATGAAGATTGCTCTGTAGTCAGGTTGCGCTCAAATTTAAGTTGTCGTTCACTCATGGGAAGAGTGGCGACCATTTCTGTTCCGTTTACCATGTAGCTGGTAAGATCGCGTTGCCGGGCCACGAAAACAATATGCGAAAACTGGATCTCCGTAAAGAAACGTAATTGTTCCGATAGCCTTACCTGGCCTCCAATGCCGCCCATAAATCCGAGAGAAGGATTCTTAATGGTCCAGTCGTAGCTTTTTGTTACGGATGACGAGGAGTCGCGGTAATTATCCATCCACCCGGCGCGAAATGCCTGGTCAGTGGATTCTTTTTGTAAACTATTCGGGCGGAAAGTGGCTATTATTCCCACTTTGTTATAGATAAACCAGTTGGGGCGCGAAATAGCTTTGAACATTACATTGGGAGTAATCGTGAGAATAGTGGCGTCGTAACTGATTTTGTATTTTTCTTTATAACTGTATTCTGCACCAATGGATCCAATCGACTGACTTAAATAATAAGATGAATCGCGGGTCTTGCTGATCGTGCTGCTGAAATAATCGAAATCGACGCCCACATTAATGAAGTCATTGACTATATAGGAAATTCCTGCACCAATCCGGAAACCTTCACCGAGGCCTTTTTGGGGTGCCTGGTAAATTGTTTTTTTTGTTGAGGTATTATTAACAACGCGTTCATCGACAGCAATAACATCGTCGGGATAGAATTTAAAAGTTGATCCCAGGGCGAGAGCGTAACCACCATGAATATTGATGAAGAACCTGGGCTCGTTTTTGAGGTTAATGATCGTGCCGGTGGTGTCTTTAAAATCGTTCGCCCAGGATTTTTTTCGCTGGGCAAACCCGGAAGTGCATACAGTTAGCGATATCAGGAATACTGGCAGATGCTTTCTCATAGTTTGTTTCTTGAAAATGGGAGGGCAGGGGCGACAAATGTAAGGAAATCCTGACCTATGGACAGTAAAACACATAAAAAAAGCCGGTTCACTGAACCGGCCTTTTCTATAATAAAAACCTGATATTACTTCGTTGTTGTCGTATCAGGTTGGGGAGCTGGTGTTGTCGTATCCTGTGGTACGGTGTCATGCTTAAGCTGACTTGTTTGAATTGTTGCATGCGTACCGGAACTTGCGATCGCAAATGACAAAATACCAAGACCTAAACCCGCTGCTAAAATGATTCTTTTCATAACTGTTGGTTTTATATACGTGATACAATTCACTACCCACCTCTGGATAATGTGTTTTCATCGTGCGGATACCCTACTCTAATAAGAATTGTGCCAGAAATGGGAGAGAGGAAAACTTTTTTATCAGGTAATATTTCCTTTTTCAAATGATTAACAACAATCATAGAAATAGTGGGGAGCATATTTCTCAATAAACAAATACGGTCCTTTTGCGTAGCATATAAAGCAGTTTTAAAAACATAAAAACCGGCCCTCTTCAATAAAAAGAACATGCGGGCCTGCCAGATGCTTGGTGAAACATATTCCTCTTTCCCTGCGAAATATACGAACCCGGTTTTTTATTATATGAACGGTAAGGAGCGGCTTTCAAAATATAAACCATATATGGCTGAATACGTTATTTTTGCGAACATTATTATTCATTAAAAAATAACAATGCGTATGTCTTTAACGGCTCGTTTGTGTATTGTAATCGGTATCGCTTTGTTTGCCCAGTCCGTTCGGGCACAGAAAGTCTCCAGCTATGACCCTGAACAGGCTTTTGCGCCATTTTTCTATCCCAACTACGGAGATGAAATACGGACTGCCGACGGACGGCCCGGTCCAAAATACTGGCAGAACAGGGCAGATTATAAAATTAATGCCTCGCTGAATGACGAAACTCAGCAACTGAAAGGTGATGTGGAGATTACCTACACCAATAACAGTCCTCAATCGCTGTCTTTTGTCTGGCTGCAGCTGGATCAGAATATCTATAACCAAAAATCGCGCGGCGTGGCCACAACAAGCGTTGGCGGCGGCCGCTGGGCAAACCGCAACCAGTTTGATGGCGGGTACACCATTAAATCGGTGCGTATTGTTGAAGGCGGAAAGGAAATGAATGCCGGTTACGATATCATCGATACACGCATGAAAATCAGGCTTCCCCAGGGGCTAAAAGCCAATGGAGGAAAAATTTCATTTAAAATCGATTATTCATTCACCGTTCCCTATTACGGCACTGATCGGATGGGCCGCCTGGAAACAAAGAACGGCCAGGTGTACGAAGTGGCCCAATGGTTCCCCCGGGTATGTGTCTATGATAATGTACAGGGATGGAATACGCTTCCTTACCTGGGCCAGGGTGAGTTTTATCTTGAATATGGAGATATCACGTACAATGTGCAGGCGCCCAGCAACCACATCGTGGTGGGCTCCGGCGAATTGCTGAATCCCCAGGAGGTGTTAACGGCAAAACAAATTCAGCGGTGGAATGAAGCGAAAAACAGCGACAAAACCGTGATGTTAAGAACGGCAGAAGAAGTGACCGATCCTTCTTCACGACCTTCAAAGACAAATACGCTCACCTGGAAATTCAAATGCCTGAACACCCGCGACGTGGCTTGGGCCTCATCTGCCTCGTTTGTATGGGATGCGGCGAGGATCAACCTGCCCGGTGGTAAGAAATCAATGGCTGTCTCCGTTTATCCCGTGGAAGCGGCGGGCGATTCTGCCTGGGGCCGGTCTACCGAATATGTAAAAGGTGCAATTGAATTTTATTCAAAATATTTATATCCATTTACGTATCCTGCCGCAACAAATGTTGGCGGCATAGTCGGAGGAATGGAATATCCCGGGATCGTTTTCTGCAGTGCAAATTCAAGAATGAATGGCCTGTGGGGAGTAACCTCGCACGAATTCGGACACAACTGGTTCCCGATGATCGTTGGCTCCAACGAAAGAAAATTTGCCTGGATGGATGAAGGGTTTAACACATTTATCAACAGCCTTGCCCAGGATGAGTTTAATAACGGTGAATATAAAAACAACCGTGAGCTGAATCCTGCCAGTATTGCACGTTATGGAAGCATGCCGACCAGCCAGGGCATTTCCGTGATTCCCGATGTGGTGCAGCCTTATAATCTTGGCATGGTGGGATACTACAAGCCCGCGTTTGGCCTGAAGCTGCTCAGAGAAAATGTATTGGGCAAAGAGCGGTTCGACAGCGCCTTCCGTTATTACGTTCATCAATGGGCCTTCAAACATCCCACCCCTTACGATTTCTTCCATTGCATTGAAAACCATACCGGCGAAACCCTCGACTGGTTCTGGAGAGGATGGTTCCTGGAAGACTGGAAATTCGATGTGGCCGTTAAAGATGTAACGTATCCCGCCAATGATGCTACACGCGGCTGCCTCATTACGCTGGTTAACAACGAGAAATTACCCATGCCTGTTACCATTGAGGTAAAAGAACAGAATGGTAAGACCGGCAGGGTCAGCCTGCCTGTTGAGGTCTGGCAGCATGGCCCGACCTGGCAATTCCTCTATCATTCCAGTTCGCTGATAGACCAGGTAACGGTGGATCCCGACAGCACTTTGCCGGATACTGATCTGAGCAATAATACCTGGATAAGGAAATAACGACTTTCCCAATATTCATACCGCCCGGGACCCCGCCTGACAGCGGGGTCTTGTTTTTAGTAGCCAGGAAAGGCGAAAAATATTTTTAAACAAACGTTTAATTAAATCAAACATTTGTTTAACTTTGCGCCGCAATGAAAATTGAGAATTACAGTGAAAAGCAACTCAGGATCATTTCCACAGCAGAAACGCTGTTCTCAGAAAGAGGCTATGATGGTACTTCGGTGCGCGACATAGCCGACCTCGCCAATGTTAACGTGGCCATGATCTCGTATTATTTTGGATCGAAGGAAAAGCTGATGCAGGCCATTTTCGAACAGCGCAGCGAAATTCTTTCTACCAAAATAGATGCGTTATTAAAGGACGATTCAATTGGGCCGTTTGCCAAAATGGAAATCGTGGTTGATGACTATATCAGCCGGGTGGTTTCGAAATTCAAATTTTTCAAGCTTATGCTTTGTGAGCAGATCCTTGAAAAAAACGCTACCATCAACTCCCTTCTGAAAGATCTTAAACATCGAAACCTGGCGCTGGTGGGAAAACTTATCCGCGACGGGCAACAGAAAAAAGTGTTCAAGAAGCATATAGATGTGGGCCTGCTCATGAATACCCTGATGGGAACGTCAATGCAGGCATTCACCAATGCTGAATTTTACCGGGAATATTATAAAAAGGAAAGCCTTTCCCGGGAAGAGTATTATCAGTTCCTGCAGGGAATACTCGGCAGGCACATCAAAGAAGTGTTCAAAGCAATAATAATGATATGAAGTTAAACAAGTACGTCTGCTATTTATCGATCCTGGCGCTAATGTTTGGCCTGTCGCTGCCCGCGAATGCGCAGGGAAGAAAAATAAAGGTAGAAGAAGCGATCGATCTCAGCATCCGGAACAGTCACCAGCTCCGCTATGATTCTGCAAAGATCATGGAGGCTTCGGCTGCGGTTCAGGAAGCCAGGGAAAACCGTTTGCCGAATGCATCTGTAAGTGCATCTTATGTAAGGCTCAACAATCCCAATGTGGACCTTAAAATAAAATCCGGTAATTCGGGGGGTGGGGCCGATTCTTCAAAATCGTCAATGGGCAGTATTAATTCCGCTGCTTATGGGTTTTTAAACGTATCGATGCCCTTGTACGCCGGTTCAAAAATTAAATATGGTATTGAATCTGCAAAATATCTCGCAGAGGCAGCGAAGCTCGACGCAACAGATAATCGCGATGAAGTTATCCTCAACACCATCAATGCTTTCGATAATTTATATAAGGCAAAGGCGGCGGTTAACCTGGTAAATGATAATCTCAATAGTGCCAGGGAGCGTGTGAAACAATTTACCAGCCTTGAGCAGAATGGTGTGATCGCCAGGAACGACCTGTTGAAGGCAGAATTACAGCAATCGACTATCGAAGTTTCATTACTCGACGCGGAAAACAACTGGAAACTGGCTAATATCAACATGGATATTATGCTGGGCTTACCCGATACCACCACGCTTGACCCTGACCTGGATTCCTTTGCGCCGGCAGATAAATTGTTATCTATTGAAGAATTTATTCAATCGGCACAGCAGCACCGCAGCGATATCGCTTCGCTTGATCTTAAAAGGAAAGCGGCTGCAATAGGAATTAAAATTGCAAAAAGCGATTATTATCCTTCGGTAGCGCTTACCGGCGGTTATATTGCGCTGTATGTGCCCAATTTCGTTACGGTCACCAATGCATTGAATGTGGGTGTGGGCGTTTCTTATAATCTCGCCTCGCTCTGGAAAGCGAATTCAAAAGTGCAGCAGGCAAAGGCGCGGGAGATGCAGGTAGAAGCCAATCAGAATATACTATCCGATGCGGTGCGCCTGCAGGTGCATCAGGCCTACCTTGCCTATATGCTGAGTGTAAGAAAAATCGATACCTACAAATCGGCTGTAGAACAGGCGGAAGAGAATTATAAAATAGTAAAGAATAAATATGATAACGCATTGGCGACAACAACAGATCTTTTAGATGCCGATGTGGCACAGTTACAGAGTCGCCTGAATTATGCCTTTTCTCAGGCCGATGCTTCGGCTGCCTACAGCAAATTATTGAAAACAGCGGGTATCATTGGCAACATATCAAACACAACTAAAACTAATCATTAAACTTTTATATCCCGGACAGGGCTAAGTAAAAATTAAGACATGAGTAATCAAAATCAACCACAGGCAGGACCCAAAAAAAGAAATAAGACTTTCCTGGTTGTCCTTATTATTCTCGTAGTAAGCGGGGCAGTTTTTGGTATAACAAAATATATTCACGGACAGCATCACGAAGAAACGGACGATGCGCAGATCGCGGCCAATATCAGTCCTGTTATTTCACGCATTAGCGGGTATGTGGCCGAAGTGAGGGTAAAAGACAACCAGCAGGTAAAAAAAGGCGATACCCTTTTGCTGCTCGATGACAGGGATCTGAAAGTGAAAGTGGAGCAGGCCAAAGCGGCTCTTGCAACGGCTCAGAGCAATCTCGGCGCCGCTAAAAACACTTCCAGCGCCGCCAATGCAAATATTGCGAGCGCCCGCGCTTCTATCGCAACCGTTGACGCGCAGATTGAAACGGCCAAGGTAAATGTCTGGAGAGCCACACAGGATTATAACCGTTACAGCAACCTGGTGAAGGATCATTCTATTACACAACAGCAGTTTGAGCAGGCACAGGCGGCAAAGGAAACTGCAGAAAGACAATTGCAGGTGTTGCAGGAACAAAAGAACCAGGCCCTGAAACAAACCAGCGCTGTGTCTTCACAAAGCGTGGCTACCGGTTCGCAGGTGGCCATTGCCAATTCGGTGATCAAACAAAGAGAAGTGGAGGTGGCCGAGGCAGAATTGAATTTAAGTTATGCCGTAATTACGGCTCCTGCAGATGGGCTGGTTTCAAAAGTAAACGTGCAGCCGGGACAGTTTTTGCAGGCGGGCCAGTCGACGTTTAGTATTGTATTGAATAATGATCTCTGGGTAGTAGCAAATTTTAAGGAAACCCAGTATAACAAGATGAAGGTAGGGCAGAAGGTGATTGTGCATGTTGACGCATTCGACGGGCACGATTTCGAGGCCCGGGTGGCTTCTTTTTCTCCCGCAACAGGTGCCACGTTTGCGCTTCTTCCTCCCGACAATGCTTCCGGAAATTTTGTGAAAGTGGTACAGCGTCTTCCTGTAAGGATTGAATTTGTAAAGAATAATAATGATTCTTTATTAAACAGGCTCCGGGCAGGTTTGAACGTTGACGTGGATGTACATCTTGATTAAATAATTATATGCAGCAGCAGAATTCTCTTGTTGAATATGGCGCGCGCAGGGCGATCATCACGATCACGGCTATCCTTTGTGCGCTGCTGGAAATAGTGGACACTAC
>JBGAJL010000092.1:0-18366 GCA_044224935.1 Flavitalea sp.
CTGGCTGTTATGGAAGCTCAGCCATTGGAGAGCCCAGGAATAATCACTCCCGAATTCTTTTCTGAAATCGATCGAGCCGGGTGGCGTAATAAACGATAACAGCACAAATAATGCAGCCTTCATAAATGAGCAATTGAAAACAGATCAATAAGAAAATCTACCGATATAAATATCATTCCGGCATTTCCGGAACCATGTCATATAGGTCTTCCCATTTTGCGTCACTACGTGGGGAAACATAATGCCAAGCGCGCGGGTGCTACCATCGAGATAGTGCAGGCTGCCCTTGCTTCCCTCGTAATAGGCAATGCTGGAAGGAGTACTTCCGATCAGTACGGACCGGCTTTCCAGGCGATCGCCGGAAGATAACTTAAACTGTCCGAGCTTTTTACCATCGGCATACACTTCGCCGGTGTTCTCATTTACATTGATCACCGCACCTGCATCCGTAAGCCGGAAATCGCTCATGCCGCTGTAATCGGTAATTTGCAGCGAACTTCCATCCGGACGCAGCACATTATATTTTGCAGCATAATTACCGGATGAAAGCATGTTCGTTTCGGCGTCGGTTAGTTGCTTCATTTCATAATACACTGCTTTTTTACCATCGTGGCTGATCAGCATTTTGCCGGAGCCGGTGAATTTTGTTTTATCCAGCGGTGTTTTCTTTGCCTGTGTCACCATCACAGGCGCTCCCTTGTCATCCATGCCAACGGCGAACACCGAGGTTTCATCATGCGAAACCGCAAGCGCAGGCCGCATCATGAATTTGCCATAATTTTTTCCCTTCACTATCACCTTATAACCGGTGATCCGGGTGAAGCTTCCTCCCTGCGATGCCGGCACACCGAAGGTCTGCCCCGCCATGCTGTTATTCATAGCCATTCCCTTTTTGATTGTTTCTTCCAGCTCTTTTTGTTCCTCCGGGGTTTTGCTTTTGTATTCATCGGTCTGCCGCAATACATTCAGCGCCATGTCCATCTGGTTATTGTCTATTTTTTTTATTGTCGCCGATTTCGCTTCTGTTTTAGGAATAATCATCTTTGACGAATCAGCGATAATATATTTTTTCATCGGATCTTCGCTATCCGGATTATCTGAACTTTCTGATCTTGTTCCCCTCGCAAGATATTCAGGTTTTACCTTCGTATCAGTGGCAATTACTTTTCCATTCTCTACCACGGTATATTGAGTTTTGCCTCCTGCATATTCTGAAAGAATAAGACGATAGCCGGAAGGATTATTTACCAGTCCCAACGTGGATTCATCGTAAAGGATATTTACATTTCCCGACCCGCTATAGGCCTTGCTATACGAAACACCATCCCCATTCACCGCATCTACGGTAATGGTATCACACCAGCGCTCACTGCTGCCCGGGCTCCCGCTTTCCTGGCTGCTTTTATTGCCGTCGTCATTACCGACCGCTTTGTTCACCTTTTCCTTTAATTTTTTCAGCAATTGTGCCCGGGCTGGCACGGCCGCACAGATAAACAGCGCGCCGAGGAGCATAAAATGTTTCATGGTTGGTGGGTTGAAAGAAATAAAAACCAAAAGTAAATTAAAAGTCCGCTTGCCCCGATCACCTTTTCGGGTGATTTACGGGCCCGTTTAAAAAAAATTGCGTAGTCAGATAACTACACTTATATTTGTAGCCAAATAGCTACAGATGAATTTACGGAGAGATGTTTTCCAGGCGATAGCCGACCCCACGAGAAGAGCAATATTACTGCTGCTGGCCGCACAATCCATGACGGCGGGCGCTATTGCTTCCAACTTTGCTACCGCGCGGCCGACGATATCCAAACATCTCCAGATATTAACCGAATGCGAGCTGCTGGAACAAAAGCAGATCGGCAGGGAAATACATTATCATATCAATGCAAAACAAATGAAAGACGTAGCGGATTTTATTGAACCGTTCCGCCAGCTATGGGACGACCGGTTTAATAAACTGGAAGCGGTAATGAAAAAATATAAATCAAAAAAAACAGAATAAAATGGAACAAAAAACAAAGATCAGCGCCGAAAACGGCCAGCAGGAATTAATGATCACCAGGGAATTCGACCTGCCTCTTGAATTGCTTTTCAAAGCGTTCGCAGAAGCTGAGTTAATAGAACAGTGGATGGGCACGAAAGTACTGAAACTGGAAAGCAGGAAGCATGGTGCATACCAGTACGAAACCACTAATAAAGAAGGGCAGGTAATGTTCCGGGCCAATGGTGTAATTCACGATTTCGACCCAAACCAAAAGATCTCCCGGACATTTGAAATGGAGAATACGCCCTTCGGTGTTCAGCTCGAAATATATGAGTTTGAAAAACTGTCCGACGACACCAGCCGGCTGAAGATGCATGTCATATATGAATCTTCCGACAAGCGCGACCAGGTATTAAAACTACCCTTCGCACAGGGCATAAATATGGCGCATAACCGCCTCGAGGAAGTTTTAAGTAAATTAAAATGAGGGTCGCAGGCCGTAATTTATTTTAGCCGGTCAAATGTCATTCCTAACTTTATTTGTAATCAAACTAATAAGGAATGAATCCAAAAGTTGATTTTTATTTCGATAAAGAACAAAAGTGGCATGACGAAATAGAGAAATTGAGAACGATTATTCTCGATTGCGGCCTCACGGAAGAATTGAAATGGGGCTCGCCCTGCTACACGTTCGGCAAAAGCAATATCGTGTTGATACATACCTTTAAAGAATACTGCGCCATCCTGTTTTTTAAAGGGTCCCTGCTGAATGACCCTCATAATATCCTGGTACAGCAAACGAAAAACGTGCAGGTGCCCCGTCAGGCGCGGTTCACCGGTATAAAAGAAATAACCCGGTTAAAGACTACCATTAAAGCCTATATCTACGAGGCCATAGAAGTGGAAAAGTCGGGTATATCGGTAAAAAAGAAAAAAACTTCAGAATTTGAAATGCCTGAAGAGTTTCAGAAAAAATTAAATAAAAAGCCGGCCCTTAAAACCGCTTTCGCTGCTTTAACGCCGGGCCGGCAGCGGGGTTACCTGCTTTATTTTGCCGCAGCCAAACAATCCAGTACCAGGGAAGCAAGAATTGAAAAATATATACCGCAGATCCTGGACGGAAAAGGACTAAGGGATTAACTATGCCCTCGATGGCGGATCAGTCGACCAGATAAATATTCATTTCCTGTTTATCCAAAGATCAATGGGCTTCTGCACGTCGGCATGAAAGGGTAACAATATTTTTTTGCCGGAACCCGCCGAGGCATAAGCCGCATAGAGAATTTCGAGCACTGCTCTCCCATCCCGGCCGGTAACGAGCGGCTCCTTATCATGACGAACGCAATCGATAAAATGTTTCAGCTCGTGGGGATATCCCTGGTTAAATACTTCTTCAAAAACAGTGAAGCTCCAGCCCACTGTCGTATCTGCTTTTTCCATCGCATAACCATACCCGTTTTTGCTGTATGAAACAGCCGCGTTCCCTCTAAAAAGATCGGCATAAATAACACCGCCCGTTCCGTACGCCTCGCTGCAGTCGTCCATGCCGCCATGTTTGGCCCAGCTATCTTCAGCTACTGCGGTTACGCCGTTCTCAAATTCAATGATCATTACCGAATTGTCCTCTCCTTTTGTGCGGCCGCCATGCAATACGGTCGACATAGTAGCATATACACTTACAGGCTTCGCATTATTCAGCATCCAGCGAAACCACTGCACAGCGTGGCAGCCCATATCCATCAATACACCGCCGCCTGATAAATTCACATCGCAAAACCAATCTGAATGTGGCCCGGAATGCTTCTCCGACTGTTTGAGCATATACACCTTTCCGATAGCATCCTCTTTAATCAACTGCCGCATACGCTCGTATTTCGGTGCAAAACATAATTCTTCGGCGTACATCAATTTAACACCCGCCTTATCACAGGCCGCAATCATACTATCGGCTTCTTCCAGCGTAACCGCCAGCGGCTTTTCAATGATGATATGCTTTCCCGCCTCTGCCGTTTTAAGCGTTACCTGCGCATGCAGGTAGTTAGGCAAACAAATATCTACTACTTCGCAGCCAGATTGATGAATGGCTTCATCAATACTGGTAAACCAAACTGGTATTTTATATTTTTCAGCAAAAGCTTTTGCCTTTTCCGGATCCCGGGCATATACCGCCACCACTTCTGCCTCGGGAATAAAACGATGGTAGCTCTCCATATGAATATCCGCAATAAAGCCCGCGCCGAGCAAAGCAATTTTCGTTCTCTCCATAATTAAATTTTAATTGAATTGTATCACCTCGAACGACAATAATGTTTCATCGAAGGACGTGAACATGGCCAGAAAACCAGGCTGTATTTTTCCGAATCTGTCCTCAAGGCCCAATGCCCTGAAGGGATTGAGCGTAGCCATCTTTACTGCATCGTCCAACTCTATTCCCACATGATTCACCGCATTCCGAACTGCATCACCCATTGCGATAGCGGAGCCCGCAAGATTGCCTTCGGCATTCATGTACTTACCATCAGTAAAGCGGATATCGAAATCACCCCATTTAAAATCTTTAACTCCATTACCGGTGAACAATGCATCCGAGATAAGGATCATTTTATCCCTTCTCAGCTTCCAGAGCAAGCGCGCCGCTGCATAATCGCAATGAGCGCCGTCGAGGATAACCGGCGCAAAAACACCCGGGTTATCCAATATCGCTCCCGTCAGGCCCGGCGCACGATGAGTAAACGCAGACATCGCATTATAGGTATGCGTTACAAGCTGAATGCCCCTGGAAAAAGCATGTTGCGCCTCCTCATAGCCAGCATTGGAATGCCCGGCAGAAACAGTAATCTTCGAATCGGTTAAAAGCTGTAGTTGCCTGTCGGAAAACAATTCAGGAGCGATGGTTATTATTTTAATTACATCTTCTCCCTTTTCTATTAATTTATGGAGCAATGCGTCAGTGGGTTGAAGCAGGTGTTGTACAAGATGGGCGCCTCTTTTTTGCGGACTGAGAAAGGGACCTTCCAGATGCATTCCCAATACGCCCGATGAAGAATTATTTTTTATAAAAGCCTTCATTGCATCAACACCATGCAGGATATTTTCAAAGGGAGAAGTTACCAGTGTGGGCAATGTATACGCTGTTCCCAGGCGGCGGGAAGAATCCGAAATATCGCTTATGCTCTCAACAGTGGGATCTTTTGTAAAATAGCAGTTATCGCCGCCATTGATATGAATATCACAAAACCCTGCCGACAAATAAACGGCCTTTATTGTGCCTTCGCCTTCCGGCGATATGGAAACAATCTTTCCGTTTTCGCAGGTAATGCATACATTTTCCAGCACTCCTTCTCCTGTAAAAACCTTTTCTGCAAATATTGTTTGAGTCATTTCACACAAAAGATAGTACTTTTCATACTATTATTCTATCCCGCCCCCGATTATGATTATCTATCGCCCCTACAATCAGAAGAAAAGCTTCCGGATAATAACGACACTTATCGCTCTGCAGGCTGTGCTTTGTGGCCTGGAAACATATTTCATCTCCAAAATATCCCTGATCGGAAAGATCGGAATTGCATTGGTTCACAAAGAATACATGCTGCTTCGCTCGGGTTGGAAAACCTTTCTGTTATTTTTTGCGATACAGGTTGCGGTGATCATCGTGCTGGCCGTCGTGGAACGAAAAAATAACAGGCGGATAATGCGCTATACTGCGTGGGGATTTATTCTGGCTGCATTGCTTGGCCTGATAATTACCTACCTCGATTTTCTGCACACCTATTCGCACCGGTTGTTGAAAGAAAGGTTTCATCTTGGTTTTTATTTATTCTGGCTGGGATGGATAGGAAGCTCTGTCGTCTTTCTTATTAAAAGTTATCCGTTGAGCTCAGGCTTCCCGCTGGCGGAAACGACTAATTATCACCCCGGTGAGAAAGATAACGAGCGTACCGACAACAATGATCATATTAGCATTTAGCGGGCTTCGCAGGTAGCTGTACTGATCGGGAAGAAGGTAAGAGAAGGTCATCCAGAGTATCACGATCAGGCCCGCAAGGGTGCCGATAAATGCCGCAGTGTTCCCTGTTCGCCTGCTGGCGATACCCAGCAGGAACAATCCAAGCATGCCCCCCGCGAAAATGCCCGAGAGCTGCCACCAGATATCCAGCACGCTTTTCACGCCAATCATCATCACGCCCGCAAACATGCCCAATAATCCAAATACCACCGTACCGGTTTGTAATAGCCGCAACCCCTGCTTTTCATTCGTAATTTTCTTAAAATATCTTTTATAAATATCTTCTGCGAAAACAGTTGCCGAAGCATTCATGCCCGAACTGATCGTGCTCATACCTGCCGATAATATTGCGGAAATGATCAGGCCAACCAGCCCGGCCGGGATCATGGTTACCATAAAATGCGGCATCACTTTATCCCCATAATCTTCAGGCTTAAGAGCCGCGGCAAGCGAATGCAAATCTGCAGCGCTGGCGCCGGCGCCTAGCCTTTCCACTGCCACCTGCATTTTTACCGGGTCGAGCAGGGAAGGATTGACCTGGTAATAAGCATATAAGCAACTCCCGATAATAAAGAACAATAACGATGCGGGAACATAGATCCAGACACACAACCATACGGATCTTTCTGCTTCCCTGCGCGAAGAGGCCGTATGATAACGCTGCACATAATTCTGATCCATCCCGAAATTATTGAGGTTGATAAAAAAACCATACAATAATATTACCCAGAAGCCCGCCTGTGTGAAATCGAGCCGGATGCTGCCGAGGCTGAATTTATTATCGGCTGCGCCTATTTCCATTATCTTGCTCACCCCGCCCTGCATATTGCTGATCACGAGATAAAGGATCAATACCGCACCGAATGTTTTCAGAACTCCCTGCACCACTTCTGTCCAGATCACGGCCTCGATGCCGCCCATCACGGTATATAAAATAATGCAGGCGCCGGTTACAAGCATGATCATTTTCATATCAAAACCTGTAAGTGCCTGCAGCGTGAGCGATAATCCAAAAAAAACCGAGCCCATGCGCGCGATCTGCGTCAGCAGAAAGCAGACTACGGCATACGTTCTTGCCCAGGGCCCGAATCTTTTTTCCAGGTTGGTATAGGCAGACACCTTCCCGGTGCTGCGATAAAATGGCACGAAATATTTTGTTCCCACCCAGGCCGCCAGCGGCATCGAGAGGCTGAATGCAAAAGCGTTCCAGTTGCTGCCGAAGGCCTTACCCGGAACGCCCAGAAAAGTATTACTGCTTAAAAAAGTGGCATAGATAGATAAACCGATTGCCCAGCCCGGAATACGTCCGGATGCAATCGCAAACTGGCCTTCGCTTTTATTTTTCCGGGAAAAAAAATAACCTACATATACCATCAGGATCAGATAGACCAGGATCACGCCGAGGTCTATAAGGGGTAATCTCATACGTTCATTCGTTAGTAGTCAGAAATAGATGATCCCCGGGCGGAGTATTACAAACTTAAGCTTTTAAATGATTAATGATAGAAGTATCATCGGGAGAAATCAATAAACGGTTGTCATCAACGGTGGTGATCAGAATGCGATTATTAAGCCGCGTAGTATATAATTTCATCCGACCCATCCGCGTGCTTCTGAAATAACCATAGAACCCGAATAATCCTCCCGAGCCCCAGAGGCGGATCAGGGTACCGAGCTCTTTGGAAGAAACCAGTCTGGCATCCGCGATATCCTGTAAAGGTATTTTAATCATTCCCGATGGACGTACAATGATGAATGCCCCGTTTTCGATCAGGTATTTTGAAGGGGCATAGAAAAAGCCACCTGCTAAGGTGGCCAAAGAGATGAGTGCGAACAATATTCCTATCCAAAAAGGTATTTTGCCAACGAAGAAATTCATACCGGCGATACCGGCCAGCAATATGAAACAAAATACAGTAATGAATTTTGCTGCTTTATCAAGCGTTGCGCGATACTCCATGGATCAGAAATTATCCCGGATAAGTTACGAACTTACACGCGATGCGCAAAACTATCCCGGAAGGGATACCCTGAAAGGAACCGTCTTTGAAGGTAAGCACATTTCATCGGTACAAACCTGGTAAGTAATATTACCATTTACAGTTGTCTTTCCTTTTCCCTTAACAGTAATCGGCTGAACAAATTCCACTTTTTGTGCATACTGGTATTGAACAATGCCCGCGGCTTTATCGGTATATTTTTCTTTATGCCCCACTTCCTTCAGTTTACCCGGAGCGAATGCCACGAGCGGATTTTTTGAAAAAGTAATAGCAGTAGGGGTAGCAATCGCTTCTTCTGGTTGCTGTTGCGCATAGATATGCCAGCCCTGGTCAATATTGGCTACGATATGGATCTCGACGCCATTCCCGGTGGTTTTGCTGGCAGTGAAATTAAAATGAACGGGGTCGGGCTGCTGTGCAGTTCCCTGGAAATATGTGCCCATCAACAGGGCGCCTGCAAGTAAAAGTCTGTAGTTCATAACGAGGTAATTTAAACGTGATAACTCATGCCTAAAATACACAATTCGGGGAAGATATATGTTAAAGGGAAAATAAAATACAGCCATTACCCCCTGCTGACGGGGTCTTTTTCATCCGTATCGTCTTTTTGCTCTTTTTTAAATTCGAGCTTACCAAATTTCCAGGTAAAATTCAATCCGAAAGACCGATACGGTATCCGGCGCATACTGGTCTGTGTAAAGCCGTTACCAAATATTTCCGTAGGCTGCCGTATATAATTATTAAAAGGATTACTGGCCGTGAATGCAATGCTCCCTTTTTTACTGGCGAATAATTTTCTCAATGCCATGCTGTACGTTGTCCATGAAGGATATCTTCCCTGCGCCTCATTCCTTGCCGAGTTGAAATTACCTGAAAACTCGCCGGTTATCAGCGGGGAGAAAAGATAAGTGGCATTCAGATTAAACCGGTAGTTAAAACTATTCCTGTATGCGTTCTCATCCAGATCATTTTCAATATGGCGATGAAAGAGAAATATATTGGTGCGCCAGCTAAGCTTTGAATTCACGTGTACATCGGAAAACAAATTCAGGCCCGCATTTTTTTCCGTCCCTATATTTTCCCTTGTACTCACTGAAACATTCTGGTAAACAGAATCGCCGGCTGTAAATTCGGGATAATAAGTCACATAAGGTTGAATATCGTTATGGCTGTTGCGGTAGAATAAGGCAGCCATTACCGTTCCAACCGAAGATATGTCGCGGCTGTAGCTGATCTCATAGCGTTTCCCTATCTCAGGTTTCAGTTCCGGATTTCCCATACTGATATTTTTGGGATCAGTAGTGTTGACAAAAGGATTGAGATCATCGTAATTCGGGCGCTGGATCCTTTTTGTAACGCTTACTTTAACAACCTGCCCATGGTCCATTTTTTTCGAAAAATATATCGAGGGCGCAAGCGTGCTGTAATCGGGCACTTCCGTGTGAGTATTCAGCTGCGAATAAGCGACATCCCGGTTCGTTCTTTCATAGCGCGCTCCTGCCTTCACATCAAAAAGCGATCCTACGGGGAATGTCAATTCGCTGTAAAGCGCATATATATACTGATGATAAATAAGCGAATTGGATAAAGCCGAATCATATTGATACCCGTCAGTTCCGGAAAGTTGTATATCAGACCGGTTATCGATCGTTGTAAAAGTTGTTTTTCCTCCGGCGCTCAGAATTATGCGCTTGCAGAAGGGCTGTGTGTAGTCGAGCCGTAATTCGGTCTGGCGCACGGTACTGGGATTAAGACTATGCGTGCCATATACAAGAGAATCATTTTCCCTGCGATATTGCTCGTTGAAAGCGCTGTTGGCATTGGACTCTGAGCCCGTATTGACAGAGAAGTCCAATGATTTGTCATCCTTATCAAATGTTCTTTTATAATCAAAAGATGCTTCCGTATTGACCGAACGGTAGCTCCAGCCGGAATAATTCATGAGCGAAATATCCGAGAGTTTATTGCCGCCGAAATCATTCAGCACCTGCTCCTGCGATGACGTGGAAGTGCCATTACCCGCATATAAACTTCTTCCAACCGACGCGGAGAAATTGTTTTTCTTTTTAACAGTCCAGTCGAATCCTATTCCTGATTCGATTCCATGCCGCCGGAAGCGGCCCGTACCGGATTGGTCAAGTATTTCAGAGGTACCCTGAATTGAATCCACCGACACGCGGTGAGAAGTTTTATAGCTGGTGGCAGGAAGCTTGACATTGCTGCTGATAAATCCGTGCACGCCGAAATTACCTTCACGAACCGCTACATTCACGGACCCGTTTTGAAGCAGTGATCCTGCAGTGAGCGATACATTTGTATTAATTCCCTTCGCGGTATTCTTTTTCAGGATAATATTAATTACGCCGCCCAATCCCTCGGCGTCATATTTCGCGCCGGGATTCGTCACCACCTCAATACTTTTTATCTGGCTGGCAGGTATGGACTGAAGCACTTCTGCGATATTGCTGCCAAAAGCTGTAGAAGATTTACCATTAATAAGAAACCGTATGCTGGAACTTCCGGATAATTCAACATTTCCATCGACATCCACCGACACCTGTGGCACTTTTTTCAGGAGGTCGGTTGCCACACCTGTTTGTGCCGAAAGATCTTTTTCTGCATTGTACACCATTTTGTCGATCCGGTTGTCTATCAGTTTTGTCCGGGCCACAACTGTCACTGTTTCCAGTGTCTGATCTTTTTTCAACAGGCTGATCGGCCCGAGCGACGTAATGCTTATGTTATTCGTAACAACGACCGGGTATTGCCTGTACGTTTCGTAACCCACACTTGCTATCCTGAGCGTATAATGCCCGGGAACGATGTTATGTAATGCAAACTTTCCGTTCGCATCGGAAGTGGTATTTTTCAATACCGAATCTTTCTGATGGAAAAGCAGGCTTATGGTAGCGGATGGCAAAGGCGCCCCCGAAAGAGAATCTTTAAGGATGCCGCTGATACTATGCCTTTTTACAGATAAATTATTTTGCTGAGCACAAACCTGACTAAACGCCGCGCCAAATAGCAAGGCCAACAACCACCTTTTGTTCATTCACAAATTTACCGAAGGAGTTGAAACATTTAAACAAATGGTAAGATATTGATACTTTGGGGTAATAAACGAACAATTTTAGCTGTTTCTTCTAAAGAAATATAGCGGAAGGGTCAGTTAATCTTTATTATCAAATAATGAACCGGAAAGGGTCCCGGGAATATTTATTTTTTCAAAAGCAGGACAGCCTGGACAGCGCAATGATCGGAAGGATATTTTTTATCCCCGTAAGTGTCACTGAGCAATCCCCATTTGGATACAGAAAATTCCCTGCTGCAAAAAATATGGTCAAGCAGTTCGTTATCCTCCCACCGGCCAAAATCATTAAAGGAACCGCGTGGAAAATAGGGGTCTTTTGCCAGCGTATACGAATCTTTTAATTTATCCGACTGAGCGAGCAATTTGTACCAGGAAGATTCATTGCCGCCATTGATGTCGCCCACCATTAACACGGGATTATTTCCAGCAATCTGCGCGATCTTCTTAAGCATAAGTTTGCTGCTTTCGTTCCGTGCATAATCCTTTTCATAATCGTAGTGCGCATTAAATACAAACAAGATTTTTCCCGATGATTTTACCTTAAGCTTTACCCAACTGCAGATCCGGTTACAACACGGGGCGTCCCAGCTTTTCGATGGAACACCCGGGGTTGCCGAGAGCCAGAAATCACCTTTGGCTAATAATTCAAACTTAGCGGTTTTGTAAAAAATAGATTCATGTTCACCGGCGTCCTTTCCATCATCTCTTCCCACGCCGTAATAAGCATACCCGGGAAGTTTCTCCTGTAGTGTTTCAAGCTGATGCTTCAAAGCCTCCTGTACGCCAAATACATCAAAATCGTGAAAGCGGATCAGTGCAGCCACATGCCCGTATCGCTGCATCCACAGGTTACCCGAATCGGAATTATTCTCATACCGGATATTGTAGCTACCCACGACAATCTGCTGCGCTGATGCGCGCATGCACAGCAACGAATAAATCCCTGAAAAAAAATAATAAGCTAACTGTTTCATCTCTTATTTTTTATTTAAGACAGTCCCGCCATCGCAGTGAACGGTGTGGCAATACCACGCATGGCTCATCATGGCAAAAATCGGGATAAAAAATCAAAAGACACATTGGAAAATACCTTAAAGCCAGGACAGGGCTGTGTCACTTATCGTTGAAAATCCTGGCAAAGTGGTTTTCCAGGTGGCTCCTCATGCCGTTCCTGAATTCTTCCGGCGTGCCTTTTTCGAGAATGTTTACAAGGGCTTTATGTGATGTGAAGGTTTTAAGAAGCGGCTGTTTTTTCAAGAGGCCGCTTTTATGCACATAATCAAACACCGGCAGCAGCATACCCTGAAATTTTATTAAGGTTTCATTGCCGGTTATCTCATACAGTTTTCCGTGAAAGGCTATTTCATGATCAATATTGAACACATGATATTGCGAACCCGCCGGCTCATTCTTTACTATTTGCTTCAGTTCTGCCAGGTCTTCTTTGGTGACCCGCTCAAATAAAAAATCCGCCATGCCGATTTCCAGCACAAGGCGCAGCTCAAATATCCCCTTGAGCGTTTCCTGTTGTAAAAGACGATATTCAATGCGTGATGGAACAGGTGGCTCCCGATGGAAGCATCATCGACCATATTGATGGAAGAACACTTAACCCGGGCCATGCCATTGAAGGCGCCTGGTTTATCCTGCATGAAGCAATGCACCGGAATAACGACAGGTCGCTCATAGACTTAGGCTGCAGAATGCTTGACTATATGTGGAACAGGGGTTGGGATAATGAACATGGCGGCATCCTGTATTTCAGAGACGTTTACAACAAACCCGTGCAGGAATACTGGCAGGATATGAAATTCTGGTGGCCGCATAATGAAACCATCATTGCAACCCTGCTTGCCTATTTAATCACCGGCAACAATAAATATGCTCAATGGCATAAGCTTGTGCACAATTATGCTTATGAACATTTTCATGATAAGCAGCATGGTGAATGGTTTGGCTATCTTCATCGCGACGGAACAATTGCCCAGACGGCCAAGGGAAACCTCTTCAAAGGCCCCTTTCATTTACCAAGGCAGGAATGGTATTGTTTACAATTGCTTGAACAATTCATACCCCGGGATAAAAAAGAAATATAACATCCGCTTTGCACGAGTGCCCGGGATTTACCAAAAGGTCTGGCGTATCCATATTTGATTTAATTTTCCGCCAAATGATAACCAGGTATTTTTTGATCGGGCTGCTATTCGCCTGCGAACATATCGCTGCACAAACTCCGCTGCCGGTTTTCGACGGGAACAATATAAAAAAAGCCGGCGGCGATTGGCTGGTGAAACCGGACACGATAAAAGCTGGCATATTCAAAAGCAGTAACGGTAAGGATATCGTGCTGTATAACGGCCTGGTCAGAAGAATATTCCGGTTACAGCCCAACGCAGCCTGCATCGACTACAAAAACCTGGGCAATGATCAGCAATTGCTCCGGGCCGTACAACCCGAGGCCAGGATAACTGTCGATGGAACCGAATACAATGTCGGCGGCCTTTATGGCCAAACAGAGAAAGCTTACCTGCTACCTTCGCAGGTAGACCGGTTCAGCGCCGGATCCAGTGATTTTCAGTTTATAAAATTGGAAACAGGTCCCATCACTCCGTTTATCCAATGGAAACCTGCGGCCTGGGCGTCAAACACAAAACAGCCATCCGGCAAAACGGCCATCTTCCTGTATCAATCGCCCCTGCCCCGCCTGAAAGACATTATTGTAAAAGTCAGGTATGAATTGTTCGATGGCATACCCCTGATCGTGAAATCAGTTTCCATTGAAAACAGGTCCGGCAAAACAATCACGATCAACCGGGTAGTGAATGAAGTGCTCGGCCTGGTAGAAGAAGAAAGCGCTGTTACCGGCTCTCCCGAGGTCATGAAAAAACAGCATGGCATTTATTTCGAAACCAATTATGCTTTCAATAATGCCATGCGCTACGATATCAGTGATCAGACCACGCATTGGAAAACGGATACAACATACACTTCGCAGGTGAATTACAATTATGAAACTCCCTGCGTGCTTGAAGTGTATCCTGAAAAAGTCACCGGTGTGGAATTACAGCCGGGTGAAAGCTTTCAGTCGGTTCGCACCTGCGAGCTTTTGATGGACAGCTATGACAGGGAAAGAAGAGGGCTCGCCATCAGGAAAATGTACCGGGTGCTCGCTCCATGGACCACCGGGAATCCCATTTTCATGCATCTTGTGAGCGGGAACGATGAGCAGGTGAGAACCGCGATAGACCAATGCGCCGCCACGGGTTATGAAGCGGTTATCCTGAGCTTTGGCAGCCATTGCAATATGGAAGACACTTCGGCAAACAATCTTTCCAAATGGAAAAGGCTTGCCGATTATGCCCACCGCAACAACGTAAAAATCGGTGGCTATTCCTTATTCAGTTCGAGAAGAATAAGTGATGAAGACGATGTGATTGACCCGGTCAGCGGGAAACCCGACGTTGCAGCATTCTTTGGCCAGGCGCCCTGCCTGGGAAGCAAATGGGGCCTGGCTTATCTCGATAAATTAAAAATATTCATAACCAGGACCGGCTTCGATATTTTCGAAAATGACGGGCCTTATCCCGGTGATGTCTGCGCTTCCACGACCCATCCCGGTCATAAAAACCTGGACGATAGCCAATGGAGACAAATGGAATTGCAAAAAGGATTTTATCACTGGTGCAGTGCGCATGGCGTTTATGTCAACGCACCCGATTGGTATTTCCTGGACGGAACGAATAAGATCGGCATCGGCTACCGTGAAGTGAATTTTTCCCTGCCCCGCGAGAATCAAAAAATATTAAACAGGCAAAACATCTTTGACGGGCTCTGGGAAAAAACACCATCGATGAGCTGGGGTTTTGTTCCACTCACCAAATACCATGGCGGTGGCCCTGAAGCAGTACTGGAGCCGCTCGCAGAGCATTTGAAAGACTATGAACAATTGATGATGCAATATTACGGGGCGGGTGTGCAGGCCTGTTATCGCGGGCCGCGCCTGTATGATTCGGAAACAACAAAACAGAAAGTGACCGGTGTGATCGGCTGGTATAAAAAATACCGTGAAATATTAAATGCCGATATCATTCACCTGCGCAGGGCCGATGGACGAGACTGGGATGGTATTATGCATGTGGACCCCAAATTAAAAACGAAGGCGCTGATCATGCTGTACAATCCATTGCAGCAAAAAATCACCCGAACCATCAAAATACCACTTTACTATTCCGGCCTCACCAATTTAGCGACGGTCAGGGAAAGAGAGGGAAAATCAAAAAAAATCATGCTCAACCGCAACTTTGAGATCGAACTTCCTGTGACACTGGAGGCTGAAGGTTATAGCTGGTTTACGATAGAGTGAACACGTAAGAATTACAAACCAATGACAATCAAGCCGTATTAAAATACAGGGAGCTTTGTTCCCCGTAAGCGATTCTACGTCATTTTTTGTATTTTGCATCTCGCGTTCCTATCGATGAATACCACCCTTTTCGTATCCTCATCACCCTTAACTCGTTTTGGCTCATGGAAAATATTTTTCCTTTTGTACTTGCGTGGCTGGTAGTTGCCATTCCTGTTTTTTTTCTCGCATACTCCATCTTCCTGTTCAAAGAAAACAAAACAACGAAGTATGCTGCCATCTACGGGCGCGCAACGATGATGTTTATCCTATTTGCAGCTATCGTGGGCGCTTATGTATTCGTACCGTTTTTCATTGGCAAAGCATCTGCCCCGGCAGAATATGCCGTAGAAGGAGTTTACTATGATCGTGCGGCAGGCGACACCATCAGCTTCAGGAATGGAACGATAACTATCAACGGGAAATCTGCACACAATAATATCATTGGTAATTTCTCCGTCACAAAAATGAGCGGCGGCTTTGAGCGCCAGTTCGAGGCAGGGATGGGTGCACTTTTAAAAGAGCGGACGCTCAGCGGAACGTCAGGCCGGATGATGACCATCTCCTGGATAGATTCCTCCGCTTATAAAAAAGCTCTTGCCAACGGCAACGCATCATCCAAAAGGAAGCCGAACAATTACTCGGCGATGCCACAATACCGTTCCTCATCATGGTGGATTGAAACCAAAACAGACCAGGAGCTGACAATGATACCGGGCTATAACAACAATTCCGGAAGGCGCCTTCTGACTAAATTATAAACAAACAAAAGTGGCCGCTAATCAATCTTTCAACGAATTATTCCGCTTCAGGGCGTCGCAGCAGGAGCAGTCAATGCAAATTGCCGACTCCGGCTTACATTGTTCCGCTTGTAACACGCCGGCAAAGCCAGGTGCGGATATCTGCGAATCATGCGGGCACTGGCTGTTAGAAGGTAAATGTAATTTCTGCTATGCCGATTTTAAAAGGGATCAGAAATTCTGCGGCAACTGCGGAAATCCCCCGGCAGGAATTACATGCAGGAACTGTGGCATGCTTTCGCATTTCGATTTCTGCCCTAAGTGCAGCACAGCGCTCAGTAAAAAGGCAGCACCTTCATTGCAGGCGCTCCTCGACAGCCCGGAAGTGCAATCACTGAAAAACCTTGTCCAGGCGGTGCATTTGCAAAAGCCTCGGAGCACGGCTCCCACAGCAAATCAGTTGAATCAATTGAATGCCTATTTAAAAAACAGCCCGTCCGCCAGGAAGCCACAGGTCAATACATTCGGCTTTACGGGAGACAATAAAGATTTTTCAAAAGAATTGGAGAACAGCGAACAATCGATGATGAAGATCGCCGAAGAAAATAAAGTTATTGACGATTCATTGCTGAAAGCCAAAATAAAAGAATTGCAGGAAAAGGTTTTTAGTGATAACCAGGCGGCAAGATTGTATTATACTTCAATAAAATTGATGCTGCCCGAATTAAAATCGTGCAGCAGCTTTCTTGGGTGGAAATGCAATTATGCCAACTTTATCCATTATGCCGGCCCATCGGATTGCGCGTGCCCGGGCATGGGAGGGCATTGGATATGTAAGGACGATGTGCAACAGGTGAACAGTCACTCATTTATCTATGATGGGCTCACGTATACGGAAGGAAATGAACCCAAAGGAATTTTTCACGATTAATAATTTGACCATTCCAAGCTTTATATTATGAGCACAGAACGTTTTGACACTACAGGCAATATCATCAGCAGCAATGCCGATTCATCTAAAACCATGCGTGTCGACAGCGCCATTATAACCGCCAGCATACCTGCCGATACAGCTTCAGCAAAAAGTTATCAGCTGAACAACAAAGTGTATAATGTTGTAAAACAGATAGCGAGCAGCGGAGAAGCAGAAGTGTTTCTCGTGGAAGAAAATGGCAGGCAGCAGGTGCTGAAATATTATTTCTCCAATTATAAACCGAAAGACGAGATAATTAAAAAATTACAGTCGATCAAACGTTCGGATATTATCGTTCCGCTCGATTATGGATATCACCATGATCGTTTCTGGGAGATAAACGAATATATGGATGGAGGCACGCTGGGTGACGCCCTGCCGGTAAAAGACATATCGCTGTTCAGGGACCTGGTGGCCAAAATCATCGAACCGATTCACGCATGCCACATTAATAATATCATACATCGCGATATAAAACCGGTGAATATATTTTTCAGACATGCCAACCGGCAGGAAATCGTACTTGGTGATTTTGGCATCGCCTCACCTGTGCAGGACGGCGAGGACTACCGGGTTACAACGGTGGCCAGAACTTCCACTTATGCAGCGCCTGAACTGTTTACCAACATAGATAATTACACCACGCTTGATAATAAAGTGGATTTTTATGCGCTGGGCATCAGCCTGCTTGAGATGTGGCTGGGCTATGATCCATTCAAAGGCATCATGCAGTTTAATATCATGCGCATTAAAACCGAAGGGCGTGTGGCTATCCCATCTGATATTCATCCGGATATAGAGCAACTGATCAAAGGGCTTATCACCACCGAGCCTCCAAAACGCTGGGGTTATGATGAAGTGAAAAAATGGCTGCGGGGTGAACCTGTGAAAGTTCATTATCATACCCAGGAAATCAAATTCGCTCCTTACGATTTTGACGGCGTGCAGGGCATCCAGGTCAGCAGCCCCAAAGAGCTGGCATACCATATGGAGCGCAATCCGAAAAAGGCAGCCAAACAATTATACAGCCACAGTATTTCCGAATGGATAAAGTCAGCCTCGCAGGACCTGTACAGCGAAATATTCGATATCGTTGAACGTGAATATCCAAATACATCGGAAGAAAACACCGAAGCCGGCATCACTAAAACAATTTATTTGCTCGATAAA
>JBGAJL010000093.1:0-18916 GCA_044224935.1 Flavitalea sp.
TGCCATTGTAATTAAACGGCAAATAGTTATAGTGAAACCCTGCGCTGATGCCTGAAGAACGCGTGATTTTGTTAAATGGCATATTTAGGCCGGCTTCGGCAGACACTGCCGGCTTAAAAGAGGACTTGCTTTGGCCAAATTCCCCAAGATATTGATTGAAGCTGATAATATTAAAACCTGCTCCCAATCCTACATAAGGTCTTATAAGAGAAGTCTGTCCAAACTGGTATTCTCCTTTCAACAATAGCGGAGTTGTTTGAATGGAATTAGTGACTACGGCAGAGATAGTTCCGTCTTTCGTGTCGTAAACCGCACGCGGCAATTTTTCATAATAGTCATTATTCTGTACGCCCACTCCTACTCTCCACTGGTCGGTGATCCCGTAGGTTACCTCGCCATAATATCCGCGGAATGAGTTCTTATTCATAAAATCTTTAAATGATCCTGTCGGGAAACCGGCATTATATCCGATCCGCATCTGCATTTCTCCGATCTGCGCCTGCGTTTTATTTACGCATACCAGCAATGCAAGAAATAGTCCCGTATAAACAATTATCTTTTTCATCGTTCAAATTTTTTATTCAGACAAAAACAGCCTTTCATCCTGATTAATTAGTTGTTGTAAAATAAGGCGACTGATCCATCAGCATCTGCGCCTCGCTTGCCGTATTGCCGGTATTAAACACACCGGAACCTCTTACAACACCGCTCCACAATGGTTTTATCGTATTGCCTTCCTTTGCGTCTTTAAGATTCAACGCATCTATGCTCAGCAACCCTTCAGTTGTCTGATACACATCGTAAAACGATGCCCCATAGTAATAAGGATCATAATAACTGTACCCGCCATAGCCCCAATAATAGGGATCATAATAACTTCCATAATCGCCCCAGTAATTCGGATAGCTGACAATGCCGGTAGAAGTGCTGTAGATGCGCGATACATTTATTCCCAGATCAGGTGAAGCGGTTCTGTCGACCTGCTGATAACCGCGTTTGACCAGTTCCGCCTTCATGGCAGCAATAATAGCTGCATCGTAATCAGTAAGCGCTTTTCCCGCATTCTGTCCATCCTGGATAACCACTACAGAATCGGCAATACTGAACGTTTTAAATTCCGAAAAATTAGCCGTAGAATCACGATTGGTGATATATATTCTCGACTCGCTGGCTGTAAGATTCTTAAGGGGGTCTTTGTGACAACTTGTAAGCGCAAGAGTAAAAATGCCTATAGCCCCCGCAATCCATCCGTTTTTCATATATCTCGTTTTTAAGATTAACATCAAAATCAATGCCCCGAGAGGCGCGCATTAGACGCCAATCAGGGCTGTAAAGTGCTATAAGAAATCTTAAAGAGAAGCTAAAAGTATTATCTACTTCCTGTTCTTGGGATCCTTGCGTAAGGCATCCAGGGCCGCCTGCGTGGGAGTTTTGCTGTTTACACCATTTGCGGGCACATCTATTTTTGCCGCCCATACAATGGCGTTCAGCACAAGCTTCCGGAAATTATCGTTCATCCAGTTATTATGCTCATGGGCGCCGGTAAGTGAAAAACCTCTCCCGCCACCCGGTCTCGTGTATGCCCAGGCCATAGTTTGTGGCTCTTTTTTCCTGAGCACGGCCTCGCGCACGTACCGGTTGTTTTCATGCGGGCCATCTTTACGGTCTAGCGAGGATGCCGGTGGAAGCGCCACCAGTATCGGAACAAGATTTTTTTTATCATCTGTAAACCGCATATGATAATACCATTCATCGTTTGTTTCAAAAGGCTTAACGCCATTAGTGATGGGATGTTTGGGCAATGACGAAAAATGAGCGGTCCAGAAAGGGTTTACAGACCAGTCTGTTTCAAAATAGCCGCCTACCCATTTTTTGAAATAATTGCCGGGGATTCCTTTGGGAATTTCTACTGCATAATGCAGATTCACCAGTCCCACTCCTTTTTTCATCAGTTTGTCCACTTCTGCGAGATGAGGCATAACCATATGATCTTCTCCGCCATCGCAATACATAACGATTGCATCTGCATCGTTCAGTATTGTTGTGTCTTTGGGCCAGCCCTGCTCTGTAACAACTGCGTTTACACCCGGCATATTTTCATTTAACAGCCGCGCCAGCAAAATACATCCGCCAAGATGTTCATGTTCACCTATACCATGGCTGTCATGACCAGGTATTAAAACAATTTTTTTTGTTTTCATCGCGGGGCGTTGGGAAAAAGAACTCGCTGAAAATAATAGCACGAGGGAAAAGAAAATTATTCTGCGCATACAATTATCCTTTTTTCAATGAAGAAAGAAATTCAATAAGATCGGCCAGCTCCTGAGGGGTCATTGCTTCATGAAGGTCGGGCATCATGGATCTGTCAGGTGTTTTTATCGATTTTATGTCCGTTCGTTTTATTTTTTGCACGGCGCCTCCCGGCAGTTTGAGATCAATATCGTTCTCTGTTTTGCTCGCAATAATTCCATTGGTGACAGAGCCGTCTTTCATTGTTATCTCGGAGGTTTCATAGCCAAACCCTATGCTTTTCGAAGGATTGGCTATCGCTTCAAATAATGCCTCCTTTGGCAATTTACTACCAATCTCCGAGAGCCGCGGGCCAAAATCTTTTCCATCGTCCTTTACCATATGACAGATCGAACAATTCTGCCTGAAAACTCTTTTACCATCCGATGCCACCGCTTTCATCGCTAATATTTCGTTAACCGTTACTTTCTTCGTATCGGTTTGTTTTGCAACGGCGCCCGGCATATAGGCAAGCGCTTTTTCGTACATGCTGGCACGCATACCTCCCTTCAGGCCCTGGATAACAGGCACTTTCATTTCTGCCGGCAGCGCTTTGGCTTCCAGCAATTCCAGCGCCCGGTCTTCTCCGCTATAACTCTTGCCAAGATTGTCAGCTGCCGCGAGTCTCACATTTTCAGGATACGATTTAGACAGGATCATCTCCTGCAAAACATCAACCGATTTACCGTTACCCATTCTTCCCAGCGGCAGTACCAGCTTCGCTGAATTCATTGTATCGTTTCCTTTCAGCATAGTTTTCAGGGCCAGCATATTTCCCATTACAATATATAATTGCAATGCATCTTCGGCCAATTCTCCGTCCGGTTTATCCAATACCAGTTGCAATAGTTTCGGCGACTCGGATTTCAACTGGTACTGCGACACCAATTGCAGGTAAGCAGGTGTCCCATATATATTTGTCAATACCTTTTTTAATGCTTTCAACGCCACGGCAGAATTTTTTACAAACTTCGGATCGAGATGATGCAATACTAAAGCATTGAGTTGCGGGTCTTCAGCGGTGTTATCTGCAATCATTTGCAGCAATATTTTTTCTTTGGCTGTACCCTTATGAAAATCAAAGGCGCGGAAATATCGCTGGCGCAATTTCCAGTCGGTAGAGGGATCAATGGCAAGTTTTTGCAGATAAGGCAATGATTTATCTGTGCGCGCCCTCCAAATGATGTCTCGTGAAGCAGCACTCCGGAGAGGATCTTTTATCTCCTTCAGGTAGGTATCGAAAAATTTGTTCCATTGGCCGTCAGCGCCAATGCCGAGTGTTTCAAGATACCATCGGTCTTTGCCATCATATTCCGTGGCCAGCTTTGTCCATATGGCCGCTGCTTCCGGCGATTTATTATGATGCAGGGCAAGGATACATTCCCTGCGCACCTGTGGATCTTTGTCTGCTGCCAGCAGCGAGGCCACGCCGGCTACATTTGCATTTAATTGCCTTGCGGCGCGTATACCGGCAATTCTCAGGTCCGGATTGCTGTTGTTGATCGCTTCTGCAATATATTTTTCACCGCCCGGCATTTTTACCAGTACCCAGAATGCGCGGGCCCTCATTCGGGGATTTGGATTTTCTCTCCATACTTTTTCAAGCTCCGGCACAGCCTGCAGGCCCATGGTATGCAATGCCTGCCACGCATTATATTGAGCCGCCTTGTTAGGATTTTCCAATGCTTCTATTGCACCTTTCACGGTGGTGTAATCCAGTTTCGGGATCTTATATTCGGATACATTTGGCGCCACACGGTAAATGCGCCCTTTCTGCTGGTCGCCGGCGCCATGGCCGCCAACGCCCGGATCGTACCAGTCGGCAACGATCAGTGAACCATCGGGAGCTACGCAAACATCGGCCGGGCGAAACCATTGATCATGTTCGCCCGTAAGAATATTTTCAATCGTTGCTTTATAACCTGCGCCATCTTTTGTTACCGGATACGCACGAACAACATTATGCCCGGCATCACAATGCACCATCTGGTTCTGATATTTTGCCGGAAGCAGCGAGCCTTCATAAATAGCGATTCCTGTAGGAGAGCCCGAGCCGGTTTGCAATAAATTGGGCACCACACCCGGATCATTGAGATGCCAATGGCGCAATGGAATAGAATCCTCCATATTGGTACGCGGCACAGACCAGTACGCTCCTGTCATTTCATCGGCATAACCGTAGTTACCGTAATCAATTACAAAATTGATGCGCGTTCCGCGATTACCATCGTCATCATTATCGCTTTGCCACATATTGCCATAACTGTCAACGGCCAATTCGTAATTATTCCGGAAATTATTTCCCAGGCATTCTACATGGGAGCCATCAGGGTCGCAACGGAACACCATGCCCATTTTATATTTTTCCGGGGAAATGGGATCCCCATCCTGGTCAAGAACGGGCTTATTATTTTTATCCCGCAATGTTTTTCCTTCATTGCCAAAATTGAAATACAGTTTTCCGTCCGGACCCGCGCAGAATGCATGCATGCCATGATCGTGCTGTATTCCGCCGATTCCCTGAAAAATAATTTCTTTCCTGTCGGCCTTATCATCGCCATCATCATCATAAAATGCCCATACGTAAGGGCTCTGCGAAACAATCACGCGTTTACCCAGTACACAAATACCGAGTGGTGCATTTATCTCGGGCGATTGATAATATATTTTACTCGTCTCCGCAATACCGTCTCCATCTTTATCTTCAAGAATCATGATCCGGTCGCCTTTCGGATTGGTGGGATTGCCATTTGCTTCCGGGCGATAATTGTATGCTTCGGTAACATAAATTCTTCCGCGGTCATCAACATCGATATCCGTTGGATTTTTAATTGCCGGTTCACTTGCCATTTTCTGCACTTTTAAGCCGGCCGCTACTTCCAGGCCTTTTAGCGCATTTTCAGCCAGATGGGTTTGCGCCTCGGTAAGTGTATCGGTAACATTCTGCCCGGGAACCGTATCGCCGGAATGACAGGAAACAAAAAAGACCAATCCGGCAAGAATCGCGAATACCCGGAAACTCCTGAGCTTCATTGTAAAAAGTTGTGGTTAATACCGAAAATATAATATTTTTTTTCATGTTTGGATCAAGGTTCATATCGTTACATTTTTTGATTACCGGATATAATTTAAAAGAAAAAGGCGCCGGATCGGGCGCCTTAATAGTTCAGGACAATGATGATAAAGATCAGGCCTGCCGGATTAACTGTACGTCGGCATTAATGCGGATCTCATCGCTGACTACCACGCTTCCTGCCTCGGTAACCGCGTTCCACATCAATCCAAATTCCTTTCGGCTGATGCTGCCGGTGAGGGTAAAGCCGGCTTTGGTCTGCCCCCAGGGGTCAACTACCATGCCGCCATATTCAACATTGAAACTTACCGGGCGGGTAATACCTCTGATGGTCAGATTGCCCTGCACGGTCGACTCGTTTTTCAAAGTGGTATAGCGCGTGCCGGTAAATGTCAGCTCACTGAATTTATCGGCATGGAAGAAATCTTCGGATTTAAGATGCGTGTCGCGCTGCTCGTTATTGGTAGTAATTGAATTAATATCTGCCGAAAATTTAATCGAAGTGACAGAGTTGAAATCTTCATTATCCGTTATCACTTCCGCATCAAATTTTTTAAAATAACCTGTCACCGTAGTGATCATCAGGTGCTTTACTTTAAATTGTATCTCGGAGTGGGAGGGGTCAATTTTCCAGGTGATGGGCATAATTTGTTGTTTTATGTATGGATAAATAATATCTTCTTATCTGACCGGGCTAAATTCCCCGTCGGCCCTGATCTTTATTTCATCACTCAACATCGGTGCCGGAAATTTTGAACCAAAATCATAGTCGGAGCGTTTTACCGTTCCGGTAACCTGGAAGCCTGCCGTTTTCGATTTGGATGCCGGGTTTTCTATAGTGCCCCGGTACCAAACATCGAGTGTGAGCGGCCTGGTAAAAACAAGCAACGTGAAATCGCCATCTACCTTATATTTTCCCTCGGCAACTTTCTTTATTGAGGTGCTCTTAAAGGTCATTGCGGGATATTTTTCCACATCGAAGAAATCTGCGCTCCGCAGGTGGTTGTCCCTGCGCTCCACTTCGGTATTAATCGAATTGGTCTGAGCAGTTACTTCAAACACGCCGTCGCTGAAATCGGATTTGGATGAAACGACTGTGGCATCAAAGGTCTTAAATAATCCCGCAATATCGGATATTCCCAAATGGGTGACGGTAAACGTGAGTTTGGAATGATTGGCATCTGCCTTCCAGGTAGTTTGCCCAAATGCCACTATTCCTGCAAATAATAAGGCAAAAAAGGTAAAAGTGCGTTTCATTGATTCTATTTTTGTTTGATATTAATAAACGATGTTGCAACATCAAAGATAGGGATTTATTTCAGTCTCCCAAACTTTATACGTATTGCATGAAACAGGCCGCACTACCCACGCAATTCAGCTATTATAAACCGGCATTTACCACCGGCGTCACCGTCATTCTTATAGCCACCCTGACAAGGCTGCTCTTGCTGATCAAATCGGCCGCAGGCGTGGACTGGGGCTTCGTAAACCTGGCCGGCATATTCGGGATCGGGCTGCTCTATGATACCATAATCGCCTCCTATTTCATGGTGCCGGTAATCCTGCATCTTTGGTGGACGAATGAAAAAATGTACGAGGGCAGGTGGAAATGGCTGACCGTGGCTTTTTTTCTGATAGCGATCGGCGTGCTGCTGTTCACCTCGCTGGTTCCTGCTGATTTTAACCGCGAATTGCGAACAGGGGTGATCCTCTATTTTGTTGTGCGCCTGCTGATTTTTCTGTTTCTCTCCTGGCAGGGAGCAGGTAAAAGAATTAAATGGAGAAAGTCGGTATTACTGGCCGACTATTTCCTGATGACCTATATTTTGATCTTTATAGCGGTAAGTGAATGGTTTTTCTGGGATGAGTTTTCTACACGATTTAATTTTATTGCTGTCGATTATCTCGTGTATACCAATGAAGTGCTGGGAAATATCCGGGAATCGTACCCCATCGTATGGATCATCATTATCGTAGTGGTGCTTACTTTCCTGCTTACTTTTCTCAACCGGAAAAAATTAACGGCTGCACCCGCGATAAGACCATTATTTGCCAGGAGAACAACAACCGCCTTACTTCTTCTCCTCTTTCCTGCAATCTTCTATTTTGTCGCCGACAACAGCCTGCGCAAATTCAGCAATAATGAATATGTGAATGAGCTGGCGGGTAACGGCGTATTTGAATTCGGGACAGCTTTCCTGCATAATGAGCTGGATTTTTACAAGTTCTACCAGACGATGCCGGACAGTGCCGCTTTTACAATATTGCGTGAACAGTTGAGCGCTCCTAACAGCAGCTTTACCAGCGACGATATTTTTAATATCGAAAGGCAAATCAGTTATCCGGAACCGGAAAAACGAATGAATGTGGTTTTAATCAGCGTAGAAAGCCTGAGCGCCGATTTTATGAAGTCGTTCGGAAATACCCAGAATATCACGCCCAATCTCGATTCACTCGCAGGAGAGGGAATACTGTTCACAAATTTATATGCTTCGGGAACAAGAACGGTGCGGGGCCTCGAAGCGTTGTCACTCTCCATTACCCCCACTCCCGGTCAGAGCATCGTAAAAAGACCCGGCAATGAAAACATGTTTTCGCTCGGAACCTTATTTCGCTCGAAGGGATATGAAACGGAATTTATTTACGGTGGCTACGGATATTTTGACAACATGAATTATTTCTTCGGAAATAATGGTTACCGGGTTGTTGACCGTGAGGCCATCCCTCAAAAAGATATTCACTACTCCAATATCTGGGGCGTGGCCGATGAAGATCTTTTCACGCTGGCGCTCCGTGAGTGCGACAGTAATTATTTAAAGGGAAAAAATTTCTTCGCCCAGGTGATGACCGTATCGAACCATCGCCCTTATACCTATCCCGAGGGCAGGATCGATATTCCCCCATCCAAACAGGAGCGTGCCGGTGCTGTTAAATACACCGATTATGCGATCGGAAAATTTTTAAAAGACGCCCACACAAAGCCCTGGTTCAACAACACCATCTTCCTGATCGTTGCGGATCACTGTGCGGGCAGTGCAGGCAGCGCGGAGCTTCCCGTTACAGGTTATCATATTCCATTAATTATCTACTCGCCCGGAAATATTCAGCCGCAGAAAGTTGACCGCCTCACAGCGCAGATCGATATTGTTCCGACAATACTGGGACTGCTCAATTTCAGTTATAAAAGTAAGTTCTTCGGCCAGGATGTTTTTTCCTCTCCGCCCGGAAAAGAACGCGTATTCATCAGTACTTACCAGGGATTGGGCTATTTAAAAAACAATAAGTTGGTTATTCAGTCTCCTGTGAAAAAAATCCAGGAATGGCAGCCGGATTTTCAAACCGGCAAAGCAGTGCAGACGCCGCTGACAGACAGCCTTGTAAAACAAGCCATCGCTTTTTACCAGTGTGCAAGCTGGCTGGTGAATCATAAAAAATATAATCCTTAATTTTACAGCTTATAAAATTGCTTATGCCCCAGGACAGAAACAGGCAGTTTCTTGATTTCGAAAAACCCATCCGGGATCTTTTTGAAGACATAGAAAAGTTAAGGCAAACCGCTGAGAAGAGTAAAGTTGATCTCACCGATTCGATCTCAAAGCTCGAACAGCAGGTGATAGAGAAGCGCAGGGAAATCACTTCCAGGCTCACGCCCTGGCAAAAGGTTCAGCTCAGCCGCCATCCCGATCGTCCGTATACAAAACGGTACATCAGTAAAATGTGCACCGATTTCGTGGAGTTGTTTGGCGACAGGAATGTGAAGGATGATAAGGCTATGGTAGGCGGTTTTGCATCACTCGACGGGCAAACGGTAATGATCATCGGGCAGCAAAAAGGCAGCAATACCAAGATGCGGCAGTTGCGCAACTTCGGGATGGCCAATCCGGAAGGCTATCGTAAGGCCCTCCGGCTGATGAAGCTGGCCGAAAAATTCAATAAACCCATTATTACCCTGATCGATACGCCGGGCGCCTATCCCGGCCTGGAAGCGGAAGAACGGGGCCAGGGTGAAGCCATTGCACGCAATATTTATGAAATGATGCGACTGAAAGTACCCGTGATCTGTGCGATCATCGGCGAAGGTGCCTCAGGAGGTGCGTTAGGTATTGGAGTGGGCGACAGGGTGTTCATGCTCGAAAATGCATGGTATACCGTTATCTCTCCCGAAAACTGCAGTTCCATCCTGTGGCGCTCGTGGGAACAGAAGGAAAAGGCAGCGGAACAATTGAAGCTTACGCCGGACAATATGTATAAATTCGGGCTTATTGATAAAATAATTCCCGAACCGCTTGGCGGAGCGCACTGGGATTATGATGAAGCGGCAGCGCTGTTGAAACCGCACCTGATCGAAACGATAAAGGAGCTTCAGCAAATCGATCCCGAAAAAAGAATAGAACAACGAATAGAAAAATTCGGGGCAATGGGATTCTGGGACGACATGGATCCCGCACCCCAACAGGAAGTAACCCACGAACCAGAGGAACATATTAATCAAAACAATTCATAAATATCTCTCATGTCATTACGCGAAACTTTAAGGGGCTCCGGTGTTGCGTTAGTTACGCCCTTTAACAGTCGTGGCGCCGTAGATTTCGATGCGCTGGAAAAACTAATCGATTATGTTATTACCAATGGAGTTGAGTATGTAGTAACGCTTGGCACAACAGGCGAAACTCCTACGCTTTCGAAGCAGGAAAAGGTAGATATTATTCAGTTTACTTACGAAAAAACAAGGTCGCGCGTGCCTGTCATTGTAGGCATAGGAGGAAATAATACCCATGAGCTCCTGCAGGACCTCGAAACGTTCCCGCTTGATGAAGCGACTGCTATCTTAAGCGCAAGCCCTTATTACTCCAAACCTTCACAGGAAGGAATATTCCAGCATTATAAAACATTTGCAGAAGCAGCTCCCAAGCCGGTGCTGCTGTATAATGTTCCCGGAAGAACGGGACGCAACATAAGCGCCGCCACCACCCTGCGCCTCGCTAATGAAGTGAGTAATATCGCAGGTATAAAAGAGGCCAGCGGCGATATGGCGCAGTGCATGCAGTTGCTCCGCGACCGGCCGAAAGATTTTTTAATTGTCAGCGGCGACGATGCCCTGGCGCTTCCCCAGATAGCCTGCGGCATGGATGGTGTAATCAGCGTGGCAGCCAACAGCTTTCCGGAAATATTCACCGACATGATCCGGCTTTGCCTGAAAGGCGACTTTGCGAATGCAAAAAAGCTCAACGATTCACTGATCGAGGGATACGATATTATGTTCGTTGAAAATAATCCCGCGGGTGTGAAGGCATTTTTAGCCGAACTCGGCATTATTGAAAATCACCTGCGCCTGCCATTGGTTCCATTGAGCAGGGAAGTACATAAAAGAGTGAAAGAGTTTACACCCAGTAGGTTGCACCTTCAAGCGCAAGATCGGTAGCCGGAAATATTTCCCGTGCCTCCTGCTCAAATACATCCAGCTTGTCGTATTTGGAACTGAAATGACCGATGAGTAATCGCTTTGCACCGGATTTTTCCGCGATATGTGCGGCCTGGTGAGTAGTGGAATGAAATCTTGCAGCCGCACGTTCTCCCAGGTCTTTCAGATAAGTTGCTTCATGATAAATGATGTCCACATCTTTGATCTTTGAAACGATATCTTCAAAATACAGGGTATCTGCACAATACGCATAGGATTTCGGTTTTGGCGCCGCGTCGGTCACCAGCTTATTCGCGATAATTTTTCCATCGGCCGTGATAAAATCGTCTCCTGCCTTCAGACGGTCAAAAAATACTGCAGGTACATTATGAATACGCGCTTTTTCGATATTTAGTCTCCTGGGCGCTTTTACCTGTTCAAATTTAAATCCCCAGCAGGGTATCCGGTGTTTTGTCTGGAAACAGCTCACCCGGTATTTATCTGTTTTAATTAATTCCCCCTCGCCGTGCAGGGCATAGAAATGCAGTTTGAACGGAAGCGCGGAGCCGGCGGCCCTGAATTGCATTTCGAGTATTTCCCTGAGCGGGGCCGGGGCAAATAAATGAAGATCATTTTCACGGTTCAATAGCCCCATCGTATGGATGAAGCCGGGTAATCCGAAATAGTGATCACCGTGTAAATGGGAAATAAAGATATAATTGATTCTTCCCCACCTGATCTTATACCTGGATAGCTGCACCTGCGTGCCCTCACCACAATCAACGAGAAAAAGCTGATCGTCAAGCGTAACTACCTGTGAGGTAGGATGCCGGTCAAAAGCCGGTAAGGCAGAGTTGTTTCCAAGGATAGTGATACCCAGCATGCAGTAAAGTTAAAAGCGAAAAGTTAAAAGTAAAAACCGGGATTGCTTTCAGTTTTAGATTTTTACTTTTTGCTTTTTACTTATATACTGCGGCCTCCTTATAAATGGCCACTTCTTTTGAGCCGTCGCTGCTTCTGTATCCCCTGTACATCCCGGCACTGTTGAACACCATTGCCGGAATGCCGTTGTGATCCACGCCTATCATACCTCCCTCGCCCCCGATGCTTACGAGGCTTTTATTGACTACTTCTTCGCAGGCTTCCTGCAGGGAATACCCTTTATATTCCATCAGGCAGCGTACAGTATGCGCCGCAACGGTACGGATAAACATTTCGCCGTGACCAGTACAGGAAATACCGCAGGTATTGTTGTTTGCATACGTGCCCGCGCCGATTACCGGACTGTCGCCTATACGACCGAATTTTTTATTGGTCATACCACCTGTGCTGGTGGCCGCAGCAATATTGCCGTTCTGATCGCAGGCTACGGCGCCCACCGTTCCGAACTTTTTATCTTTCATCAGCTCTTCGAGGTGCTGGTTGGTGTGATCCAGCGAATAGGCATCCGAATCCCGGATCGCCTTCCATTGATCATACCTGAACTGTGAAAAGAAATATTCATCAGGCTCCAGCTTAATGCCCTGCTTGATCGCAAATTCTCCCGCGCCCTTTCCACTCAAAAAAACGTGGTTGCTGTTGAGCATTATTTCGGTAGCCAGTTCAATGGGATTACGCACGTTGCGCACGCCGGTGATAGCGCCCGCCTTCAATGTTTTTCCGTCCATGATGGCAGCATCCATTTCCTGCACACCCTTCTTGGTAAATACGGCGCCGCGCGCCGCATTGAATAATATATTATCCTCTAGCATTACAATAGCAGCTTTCACGGCATTAATAGCAGAGCCCCCTTGTTCGAGCACCGCATAGCCTGCGTTCATGGCCTCTTCGAGCCCAGCCTGATAAGCTTCTTCCAGTTCGGGGGTCATATCGGACTTCAGGATCGTTCCTGCGCCACCATGAATGGCTATTGTGAAGCGTTGCATTGTCTGATCTTTGGTGCGGGCCGAAATTAATAATTTCCGCTCCTAAGATTTTCCAATTATTTCCGAGGGAACTTAAAGGAAGTTCAATGGATTAAAGATATTGTTATACAAGTTAAAAGTGAAAACGTAAAGGTAAAAGATCAGGCTGCTTCAGTTTCAAGTTTCTACTTTTTACTTATCCAATAATATCTTACACTCCTCCAGCAGCTTATCCTTATTTATCGCCACGGTGCCTACTTCCTCGCAAACAAGGCCACCGGCGATATTGGCCACACGCGCCATCAGATCCACATCCCGGGGGGCGGCATAAGTAAGCGAAGCCACTGCAATAACAGTATCACCTGCGCCGGAAACGTCTGCAATATTTCTTAAATGGGAAGGAATTATCTTTTGTTGTTTATCATTTTTATAATAGACGCCTTTTTCAGACAGCGTGATAAATGAAATATGATGGCCCAGCCTGGCATGCAATTGGGCATGAATATCGTTGAGCAGGTCAATATTCACATCATCTACCAGGATATTCAATCCTTCTTTCACTTCTTTCAGGTTCGGTTTGAATATATCCACTCCCCGGTAAGAAAGAAAATTTTTTCTTTTGGGATCAACGCTGGTGATCACATTGTTTTCCCTGCAGATCCGGATCACTTCACGGATCACGCCTTCGGTCAGCACGCCTTTGTTATAATCTTCAAGAATTATGGCCTGCGGCTTTTCATGGATAATATATTGTTGCAATTTGCCGATCAGCTTTGCCTCATCCGAAGTGCTCAGGTCAGAAGTAATTTCCGAATCCAGGCGCATCATCTGCTGGTTGCGGCTGATGATCCTCGATTTACTTGTCGTTATCCGGGAACTGTTTTTTAGTAAATACCCGGTATTAATATTATTCTGAGCGAACAACTTTAATAGGGCTGCACCATCATCATCATTTCCAATTACGGATAATACCGAAACATTGGCGCCGAGACAGGAAAGGTTCAGGGCCACATTACCCGCACCGCCGATGCGGTATTCTTTGCGGTTGAGTGCAACTACGGGCACCGGGGCCTCCGGTGAAATCCGTTCTACCTGTCCCCACCAGTAAGTATCCAGCATCACGTCGCCGAGCACTCCTACCTTCATCCCCGCAAACCCCTTAAAAAGATGATCGAAATTCATTTTAAATATTAAATTTTTTCTCCTGCACCTCTCTTCCAGTGCTTATCTCTGCACCTTTTATACGTCAACACTTTCTTTCTTCGTATTCTTTCCTGCCACTGCAATATAATAAAGAGGAATGCCCAGCAATACAATGATCGCTCCGGGCCAGGTTTGTTTAGGCTGATGAATAAATAGTGCCACACAGATCAGCAAAGCAATAAAACAATAGATCACCGGAAGAACGGGATATCCGAATGCCTTATAAGGCCGTGGCAGGTCCGGGCGCTTTTTCCTGAGCCTGAATATACCGATCAGGGTAAGTGAATAAAATATCAGCACAACAAATACCACATAAGTCAGCAATTGATTATAAGTGCCACTCAGGCATAGCAGGCAGGTCCAGATGCATTGGATCCATAATGCAAATTCGGGCACTCTGTGTTTATTTAATTTTCCTGTTCTTTTAAAGAATAAACCATCTTTCGCCATGGTGTAATAGACCCTTGCCCCGGATAATATCAGGCCATTGTTACAACCAAATGTCGATACCATTATCATTACTGCAATCACTATCGTGCCCGCGTTGCCGAATATTTTTAACGAAGCTGCCAGCGCCACTCTCCCATCCATTGCCGTCGCAATTTCAGGAATGCTCAATACGCTTAAATACATCAGGTTGGCGGAAACATAGATAATGGTCACGATTAATGTTCCGAAGAATAAACTCAGGCCGATATTTCTTTCGGGCCTTTTGATTTCACCGGCAATAAAAGTGACGTTGTTCCAGGCATCGCTCGAAAAAACAGATCCTACCAGCGCGCTTGCAAATAACGGAACGATGGTCAGCCCTGCAATATCTTCCCATGTTCCATTAACAGGATTCATGCGTTTCGCGCTCCAGGCATCGCTCCAGTTGATATTCCAGATCTCCGCTTTAGCAGCAAGAACAAACCCGAAGATGATCAATCCAAACAGCGATAATAATTTGGTAAGCGTGAAAAAAGTCTGAATGATCTTTCCCCCCTCAACGCCCTTGGTATTAATATAAGTGAGTAGTACAACGGTAACGATAGAAACGAGCTGTGCCGCAGATATGGGAAACCCGGCCAGATCAAATAAGATATTTGACGGGCCAAGAGAAGGAAATATATAAGCTGCGAATTTCGAGAAAGCCACGCCAACCGCAGCGATAGTGCCGGTTTGTATCACCACGAAAAAGCTCCACCCGTATAAAAATCCCGTAAGCGGGTTAAACGCTTCTCTTAAATAAACATACTGGCCACCGGCCTTGGGAAACATGGAGCTCAATTCGCCATAGCTCACCGCCGCAGTAAGCGTCAGAAAGCCGGTAAGCACCCAGGCAAAGATGAGCCAGCCGGCCGAGCCCAGGTAGGTGCTCATTTCCGTGCTGACAATAAAAATTCCCGATCCGATCATGGATCCGGCCACGATCATCGTGGCATCGAGTAGGCTCAATGTAGGTTTAAAGGAGGCAGACATGGAACGAATATACAAGAAGTGGGGCAAAGAAAGTTTCACGCGATTTTGCGTAAAGGCGCGAAGAGTAAGTCAGGAGGTGCTAAACTGTGCTTTGCTTTCTTGAGAATTCCTTGCGCCTTTGCGTAAAATTCTTATTGCTTCTTCTGATTCTTATACCCGCTATTCAATCCCTCGATCACATCTTTTGTGATATCATAAGTGGAATCCTTGTAATAAAGCATAAATCCGGGCTCATAAGAGAGGATAAATGCATAATTATGCTCTTTGTTATATTCTTTTAAAAAACCTTCGATCTTGTTGCGGACATCGGTCATCATGTCTACCTGGTCCTTTTTAAGATCCTGTTCCAGCGACATCTGACGCTGCTGGTATTTCTGCTGCATTTGTGTTAACTCACGTTGAGCCGCTTCCCCTTCCGTCTGCGTCATGGTAGCACTTTTAGCCTGCAGGTCCTTAAATCGTTTCTGATAAGATTCCTGGAGCGAACCGAGCTGCGAGTTGATATCCGCTTCTTTTTTCCTCAGCCTTTCCGAAACATCCTTGAAATACTGGTAATTGTTCTGCAATGAATCGATGTCGAAATAAGCCATCCGGAAATGCGTGTCGTCGCCCGCAGCAGCCGGCCGCGGCGGATTATCGTGTTCATGGTGGCGGGGAGAAAACTGGAAATAGAAAAGCACTCCGATCAATATAAGGGCCAGTAAACTTAAGTAAGTAGAAATATTCTTCATAGCAAAAAAAAGTAGGAAGTTTTCGCTTCCTACTTGTAAGATAACTATTTAAACGTTAAGAGATTACTATTCTTCTTCATCGAAGCTCATCGCTTCACGCGTGGTCTGCAACAATTCATATTCTTCCTTGCTGCCCACGATCATGTTTTCAAATTCTCTCAGACCGGTACCTGCAGGTATCGGATGACCGGTGATCACATTTTCTTTCAATCCGAGCATGTCATCGGTCTTACCCTGAATTGCCGCTGACGACAATACTTTGGTAGTTTCCTGGAATGATGCTGCAGATATCCAGCTTTGCGTACCCAGCGATGCTTTCGTAATACCCAACAATACGGGATGTGATGTGGCGGGATTTGCATCACGGTATTCGACCGGTTTCCTGTCGCTGCGGCGAAGAATTGAATTCTCTTCACGTATTTCACGAAGGCTCACGATCTGGCCGGCTTTCAGCCTGGTGCTTTCACCTGCTTCAGTAATCACCTTTTTATCAAAGATGAAATCGTTTTCTTCGTTGAAATCGAACCGGTCTTCCAGATCTTCTTCAAGGAACCTGGTATCACCCGGGTCTACAATTTCTACTTTCTTCATCATCTGCCTAACGATCACCTCAATATGCTTATCATTAATTTTCACACCCTGCAGGCGATAAACCTCCTGGATCTCATTCACCACATATTCCTGAACAGCGAATGGTCCCCTGATTGCCAGGATATCTCCCGGAGCCACCTGTCCATCACTTAACGGAGCACCGGCTTTGATGAAGTCTCCATCCTGTACAAGGATCTGGCGTGTCAGCGGAACAAGATATTTCTTCACTACACCATCTTTCGCTTCCACGATGATTTCCCTGTTTCCTCTCTTGATCGCTCCAAACGAAACCACACCGTCGATCTCACAAACGATCGCAGGGTTACCCGGATTTCTTGCTTCGAATAATTCAGTTACACGGGGAAGACCTCCGGTGATATCCCTCTGCATTCTGAGCGTGCGGGGAATTTTCACCAGCACCTGTCCCGCTCTCACATCCTCGGTTTCATCCACCACGATATGAGAACCCACGGGCAGGTTGTATGTTTTCACATCTTTGCCTTCAACGATAAGTGTCGGGATCTTGGTTTTATCTTTTGTTTCGATAACCACTTTCTCCCTGTGCCCTGTCTGCTCATCGGCTTCTTCCCTATAAGTTACACCCTCAATAACATTCTCGAATTTAATCTGTCCCGCGATCTCGGCAACCACAACGTTGTTGAACGGATCCCATGTGCAGATTACATCTCCTTTCTTCACTTCCTGTCCGTCTTTTACAGACAGTATGGATCCATAAGGAACGTTATTGGTAATTAATAACCTGTCGTTCTTGAGGTCGATAATTCTTACTTCACCTGTACGACCGATTACCACCTGTGTTTTCTCTCCTTCATTATTTTCTGCAGTCACCGTACGCAAACCGTCGAACTGGATCGTTCCATCGAATTTTGCCAATAAGGATGACTCAACGGAAGCGGAGCCCGCAACACCACCCACGTGGAAGGTACGCAGGGTAAGCTGTGTACCCGGTTCACCAATGCTCTGCGCAGCGATGATGCCCACGGCATCACCTTTCTGAGCCATCGCACCGGTAGCAAGGTTCTTACCGTAGCATTTCACACAAACGCCTCTTTTGCTTTCGCAGGTCAGCACCGAACGGATCTCTACGGTTTCAATGCCTGCTTCTTCGATATGTTTTGCAATTTCTTCTGTAATCTCTTCACCTGCACCGATGATCAATGTATCATTTGCGGGATTATAAATATTATGCAGTGAAGTGCGACCTACGATACGGTCCAGCAATGGTTCAACCACTCTCTACTATTCTTCGGTGCGCGCAGCATCGCGTAATACTAATGAAGCTGTTCCGCAATCCTCCTTTCGGTGATTTCAACATCCTGCGCCACGTTCGTACTGTGAGACGACGGGCAAGATAACCTGCATCGGCTGTTTTCAACGCCGTATCCGCGCACCTCGCCACGCGCACCGTGTGGAAATAAAATAGGTCCAATACGTTCAAGCCGCCTTTGAAATTAGAGGATAGGATTTTCGATGATCTCACTTCCGCTTGATCCGGCTCTTCTTCGGTTTACGATCAGTCCCCCTGATACCGCAGAGCTGTTTGATCTGCTGTTTGGAACCACGCGCCCCTGAATCAAGCATCATGTACACAGAATTGAAGCCCTGTTTGTCGGAGCTCAATTCGCGTATAAGCGTCTCCGTTATACGGGTATCTACTCTCGACCAGATGTCCACGATCTGGTTATAACGTTCGTTGTTGGTGATAAGACCCATATTGTAGTTGTCCCACACCTCATCTACTTCCGCTTTGGCATTATCCAGCACCTCTTCTTTAATAGACGGGATGATCAGGTCATTAATATTAAATGACAAACCACCCTGGAATGCTGTCCTGAAACCGAGTTGCTTGATATCATCAAGGAATCTGGCGGTTTTCGGAACGTTGGTAATATTGATAATATCGCCGATAATTTCTCTCAGGTTCTTTTTAGTCAGCAGGGCATTGATATATCCTACTTCTTTTGGAACATACTGATTGAATATTACACGGCCCACCGTGGTTTCGATCAATTTACTTTTTATCACGCCGTCGTTGCCTCTCACGTTAGCTTTCACTTTTATCCAGGCATGCATGTCAACGCGTTTTTCATTATAAGCGATGATCACTTCTTCTGCAGAATAAAAATGTTTTCCTTCTCCGCGCACGATTTCGTTTTCTGTTGACCGCTTGCCCTTGGTGATATAATACAGGCCCAGCACCATGTCCTGCGAAGGAAGGGTAATTGGCGTACCATTTTGCGGG
>JBGAJL010000194.1:0-2784 GCA_044224935.1 Flavitalea sp.
GGTTTCCTCAGTCGAATGAATGCCAGGCCGCATTCATGCTTTATTGCGTCGCTCATTCTTGCGCGCGAAGTTAGAATAATTTATCCATTCGTAGATTGGTTGATAAAGTTCACAAGGGAAGCAGAATTTTTCAACTTGAGCTTTTTCAACACGTTATGTCGATGCACTTCTACCGTTTTTAAGGAAATATTGAGAGAAACGGCAATCTCCTTTGAAGACTGCCCTTCTTTTATAAGGTTAATGATCTGAATCTCCCTCTCTGTCAATGCATTAACGTTGGGCACGTCTTTGTTTTCCTCGAGCACCAGTTCCGAAATATTGTTTTTAATCTCGTCGCAAACATATTTACTACCATCGTTTACTTCAAGAATAGCTTTTATCATTTCTTCTTTCGATGAATTTTTGGTAACATAACCCTTTGCTCCGATCTGTAGCATTTTTTTAGCATACGCCGGTTGCGAATGCATTGAAACACCGATCACTTTTGTTGTGGGCGAAACTTTTTTGATCCTTTCCGTCGCTTCAAAACCGGATATGGGCAGGATGTTAATATCCATCAGCACAATATTCGGCTTTTTTTGCCTGGTTACCTCAACTGCATATTCCGAGTCGCCACATTCCGCAATCACCTGGAAACGCTCGTCACTATTGAGAATATAACTCCAGGTTTCCCTGATAAGTTTATGATCATCCGCTATCAGCACATTAATCTTTTCCATTTGTCTTGTTTATAAGGGAACGCACGATTTAACCGGCAAATCGTTTCCGGGTAAGCAACACTATTTAAAATACTATTGAATGACTTTATTTTATAACCTCTGCAGATCGGCCGGATCCTGGTATGATTGTTCACAGCAGGGTTCTCAGGCTGAGAGAATCCGTTCAGGCGGACAATGGAGGCTGACAGATCGTTAGGATGAAAGATAATGGTAAACCCAACCTGTTGACGGAGATGTTGTTCGGGTATATACAGGCGCGGGCCCTGGAGATACTTCCGGGAAGCTGATATTGGATCTGGCTTTTTGATAATAACAAGGTTTCTGGTACAATAATATACCAAAAACCGGCAAATAAAGACTTTAGGGAGCTGTAATTAGGGATTATAAGTGTTTATCATTACAGATGATTTCCTCAAACGACATTAATTCGCCCTGGCAGCATAGCGGAGCCAGGTGTGCATCACTTCACAGTTGGCGTATTTGGGATCGATCATCAGGTAGAACGTAGGAATCTTTTCGGCAAAGTATTTATCAAGGGCCTCGGTCTTTTTCTCCTCCAGGGCGCGCTGGGCCACTTTGTCGTAGTCATCTTTCAGATTTTCCCTGTGAGGCTCGGTTTTCGATTTGAGATAGATAAGACGAACGGCTTTTTTGCCCCTTTCGTCGGTATAAGCCTGTGGTTTCGAATATTCGCCCACTTTCAGATTTTTTAAAATGGCAACAATATCCTTGTCCAGGTTATCGATGGTAAGAAAATTGCCGTTTGCGCTCTGGATCATTCCAGCCGTAAATTTTGAATTTTCATCCTCGCTGTACCGGGCAACCGCCGAGCTGAACGTCATTTTTCCATCTACAAGATAGTTGCGGATCGTGTCAAGCTTGCCGATAGCTTCATTCACTTCCGCATCCGTTACCTTAGGGATAAGAAGGATATGGCGCACAACGGCATCGTCGCCGGCCCGGCTTACCATCTGAATAATATGGTATCCGAATTTCGATTTAAATACGGGGGAGATCTGTCCTTCTTTCAGGCGGAAAGCCTGGTTGATAAAGGCAGGGTCCATTTGTTTTTCCGTTCTGTTGATATTGTACTGACCGCCGCCCTGGTTTTTACCGGGATCGTCGGAATACAATTGCACCAATGACTCGAACTTGGCCTGGCCCGACTCTACCTGTTTTTTGTAATCGGCCAGGTCGTCCATTGCCAGTTTTTCGAGATCGCGGCTTGCCTTGGGATACAACACTATTTCACCGATCTGCAGCTCTGATTCGTACAGATTAAGCCTTCCTTTCGGGATCGTATCGTAATATGCTTTTACTTCCTGGGGGGTAATCTTAACCGATTCAACGATTTTATCACGCATTTTTTTGGTGATGAGCTGCTCGCGAATGCCGGGCCTGAAATCTTCTTTCAACTGGTACACCGTTCTGCCGACTATTTCTTCAAGCGCATCTTTTGATCCGTACTGGCTCACAAAATAGCGGATGCGATTATCAAGCTGCGCTTCTACTTCGTCGTCGCTCACTTCAACAGAGTCCCTCTGCGCCTGCATCACAAGAGCTTTTGAGATAAGCTGTCCTTCCATTATACGGCACTCAATATCGGCAGGGATGTCCTGGACACCTTGCCTTTGAAGATCGGCTATTGCATTGGTGATATCCGATTGAAGGATGATTTTGTCTCCTACGATTCCGGCTATTTTATCGGCAACAACCTTGTGCTGGGCGTGAACAAACACTGAAATAAATAACGAGGCAGCTATAAATAGATATTTCATCATTAACTTAAAACTTAAAAGTAAAAAGTTAAAACCAAGGTGAAACAGGTCTTCCTAAGTTTTAACTTTTACATTTTTATTTTCCACTTTTACAGGGTTCTCTTTACTTCCTCTTCTTCGTAGGCTTCTACAATATCTCCTACCTTGATATCGGAATAATTCCTGATCGTGAGGCCGCATTCCATGCCTGAGCTCACTTCTTTCACATCGTCTTTGAAGCGCTTCAGTGAAGCCAGTTCGGCCGATGCACCTTCGCCCGTAGGATAGATTACTATGCCATCGCGGAT
>JBGAJL010000094.1:0-4204 GCA_044224935.1 Flavitalea sp.
AAAAGGAGGCAGAGTGAATGACAGGCTGTTCTTTTTCGCGCAGTATTTTGCTGACCAGCGGCTCCCATTTTTCTTTATGATAATGAGGGTCCTTATCGGCCGCCATTGTGATAGCTGTAACCAGGGATTCCCACTCTTCAGTCTCTTCATTGCGCGCCAGCTCCTCGAAAAGATCATTTATTTCTTCTTCCGAAGCATTGCCTGCCATATACTTCTCCAGCAATGCCCTGTAATATTGCTTTCCTTCCACAATTATGTTTTTTGTGAATACAATCTGTTGCTGTTTTTCAGAAATCTTTCAATAATAGACGTGGGGAAGTGCGGCCAGTCCTATCCGCGATAAAAAAACTTTATAAACAGGAACGCGACGGTGACCGGGAGAGAGACGGTTCCGGCCTTATCAATATAATCCTGTATAAAGCGAAGAGCGGAAGTGAGCTGGTTTTTGACGGTGCTTTCGGAGATATGCAGCTTTTCGGCAATATCGCGACGGCTCAGGCCTTCGTTGCGGCTGAGCTCAAACACTTTGCGCCGGGAAGGGGGAAGCTGCCTGATGGCCTGCTGTATTAAGGTATCGATCTCTTTTGCGTCAAATGCAATGTCCGGCCCCGCCAATTCGCTTTTCGCTGATCCACTCACCAACTTTACCCGCTGGCGTTCTTTTGCCTGCCTGCGAAGTGTATCAAGAGCGAGGTTGGAAGCGATCTTATACAGCCAGGCTATCGGGCTCTCTATGCCGGGTAATGTATGGCGGTGCTGCCAGAGCCGCAAAAAAGTTTCCTGGATAATTTCCTCCGCCTCGGTGTCTGACTTCACCAGTTTCAGTGCGGTATGAAACAAGCGGGCGTTGTGTTCATGAAACACCGTGCGATAAGCTGCTTCATCCCCTTCGGCAATGCGGGAAAACAAGTCAGCGGCAGTATGGCGGGAAGTTTGTTCCAAACAGCTATGATTGATTTAAAACCCACTGAATGATCCCGGTAAAGATAAAAATTTTTGGCACCCCGGTTTTTAACATAAGAGGTTCGCGGGAATAATACTGTGTGAAGACTATATAACAATCTTAATTTTACAGCCCAATTAAATCGTGTACACTATGTCGAGAATAACTATTGAAATCATAAAGGATACATTAATAAAGAATGAAATAAAACTTGCCCCTACACATAAACAACTGTACGTACCGGTCATTAAATAGAATTTATCAGAAAATGATTCACAATTTAAAATTCGACGAAATAAAGGTTTCCGAAGCACCAGGTTATTGATGGGCATTATATGACAGGAAAGAAGCAGAATTCGTTGATAATGGGACACTGTTCCCCGGGTAATTTATTGATGGTTGCCAAGCAGGCTGAAGCGGCTGCCTCAGGTCTTGGAATACCAAATCTATTGGTTATTAATAAGTTATATAACTTATTGACAAATACGGAATATGATTCTGTATTTGTCAATAATATGGTTATTTTTATTGAATGGTAAAGAGAGAAGCTGCTAAAAAGATCCGGGAATTAGCCGATAAATTTCCTGCTATAGGTTTATTAGGGCCCCGGCAGAGTGGAAAGACCACACTGGCCAGGATGCTATTCAGAACCAAGCCTTATATAAGTTTTGAGAACCGGGATATACTGATGGCAGCGACTACCGATCCGCGTGGTTTCCTGGCTAACTATCAGGATGGAGCAGTGTTTGATGAGATTCAACGCGCACCGGAACTATTCTCCTATATACAGGGCATCATTGATGACAACCCTTCTAAAACCGGTCTTTTTATTCTCACCGGCTCACAAAACTTTTTGCTTATGGAGAATATTACACAAAGCCTTGCCGGCAGAATTGCCTTTATTCATCTTCTTCCATTTAGCTATCAGGAATTAACCACAACAGAGTGGAAAGATAATTCACCTGACTATTTTATCTATGATACAGGCTTATGTTGTTCCCTGCTGGAAATTCAGGCAACTACTTAATTGTCCGTAAAGCGCAAAACTTCTGTCTCGGAGTTTACGTTATTTGCGGAAAATTAAAGTAAATAATTAAAGCAAGTGAAGATCAACAGGTTTTGCGCACCATTTCCAGGCAGCAAGCACATGTATTTTTATTTCCTGAAAAATAAATTCACTTTCTTCCTCACGGGTAATTATTACGCCCCTGGAACTGCCTGTTTGCCTGCATGCTTTTACAAGTGATTTCAGTTCGCGCTGCCGCGTAGATTCGTCATTCATCTGCAGGCAAACCTGTACCGGCAAAGCAATTCCTCCCTCTTTATACAATATGAAATCACATTCATGATAATTATCGGCGTAATAGTATATATCAGAAGTATAAATATTGCCATACATCCGATACAACTGCCAGAATATATGATTCTCCAGTAAGGTGCCCGCATTGGAAGAAAAATTACCACTTATAGCATTAAGCATTCCATTATCCACGAAATAGCTTTTCTTTTCAGCATTTTCCCTTTTTATAAGGGAGTGATCAAACCGGGTGATACGTTTGAAAAAATAAACCGACTCTGCCAGATCTGCCATTTCATAAATACTGTTCAGGCTCACTGCATATCCCCTGCTTTTCAATTCCATGAAAATTTTTCGCAACGCAACCGCCTTCCCCGTATTATCGGCTATCCTGTGAAAAAGGTAACGAAGGTAACTGTAATTGGCAGGCTGTTGCATATCCAGTATATCCCTGTACAATAATGTATTAAAATATTCCTGCAATATGGGTCGGCGATCTTCAGGATCCGCCAATACTGTTTCAGGAAACCCACCCCATAACATGTATTCCTTAAAAGCATTGATCAGCAACGCCTTTCCTTCTCCAACTAATTTTACATCTATATTTTTAAAGTTGAGATATTCCGCAAATGAAAGAGGCAGCAGTTCCATAGACAAGCTTCTTCCTCTCAGCACAGAGGCAACTTCGGTATGTAATAATTTACTGTTCGAACCGGTTATAATCACTCTTTTGCTCAATTGTTCCTGGATGCGGTTCACAAAAGGCTCCCATTTATTGAGATATTGAATTTCATCGAAAAAGAAATGCATTTCATTCAGCGCAGCATTATCAGGATACAATTCACGAAAAGCCTGTAAAATAAGGTCAGGCTCGAAAGGCTCACCTCTTAAGCGCTCATCTTCTGTTGGCAGATAACAAATATTCTCCCAGGAAATATTATCAGTCAGCAGTTGATGAACGGCTAATTTTAGTAAAGAAGATTTTCCCGCCCTGCGTGGCCCCACTACTGTCTGAACCTTTTCCTTAAACGGGTCAATGCTCAGGGTGCGTCCATAAATGGGTGCTTTAAATCGCTCCGCCGTTTCCGTCAACACTTCTTTAATTATATCTTTCACAAATACAAATATATCATATTTATATCTTTAATAAATATATAAATGATGTTTTTGTACTTATCAAAAAGATCTTTTATTGAATATTTTTATCCTATATTTATGATTATCAAATAGTTATGAATTATTTTGGCCGATATTAAAATCCGTTATTTTCTGTCAGAACAAAAGCATTCATGACCTTTTCCCGTTCGACCACGTTAATACCGAAAGGCCGCAGTGTTTTTTTTAAGCCGTCAAGATCACATCCTTCTTTTATTGCAAGGTTAATATCAATGTTCGTTTTAAGATTAATATCGTTTACAATTGGCAGGAATGGATTTGTATTCGTATAGTAATTCAAAAATGATTCAAGTTCACTTATAGGTTGATTCTTTAATATTATTGTATGTTCATCAGCGTTTATATCAGCGACAGGTTCTCCCCCCTTAGTTTCCAATAATGCTTTGTCGCTTAAAACTAATAACCATACTTTTATCTTTCTTTTTTCGATTCTGCCATTCAGATTAAGATAACGATTCAAATCCTGAGCCATCCATTTTTTCATTGTATTTTCAGATATTGAAGTATCGGCCGTTATTTCATAACAATAGGCATTTGCATTCCACCATTCGGCATGTTGCTGATTTCCTTCAATATATTTTGCTTTATCCTTTACTTCAAGTATTGTTCTCCTGTTAAAACCAACTCCGAGTGCAGACGTATAAAGCGCTGCCATATACAATTCGAGTATTGGCATATCCGTATATCTTAATGTCAGGGTACGGCTGCCGCTATCTTTTAAATAAGCCGAACTTGCGCCCGCACCTAACGCGGGATATAATGCTGAGCGGTTTAACACTGCAGATTCT
>JBGAJL010000094.1:4212-20814 GCA_044224935.1 Flavitalea sp.
GACAAAGACTTTTGCTTGTCATAATTCAAATCATTTTTTACAAGTGCTTCAAAATTTCTGCCCTGCAAATAATTGCTGATATTTTCTCCTGTAACATAAGAAGCATCTGTAATTTTATAAACCCTTTTGCTGCTGTCTATCCAAACCTCATGTGGTATCAAATGGTGAGGAAAGATTGCAGACAACAAAGAATCATCGGTAATAATAGGAAATGAGACACTATTCGCAATTTTATTTTTTTGGAGAAAAGCCTTTATTGCATTTGCACTTTCATAGGTCACTCCCAGAATGGCTATCTCATTCCCGAATGCTTTTTGCAGGCTATCAAGCTTAGGGAATTCGCTGATACATGCACCACACCAGGTAGCCCAGAAATCTATAATAATCAGCTTGCTCTTTACTTCAGCCAATGTACCTGTATTAATCGAATAGTTAATTATATTATTCAATGGAACATCAGGTACTTTATCTCCTATGGTGGCTTCTTTTATTTTATACTGCGCTATAAGCATATTACTTTGCAGGCATATAACGAAACCAAGCAATAATGTTTTCTTATTCACCTTGATTTTATTTAAAAGTTGAAATAGTTCGGATAATAGCCCTGTTTTTTGTTAACGTGGGTTTTGCGGCATCCCTGTTAAACTGATAATATCCGATGGCAGCGGCAATGCAAACCTGTTATCATTGGGGAGCAGAGTATAGGATTGACCATTCGCAATTCGGGTAAGCGTAACATTTGCTCCTTCTTTGTTCAATCTCTTTATATCCATCCATCTCAGATCACGAAATACCAATTCCTTTCTTCTTTCCGATAAAATTATACTTAGAGCGTCCTGCGCACTTGATGCTGTTAAAGGGGAAAAAGTATTAGCCACCCATCTGCTGGCTAAAAGCGTATTCAAATCTTTCATCGCGTTCACAATGTCTCCCTTCCGGGCATAGCATTCCGCTCTCATTAAATAAACTTCATCGGTTACAATTCCATCGAAAGGATATAAAGAGTTATCATAGCTACCTTTGAATTTAAAAGTTTCATCTCCTATAGGATTAAAAAAAATAGTTTTTCGCAAGTCATTATCTTCATAAGAGGTAAACAGCAAAGTATCAATCCGGCCAATAAAAAGATTGTAATAGAAATTCCCCATTCGGCTATGAAATATGACTTCATCATTGAAGCGAGGAATAGGATAAAGGTCGCTCGATGTTAACGCATTGTAATCAATAAGGTCATTTTTTAATTGAAGGCATAGGTCAGCATATTTAAAACAGCTATCATATTCACGCATTGATAAATAAGTTCTGGCAAGAAGGGCATATCCAGCCGGTTTTGAAGGCCGCATTAAATTCAGTGGGGTACCCGGCAATAAGAGTACCGCTTCCTTTAAATCAGAGATAATCTGATCATAAGTTTCTTTTACATTTGCCCTGCTTGAAGGAGTATTAAAATCTTCATCAAACCTAAGCGGAATCCCTAAATCTGTGTTCGCTGATTCCTTATCATAAGCTTTTGACCAATTCGAAATTCCTTTTAAAAAAGATCGGCTTCTATAAAATAAGGCTGATCCTTTCACATTATCCCAGGCTGCCCTATTTTGAGCAGTTCTCTCTATTTTTGAGATATTGTCCAATGCAACATTGCTAAAATACACCGGTTGATAACAAAGCGCCCAATCATTTGGGAATGAAGAATAGCTTGCAGTATCCCATATATAAGCGTTTTTCTCGTTTGCGTATAAAGAATTGATATCAGAAGAATTCAAGAAATAATTGTCAGCTGAGGTTTCCCCTATCGAGGGGCTTTTAAGATTCATATAATTATTATTATCCAATAAAGCCTGTAAATCTTCTACAGACTGCGGAATGACCAAAGACTTATCGGGCTTTGCATCTAAGTATTTTTTGCATGAGGCAATAAATGTAGAAAAAATTAAAATCATTAAGCAGTATGAATATATTCTACGTTTCATTACATTATTATTTAAAAATTAGAAATAGGCTCTCAGCCCAATAGCTATATTCTTTGGAGCCGGGATACCAGTACCAAAATCAGGATCAATTCCTTCTCTATTTGCTTTCCATAAAATGCCAAGATTACTGCCATTTAAATAAAGCTGAGCACTTGAAAAAGGAAGTTTGGGAAACTGGGCCTTTCTGATTTCATAGCTGAGGTTAATAAACTGGAGCCGTATGTTATCTGCTTTCAATACTGTTGCTTCAGAATTGGAATAAAATGCATCCCTGTTACTTATTTCAGGATATGCCAGTGAAGGAATGTTTGTTTTTAATTCATCTCCAGAATGCTGCCATCGCTTTGCATAATCTCCGCTTCCAGCATAGGCGCCATTTGTAAATAGATGGGAATAATCTAAAGACACCTTTCTAAAATAATAACCGATTTTATAGTTTATATTAATAGATAATGAAAAGCCTTTACAGGCAAAGGTATTCATAAGTGAGCCAAAAAATTTGGGAAGCGCCGAGCCGCTATATACCAAAAGATTATCAAGTCCTTTAAAACCTGTTGAAGTATTTGAAAATGCGATTCCATCATAATCTTCACTGACACTTCCATTGAGATAGCCTTGAGGGTTGCCGTTTGAGCCATTTAATCCAGCCCATTTGTAACTTACAATGGAGTAAACGGGTTTGCCAACAATAGAATTTACATTTTCACCACCGTTAATGAGGGCACTTGCGAAAGAAGAAGGATAATAATAATCTGTAATTTTATCGGTATAATAACTCAGCAGAAAATTAGTTGTCCATCTGAATTTTCTACTAATGTTTACTGATTGTAGGGAAACATCAATTCCATTTCCAGCCATTGAGGCAACGTTTTTATCTATGAAGCTAACCAACAACCCTGTTGTATAATCAAGCGGAGTGGGACCAAACAAATCAACTCCATTTTTATGGTAATATTCAAATGAGCCAGTGATAAGTTTATTTCTGAGTCCGAAATCAATCCCAATATTTACCGTTTTTACTCTCTCCCACCGTAATTCCGGGTTTGCATAATTGGTCGGCTGTGCATAATTTACATTGGTAAATAATTGACCACTATTAATTCCCAATGTGGTTACAGCGGCCCGGGTAGGGTCTGCATTGCCACTATATCCGTAAGTAGCCCTTAGTTTAAGAAACGGAAACAAATTGCTTTTGTAAAATGATTCTTTATAGACATCCCAGCTTAAGCCAGTTGACCAAAGCGGGTTCCACTTATCATTGGTGTTAACACCAAATAAATTAGACGCATCTCTCCGCCCACTTATAGAAAAGGTGTATTTATTATTATACGTATATGCTCCATTGCCGTAAAATGAAACATACCTGTTTAATAATCCCTGAAATGATATTCCGCTTGGGATAGAGCCGCTACCGCCGCTAATTGTGGGATAATAATTTACAAAATCAACATTGCTATAAGTCTGTAACTTGTCGTTATAGCCGTAAACTGTATATCCGTTAGTGAGCGTCTTTGATTCCCGTACCTCAGAACCAAGTATTGCTGTCACGTTATGTTTATTCCATGTGTGATTAAAGCTCAACTGTCCACGAAAATTGTGCGTTTCAATAGAACTTTGAGTTTGATTTAAAATTCCTCCAATTGGTACAACATAACTAATAGCATCCGAGCTTCGATCAATTTGACTAAATAAGTTGATTAAACTTCTTGCTTCATAACTATCAGCATCTTCAAGATTTTTTGTAAAAAATTGTTGCTTTTCATATAAATACTTTACATCAACAGTCAGTCCTTTAATGATAGTATATTGTAAGCCAATATTTGCTGTTAAGTCCTGTAAATTTGTTGTGGCGGTATTATGCTGCCAATTCGTTAATGGATAATAATGTCCATCCAATAAATATCCACCTCCAAGTGTATCAATATACCCCAATCTTGAATCCTTTGCTACAGGTAACGGATTAGCATTTGCATCAGCAAAAGATAAGTAAGGAACTATAAGAGAAGTGCCAACTCTAACACTGCCATAAGCAGGTTTGCCGCTTTGCGTTATACTATTTGTGAATAATAATCCTAACGATAATTCCAGGTTTTTTACCGGCTTATATTTATTTTCAGCGTGTAGATTAATTCTTTGGTACCTTGCTGCAAGGTTATCAATATTCTTATCAAAGCCTCCGGAGAGAAAGTACGACATTTTATCACTGCCGCCTTTTAGATTCATTGAGTATTGTTGATTTATGCTTTTTTGATAGAAATATTTATTATACTCGTTCCGGGTGTTCACTTTCTTTAAGGCGTTGATATATGATGCCGAGTCAGCGGCAGAGATCAATCCGTTTGTTCTTTTGATAAAGGTTTCAACAGCAGGCGATAGCCCTGGATAAGAAGGATCATTGATTTGACCATCATAGTAGCCATTATTATATAAAAATTGTTCAAGATCAATATAGTCGGAAGATGATATTTGAGGAACATAAAAAAGATTTGGCTTTTGAGATATTGAAACATTCGAATTAAATTCAACTTGCAAAGGCTGATTAAACCGACCTTTTTTTGTGGTGATTACAATTACTCCGTTACCCGCTTTTGTTCCCCATATAGAAGCTGCTGCGGCATCTTTTAAGATGGTAATATTCTCAACATCGTTGGGATTAATATTGTTTATGTCACCATCATAAGGAAAATTATCTACCACTATTAACGGAGATTTGGGACCGTTAATAGTGCTTAAGCCACGTATCATTAAGGTGGGCGCATCAACTTTGCCGGTGGGGAATAATACACCGCTCGCAACACCATTTAATCTATCTAAAATATTTGAACCTACCTGCTGATTCAACGTTTTATTATCAATAAAATCAAAGCTGCCGGTTGCTCTCTCTTTAGGCAATTGTTGATAGCCCGTGTTTACAAAAACATTTACGGTTTCGCTTTCGGCTATCCTTATTTTTGCAGAAAGCGTGGCAAGATCATTGCGATTATCCACCCTCACTTCAAAAGTTTCAATACCCACACCTGTAATTACAAGAGTCGCATTAGGGTCAACACCACTTATTGTGAACTCCCCACCTTCATTGGTGCTGACCGCATTCTTCGTTCCTTTTACCGTGACAGTCGCAATCACCGGCTCACCTTTTTCATTCACCACTTTCCCGCGTACATCAATGGGTGGCGGAAGATTTACATTCACCTGTGAGGGTCGAAGCAGCTTTTTTACGATGGTGATTGTTTTATTCTCAATGGAATAATCCAATTGCTGGCCCCTCAGCGCCCGGTCAAGCACTTCATTGACAGAAACATTTTTCACGTCAATGGTCACCGGATTAACCTCCCGAAGCAATGCGCCATCGAAAAAAAACACATACCCGGTTTGCTTTTCAATAGCGGAGAACAACCTGATGAGCGATACATTTTCACCCGAAAATGTCACCGCCTGGGAGTAGCCCCGTGCACTCACCTGGAGACAGGCTGCGAGCAGTATAATTGCCGTGATCTTCATGGTACGCAGCAGTTGTTTGATTGGAGAGCCCGCATTGCAGCGGGCTTTACAAAGAGCCTTAAATTGCATAGCTTTGCATTGTTTTGGTTAATTGATGAATGACAGTCACATTTTATTTGTCAGGAACCGAACGCCGCCACTTCGGGTAACAGCCGAAGTGGTTTTGTTTTATGGTAATACGATCAGCTTTCTGTTTTCAACCCTGAAATGCACCTGGTTCTTCTCCAAGATCTTCAGCGCCTGCGACAAGGTCAGATCTCTTTGGATTTTTCCCTCGAATTCCCGCACCGGCGTTTTTCCTTCGTAAACAATATCCACATCATACCAGCGGGACAATTGTTTCATCACATCAGGAAGACCGGCACTATGAAATTGAAACAGCCCGTTTTTCCAGGCCATCACCTGTTCCGGATCAGGTGAATGGTTAATGGTCAACAGTGAATGAGATGCCAACACAGCCTGTTCACCCGGAACAATTCTGACTTTTGACTTTTGGCTTTTCACTTCAACACTTCCTTCCAATAATGTCACCCGGATGGCATCTTCATCATCATAAGCGCTCACATTGAAATGCGTTCCCAACACCTGGACCTGCATCTCACCTTTACTTACCATAAAAGGTTTCGCCGCATTATGCGCAATTTCAAAATAAGCCTCTCCCGTAATGGACACTTTTCTTTCATTGCCTATAAATGCAATGGGATAGGTAACCGAGCTTCCTGCATTCAGCCATACATGGCTGCCGTCGGCCAATGCCATATCGATGACCTTGCTGCCACGCGGATTGGTGAGCGTGTTATATGCAAGCTCAGTGGCCGATCCCTGATAAGCAATTTGCCCATCGGCCAATTTAACCACCTGCACATTGCCCTGTATAGCCAGCGTTCCATTGACGGCGCTGTCCAAATACACAGTCTTCCCGTTCGCCAGCATAACAGTGGCGCGATTGGTAATGGGAGGCTTTATATCATCAGTGACAGTTGCCGCAGCAATATCCTGCCGCTTTTCGGGCTTATTGATAAACAGCAGGTAAGCGCCCGTCGGGCAAACAATTGAGGCGGCGGCCCACCACCATTTCCGGAAAATAGAGGAATGACAGGCTGTTCTTCGCGCAGTATTTTGCTGACCAGCGGCTCCCATTTTTTCTTTATGATAATGAGGGTCCTTACCGGCCGCCAGCTGTAACCAGGATGTTCCCACTCTTCAGTCTCTTCATTGCGCGCCAGCTCCTCGAAAAAGATCATTTATTTCTTCTTCCGAAGCATTGCCTGCCATATGCACTTCTCCAGCAATGCCCTGTAATATTGCTTTCCCTTCCACAATTATGTTTTTTGTGAATACAATCTGTTGCCGTTTTTCAGAAATCTTTCAATAATAGACGTGGGGAAGTGTTAAGCCAGTCCTATCCGCGATAAAAACTTTATAAACAGGAACGGATGCAGACCGTGAGAGACGGTTCCGCCTTATCAGCTATAATCCTGTATAAAGCGAAGAGCGGAAGTGAGCTGGTTTTTGACGGTGCTTTCGGAGATATGCAGCTTTTCGGCAATATCGCGACGGCCTGTGGCCTTCGCCGCTGAGCTCAACACTTTGCGCGCCGGGAAAGCGGAAGCTGGCCGATGGCCTGCTGTATTAAGGTATCGATCTCTTTTTGCGTCGAAATGGTATCAGTCCGGCCCCGCCAATTCGCTTTTCGCTGATCCACTCACCAACTTTACCCGCTGGCGTTCTTTTGCCTGCCTGCGAAGTGTATCAAGAGCGAGGTTGAAGCGATCTTATACAGCCAGGCTATCGGGCTCTCTATGCCGGGTAATGTATGGCGGTGCTGCCAGAGCCGCAAAAAAGCTTCCTGATAATTTCTCCGCCTCGGTACCTGACTTCACTATTTCAGTGGTATGAAAACAAGCGGGTTACGTTCATGAAACACCGTGCGATAAGCTGCTTCATCCCCTTCGGGTAAATGCGGGAAAACAAGTCAGCGGCAGGCGGGAAGTTTGTTCCGTAAACAGCTAGCATTGATTTAAACCCACTGAATGATCCCGAAGATAAAAATTTCCGCACCCTCTGAGCCAATATAAGAGGTTCGCGGGAATAATACTGTGTGAAGACTATATAACAATCTTAATTTTACAGCCCAATTAAATCGTGTACACTATGTCGAGAATAACTATTGAAATCATAAAGGATACATTAATAAAGAATGAAATAAAATTAATTCTTACACATAAACAAACAACGTACGTACCGGTCATTAAATAGAATTTGATTGTAAAAAATGATTCACAATTTAAAATTCGACGAAATAAAGGTTTGAAGCATCGTTAGAAGTTATATTAGATGGTACTTTTTCTATATGGTGTTAAAGCAGAATTCCGTTGATACGTGGACACCGTTCCCTTTACCGACATGGTGCCATAAGCAGGCTTGTATACGTCGGTCTTAGAATACCAAATCTACTGGTTATTAATAAGTTATAACTCAGCATTGACAACAATGGAATATGATTCTGTATTTGTCAATAATATGGTTATTTTTATTGGAATGGTAAAGAGAGAAGCTGCTAAAAGATCCACCAGCTGATAAATTTCCTGCTATAGGTTTATTAGGCCCCGGCAGAGTGGAAAGACCACACTGCCATGGGATTATTAATTGCAGCCAAGCTCATAGTATAAGTTTATAAACTAGGCAGATATACTTTGATGGCAGCGACTACCGATCCGCGTGGTTTCCTGGCTAACTATCAGGATGATGAGCAGTAAGCTTGATGAGATTCAACGCAATTGAACTATTCCTCTCCATATTAGCAGCAGTATCATTGATGACAACCTTCTAAAACTGGCCTTTATTCTCACTGTCAAGCCATGAAATCTTTTTTATATAGGATTATTATTGTTTCTGCCGGCAGAATTGCCTTTTTGTATTCATTATCTTTCCATTTAATAATAGAATAACAACAACAGAGGAAAGATAATTCACTTAATTACTTTTATTTTCATGGCGCCCTCGTTTATGACAAAATATTTTAGAGCCCACGGATTATTATCCCAATTATATTTTGACTTATGGAAAGAGACTCTCAGGTAAAATTAAAAATATTAATGATCTGGGTGATTTCAACGTTTAAAATATAAAGCCTGGACCGGCTGTAACGAGACTATATGATCTATTGGCAATGACTGCGGTATTGATCAAAAAACGGTCATGTCATGGTTACATACTGAAACGAGTTTTATTGCCTTCACATTAAAGCCTTTATAAAAACTTGCAACGTTTACTTCAAATGCCTTCTGGGAATATATTTTATGGCATAGCTTGTGTTGTTCTGCTGAACAGGTAAAATATACCAACTGGTCAATCATCCTTTACGGGGAGCTCTGTTTGAAAATTTTGTTCTGTTAGAATTGCTGAAAGAACGATTGAATAAAGGACAAAGTGGTAATGCAATACTTAGCAAGTGAGACAGGATATAGTAATGAAATGACATATCATGGATAGGAGCTGGCAGGTGTTATACCTATAGAAATAAAAGCCAGTGCTACTTACAGCAAAAACTTTTTAAAAGGCATCAGCTATTGGAAAAAATAGAACCCACTACAGCACCATCGTTTGTTGTCTATAATGGCGATACATCCTTCCAACAACTGGGAACAGAAATAGTAAACTGGAAAGAACTCGGAAAGATTATAAATCAATAAATGTAGAATATCCATTGATTCAGAGGCCCCAACCTGGGAACAATTAGGCGATTATTTCTTTATTCACACCAGCCAGTTTATTCCAGGAAATTAATTTTCCGTTGGCAGTATTAAAATTTTTGTCTCCTGAATAAATAACATAATCCCGCTGATTCGATTTATCCAAGCCGCTCCAGTATTGTATATTATCAAAAAACGAGGACGAATAGGTAAGAGCGCTTTTTATTTCCATGGCTACCGGCCCATTGCCTGTTTCAATGATGGCATCTATCTCTTTATTATGATTATCTTTCCAGTAATAAAGATTAGCAGGTAATCCAAGGTTATACCTGAGTTTCATTAGATCCGCGAGAACATAATTTTCAAATATTGCCCCCTTAGCAAAATGAGTGGTCAATTGTTCAGGTTTTTCAATATTCAACAGGTAACAAAGCAGGCCCGTATCACAAAAATATAATTTGGGAGACTTTATTATTCGCTTATTAAAATTATTATGGTAAGGTGACAGCCTAAAAATAATATAGCTTCTCTCCAGAATACTCATCCATGTTTGTATAGTAGGAACTGAAACTCCCGTATCATTAGCCAACGATTGATAATTAAGTATCTGTCCGGCCCGGAAAGTAAAACTTTAAGATTGTACAAATTAACAGATCTTCATTCCATGGTAACCTTTGAAAAAAAGCCTTGATGTAATCCGGCTTTGGCAATAAAAAAACCGCCTGTGCTAACGCTTCGGCGGTCGAAAGAGGTCCCTAGCAGATTCGAACTGCTGTACGAGCTTTTGCAGAGCTCTGCCTAGCCACTCGGCCAAAGGACCTTTTTAATTATCTTACACTACCCATTTTCACAACCCGTGCAAAAATAGGGTATTTTACACAAAGCTGAAAACCATTTCATCCCTGCTATCCACTGAAAAACAAGACTTTATTTTTAATATAATACCAGTCCGCCATGAACCCGATAGCCGAATCCGAACTCATCATCAATAAACGCGGGGCCATCTATCACCTCGACCTCAGACCTGAAGAAATAGCACCCACCATCTTCACCGTAGGCGACCCCGGCCGCGTAGCCCAGGTGAGCAAACATTTCGACTCGATCGAATTTAAATCGGCCCACCGGGAATTTATCACCCACACCGGGTTTATCGGCAACAAAAGATTATCGGTCCTTTCGTCCGGCATCGGCACCGATAATATCGATATCGTCTTAAACGAACTCGACGCCCTCGCCAATATTAATTTCGATACCCGGACCATCCATCCCGAATTACGGTCGCTCCGGATCATACGCATCGGCACCTGCGGTTCGCTGCAAAACGACATACCGGTCGATTCGTTCGTAGCCTCCACACACGGTCTCGGCATCGACAATCTCCTGCATTTTTACCAGCATCAGACCAACGATGAAGAAAACCAGATACTGCAATCATTCATCACCCAGACGCATATACAGCACCCTTACATTACCGGCGGAGCGCCTTCGCTCCTGAAATATTTCGTACAGGGATTTCACCATGGCATTACCGTTTCCTGCCCCGGCTTCTATGGACCCCAGGGACGCACGCTGCGCGTGGGCCTCAGCATGCCCGAACTCACAGGCCGGCTCGCAGGATTCAACATCGGCCATCACCGCATCAGCAATTTTGAAATGGAAACCTCCGCCATCTACGGGCTCGGCCGCATCCTGGGCCACCGCTGCCTTTCGTTAAACGCAGTGGTAGCCAACCGGGTTACCCGGCAATTTTCCCCCGATGCAACCACCACAATGGAAAAGCTCATCCTTACGACCCTGGAAACGGTTGCCGGCGACGATTTTCGCTGAGGCACCTCTCCAAATCCCGATTGGCAACGTACATTCGCATCAGATTCTATGCAAGTTCATTTTTATAAATACCAGGGAACTGGCAACGACTTTATCATACTGGACAACAGGAACGGAGAATATTCCCATCTTTCAACGCAACAGGTCAACTTTCTCTGCAACCGCCGCTTCGGCATCGGCGCCGATGGCCTCATGCTGCTGAACAATGCCCAGGGATATGACTTTGATATGAAATATTACAATGCCGACGGCCGCGAAGGCTCGATGTGCGGGAACGGCGGCAGGTGCCTCGTCAAGTTTGCCTATCACTTGGGTATACACAAGCCGACTTATGTTTTCAACGCCATCGACGGCGAGCATCAGGCCGAAATCGATCTGGACGGTACCGTGAGCCTGAAGATGCGCGATGTCGACAGTATTAAAAGGTATAATGATGACCAGCTCCTCGATACCGGCTCCCCTCATTACGTGAAGTTTGTGACCGATATCGACCGCTATGATGTATTTAAAAACGGCCGTACTATCCGCAACAGCGACAAATTTGTCCAGGACGGCATTAATGTAAATTTTGTAGAACAGGTAGGCGACGATGAGATATTCGTGCGCACCTATGAACGGGGCGTGGAAGATGAGACCCTCTCCTGCGGCACCGGCGTCACCGCAGCAGCCATAGCCTGCTACCATAACGAAAACGGTTTCAACGATGTAATGGTCCATACCCGCGGAGGCCGGCTCAATGTGGAATACGACCGGAACGAAGATGAATCCTATTCCAACGTCTGGCTCTCCGGCCCGGCTGAAAAGGTTTATGAAGGTACAATTGAAGTTAACCTGTAGTTTACCCTGCACGGACTTATCTTTGCGCCGCCCATGATACAGTATTTCAAAAATATCAACCATCAGACGGTCGCAGTAAAGGAACCGGAAAACGGCGCATGGGTCAATATCCTGCCCCCACTCAAACAGGAAGAATTTTCCGAGCTGTCGCATTCGCTCGATATCCCGCTCGACTTCCTCACCGATTCACTCGATATCGATGAACGCAGCCGTTTCGAGGAAGAAGACAACGTGAAACTTGTCGTTATTAAAACACCGACAGAAAATAATTCGTTCAACGAAAGCGATGCATTTTATATCACGATCCCGATCTGTATCATATTAACCCATAACCAGATCGTTACCGTTAATTCTTTCGATAACGGCGCCATAAAAAAATTCCTGAACACTTTCCAGAACCGTCATCCCGATAAGAAGAATATGATGGTGCTGAAGATTTTCGAAAAAGTGATCCAGGCTTATATGGAGTCGCTCAAAGAAATCAATGTAAGAAAGTATGCTTGAGCAGAAATTGTATGCAGCCAATCGTAACGAACACCTGCTGCAATTAATGCGCATACAAAAGAGCCTGGTGTATTTTGTTACAGCGCTTCGCTCGAACGAAATGCTGCTGATGAAGATAGAACGCACCAATTTCCTGGGATTAACGGAAGAAGAAAAAGAAATACTGCAGGATTTGATCGTAGACAATGCGCAGGGCCTGGAAATGGCCAATATCTACACCAATATCCTGAGCAGCACCCTCGACGCATTTGCCAGCATCATCGCCAATAACCAGAATGAAGTGCTGAAGCGTTTGTCGGTAATCACCATCGTGCTCACGCTGCCTGCATTGGTGACAAGCATTTACGGCATGAACGTTCCCATCCCCTACTCCAATTCACCATACGCATTTTATATACCCGTATTTCTTTCGCTCGTTACCTCACTCATAATCGGCTGGGCCTTTTTAAGAAAAAAAATATTTTAGCAGATGTTCAATATCAGGGTGTACGGAATTCTGATCAACGACCAGAAACAGGTGCTGGTAAGTGATGAATATATCAGGGGGAATTATTACACAAAATTTCCCGGCGGAGGCCTGGAATTCGGCGAAGGCACCCGCGATTGCCTGAAAAGGGAATTTAAGGAAGAAATGAATCTTGAAGTGGAAATCGGCGACCATATTTATACGACCGATTTTTTCCAGATAAGCGCCTTTAATCCCGAACACCAGATCGTTTCTGTTTATTATTACGCGAAGGCCCTTGAGCCCATCACCTGCCCCATCCGGACAACGATGTTCGACTTCGATGAAAATCAGCTGATAGTTTATAACAAAACCGGTGAAACAGAAACGTTCCGCTTTATCGACTGGGCCGATTTTTCAGCCGAATCGGTCACACTGCCCATAGATAAAGTAGTGGCCGATTTATTAAAAAATCTTAAAGCATAATATTACCTTTGTCACTCAAAAATTCATACTATAATGTCTACACTTTCTAAGACAAATCTCGATTTTAAATTACCATATAAAGTGGCCGATATAAAGCTTGCCGAATGGGGCCGCAAAGAAATAAGACTTGCAGAAGCAGAAATGCCGGGCTTGATGTCGTTAAGAGCCGAATACGGGCCCTCACAACCGCTGAAGGGCGCCCGTGTGGCCGGCTGCCTGCACATGACCATACAAACGGCGGTGCTGATCGAAACCCTGACCGCACTCGGAGCCGAAGTAAAATGGAGCTCCTGCAATATATTCTCTACCCAGGATCATGCCGCCGCTGCGATCGCTGCTGCAGGTATCGGCGTTTTTGCCTGGAAAGGCCAGACGCAGGAAGAAGCAGACTGGTGTATCGAACAAACCCTGTTTTTCGGAGGTGCGGACCGCCCGCTGAATATGATCCTCGATGACGGAGGCGACCTTACGAATATGGTTTTCGACAAATATCCCGAACTCGTTCAGCATGTTCGCGGACTAAGCGAAGAAACCACAACCGGCGTACACCGCCTCTACGAAAGAATGGCCAAAGGCACATTGCCCATTCCCGCGATCAACGTAAATGATTCGGTAACGAAATCGAAGTTTGATAATAAATACGGTTGTAAAGAGAGCCTGGTGGATTCCATCCGCCGCGCTACCGACCTGATGCTTGCGGGAAAAGTGGCAGTGGTAGGCGGTTATGGCGATGTAGGCAAAGGCTCTGCAGCTTCCCTGCATGGTGCAGGCTGCCGTGTGATCGTCACTGAAATTGATCCGATCTGCGCCTTACAGGCTGCAATGGATGGTTACGAAGTGAAGAAGATGATCGATGCAGTGAAAGAAGCGGATATTATTGTAACGGCTTCCGGTTGCCGCGACCTGATTACTGAAAAACATTTCAGATCGATGAAGGATAAAGCGGTAGTATGTAATATCGGTCACTTCGATATCGAGATCGACATTGCCTGGATTAACAATAACTATGGTCATACAAAAGACACCATCAAACCACAGGTTGACCTGTATACAATCGAAGGAAAGGACGTAATTATTCTGGCAGAAGGAAGGCTGGTAAACCTGGGATGCGCCACAGGTCATCCGAGTTTTGTAATGAGTAATTCATTCACCAACCAGACACTTGCACAGATAGAGCTCTGGACCAATAGCCAGAATTATGAAAATAAAGTGTACGTGCTGCCGAAGCATCTCGATGAAAAAGTGGCCAGGCTCCATCTTGCCAAGATCGGGGTTGAACTGGACGAACTGACCGATGAACAGGCTTCATACCTCGGCATTCCCAAAGAAGGGCCGTTCAAAAGCGAATTATACCGGTATTAATAACCCGGAACGATTTTATCGTTTATTGATAACCGTGAGGACGAAATCAGAAGCACCAGGAGTGGGCCGGTCAGGCGTCCAGATCTTTGTGCCGCTTAGGCAGCACACTCACTTCCTGTTCCACTTCTGACTGCTGCACATGCACGGCGTATTCGGCAGGTTCAATATACCCTCCCGTTGCATCCGTATAAATCTGTGTAAACTCTGCACCCAGGTAGAGGATCACCGAACTGTAATAGATCCAGATCAGAATAACCACGATCGAACCCGCAGCCCCATAAGTAGAAGCGGTACTTGTATTCTGAATATACAGCCCGATCATATATCTTCCGATTAAAAATAACAGGGCTGTAAATATCGCACCCATACGCACATGCTTCCAGCGGATCTTCGCATCGGGAAGGAATTTAAATACAATTGCAAAAAGCGTGGCTATAACAATCAGCGTGATCAGCAAATTAACGATCATCATCACGGTAGGCATAGCCGAACCAAAAATAACAACCAGCCGCGCCATCAGCACTTCTATCACACCATTTACAATAAGGGTAACAATCAGCAGAAAACCCAGCGAGATAATCAGTGAAGAGGAAAGCAGGCGGTTTTTCAAAAAGGCGAGCCAGCCTTTTTTCGGTTTCGCCTTCAGTTTCCAGATCATATTTAAAGAATCCTGGATCTCGACAAAAATGCTCGTGGCCCCGATTACCAGCGTAACAATGCTGACAATGAGGGTAAAATGCGTTTTACCCGAAAACTGGATATTTTTTAATATTTCCTGTATCTGACTGGCCGCCTGCGCGCCTAATAAATCATTCAACTGCCCGAATACCTTTCCCTCGATTGCATCCTGTCCGTAAAAAAGACTTGCCAGCGACATAAGCAGCAATAACAGGGGGCCGATTGAAAATATGGTATAGTAAGCGAGAGAAGCACTGAGTTTTAATCCCTTATCGTCGGTAAAAGCTTTGAATGTGGTGATAAGTATTTTGAACAGCTTTTTCCAGAATCCTTTCGTAAGTATTGCAGCCATAATGCTTTTCCATATTAGTGGTAAATGCATACCTGCTCATAATATCATGCCAGCCGGCTATTTCCAGAGATCGATAATCTGGCGGGCATGGCCTCCACTAATCACCTTATCGATAATATGATCGATAATCCCTGCTTTATTGATGAGAAAGGTAACACGATGCGTAGCAGGAAACTCCCGCCCCATAAACTTCTTCATTCCCCACACGCCGTAATTGTTCACCATCTTCTTATCCGGATCGGCGAGAAGCGTAAAGGGCAGCTCATATTTTTCCCTGAATTTCTTATGCTTTCTTTCGGTATCGGTGCTGACACCCACTACCGTTATTCCCGCTCTTTTAAGCTTCGGCCAGTTGTCGCGGAGATTGCAGGCTTCTTTGGTGCAGGTAGGTGTATCATCATGCGGGTAGAAGAAAATGGCCAGCTTTTTACCCTTGAAATCATCTAATGATACCTGCCTGCCGTCCTGGTCACTGGCCAGGAAAGCAGGAGCTTTGTCGCCCGGTTTTACTATAATATCCATGCGTGGCTAAGCTACTTATTCATTTTCAAAATAGTATGCGCTGACCGCAGAATAATTGTATTTATAAAAATGATTGCGGGTTTGGAAATTCAGAATTTCAGCTTCGCTGAGATGATAGCCGGCATTGTAGCAGGTGGCAAAAAAGCGTACCCTGTCAATGGCCGATTCGAAATGATGGGATGCAAATTTGCTTTCACATATCTTATAAAAGGCACAGAGATAATTAAGCTGATCCTCGATATGGGTTATCCGCATTACCCTGGCCCGCCGGCTGTCGTTGTTCTCGGCACCCCTGCCCCATTGCCTGATATCACCCGGAATATTACCGGAGATTTCCTTAACGTCTTTTTCTACACGTTCCGCAAACGAAGGTTTCATCTGGAAATAACCCACCGAAAAATCGGCGTAATTTTTTCCTTCACT
>JBGAJL010000095.1:0-18381 GCA_044224935.1 Flavitalea sp.
CCACCATCAATATCGGGGGAAGATGCTCTTAAGAAGATTTTAAAAAATTTCTATGCGCTGATTATCCTGGATGTCCAGATGCCCGGTATGGATGGTTTCGAAGTGGCTGAAGCTATCTCGGGATTCAGCAAATCGAAAGACATTCCCATCATCTTCCTGTCGGCTGTCAAAATAAACAAAACCTTTATTACGCGTGGCTATCATTCGGGAGGAATTGACTATGTAACCAAGCCTTTTGACCCCGATGTGTTGCTGCTTAAGGTAAAAACATTTTACCGGTTATCTGAACAACGGCGGGAGCTTAATGAAATGCAAACCATCCTGAAGGCGGAAATTGAATTCAGGAAAAGAGCTGAAAAGGAATTGTCCGAACTCAACCATAGCCTGGAACAACGCGTTGCGGAGAGAACTGAACAACTGCATAAAAGCAACAGGGAACTCGAAACGAGTAACCACGATCTGCAGCAATATGCTTCGGTTGCCTCACACGACCTTAAGGAGCCATTACGGAAGATTCAGATCTATAGCGATCGCCTGCGGCAGCAGTTTCTTAAGGGCAACCCTGAAGCGGAATCTTATATGGAGAAGATCATCAGCTCGTCGCGGCGTATGTCCATTCTTATCAGCGATCTGCTAAATTATTCGAGGCTTTCCGGCGAAGGATTTTTTCAGCAGTCAAATATCAACCTGATCCTGCAGGAACTGATATCGGATCTTGAATTACTGATTGCTGAAAAACACGCCACCATCAATATCTGTGAATTTCCTGAAATGGAAGTAATACCCGGGCAAATCCGCCAGTTGTTTCAGAACCTGATCAGTAATTCCATTAAATTCTCAAAGCGGAATACGCCCCCGGTTATAAATATCAGTGCCGAACGCATTGCATCAAAACAATTAGACGGCGAAACGGACCCCAACGGTGAGTATTGCCGTATCAGCATCCAGGATAACGGCATCGGCTTTAATGAAATATATAAGGATAAAATCTTTACGATGTTTCAGCGGCTACATTCCAAAGAAACATTCGAGGGCACGGGCATCGGCCTGGCCATCGTCAAAAAGATCATCGAAAAGCATAATGGCCTGCTGACCGTGCATAGCAAAGAAAATGAAGGTGCAACCTTTACATTTATTCTGCCTGTATACCAGTCGCGGTTAATCCACTCTGCCGGGCACTCAGCTAATCAAACTATCCTTTAAATGAAGAACAAATTCAAACGTAATATTATTATCGGTTTCGGAGCATCCCTGATGTTGCTGCTGATCAGCTCGGTTGCTTCTTATATCAGCATTAAAAAACTGCTGACCAGCGCTTCGCTCGTCGATCATACAGCGCAGGTCATTTCTGAAGTGCGGAGGATCGACAACATCCTGCTTGAAATGGAGACCAGCCAGCGCGGGTTCCTTCTAACCGGTGATATCGCTTTCCTCGAACCGCTTCAGACCAATAAGGTGCTCATAAGAAACAGGATCGACGCCCTGCGAAAATTAACCGCCGATAACCCGGCACAGCAGGATAATGTTCTTGTCCTGAAAAGAGCCATCGACCAGCGGATAGAAGTGCTTGTTTCCTGTATTGAACTGAAACAGAAGGGAGAAGTGGTAAGCAACACGTTTCTTATTCGCGGAAAAGAGTTTATGAACACGACGATGGAAGTGGTGGATAAAATGGAAAATGAAGAAAGAAGACTGCTTGCCGAGCGTAATAGCGATCTGCAAACCTATTCCGATTACACGCCTTCGCTGATCATTTTTGCAGCCGTCGTTTCCTTGCTCATCACCGTGTTTTTCGGAATACGTATCTTAAATGATTACAAGCGGCGCACAGACCTGCAAGCCGAACTGGAGAAAAAAGATATCGATATCAACAGGCGTATTGTTCTTATCCAGGCGATTGCCGAAAAAATTTCAACAGGAAATTATAAGGCGCGCGTCGATGAGGATGGAAAGGACGTGCTGGGCACGCTTGCCGGTTCTTTAAATAAAATGGCGGCCGCCCTTGAGTATTCATTTGGATTATTATCGGAAAAGGAATGGATGCAGGAGGGAATTGCCGGCTTAAATATCAGGATGCTGGGAGAGAAAGACGTTAAGGCACTGGCCGAAGACGTGCTGCAATTCATGGTTGAATATACAAATAGCAAAGTAGGCGCTTTTTATCTGTTGAATGATCTGCGCCAGCTTCACCTTGTCGGCAGCTACGGGCTTTCGGCAAACGTCAACAGCGAAATCAGCGTCGGGGAAGGAATTGTGGGCCAATGCGCAGTAAATAAGAAAACCATTCACCTGGATAAACTGTCTCCGGAAAAATTTACGATCTCGTTTGCCACAGGCAATATTATTCCGGCATCTGTAATTGCCGTGCCCGTGCAAAAGGATGGAAGATTATCGGGGGTGATAGAGCTCGGGTCGATGAATGAATATACCGCCAACGAAATACTATTTCTGGAATCGGGATCAGAACAGGCGGGCGTTGCAATAAACGGCGCTCAGAGCCGGAGACGGCTACAGGAACTGCTCGAGGAAACACAGTCGCAGTCCGAAGAATTACAAGCGCAGCATACCGAGCTCGAAAATATCAACCAGGAATTGAAATCACAGTCGCAGAAACTGCAGGTTTCTGAAGAAGAGCTTAGAGTGCAGCAGGAAGAACTGATGCAGACAAATTCCGAGTTGGAGGAGCGCACGAGCCTGCTTGAAGAACGAAACGAGATGATAGAAGAGCGCAATCATGAAATACAGCGGAAGGCGAGAGAACTGGAGATAACGACAAAATATAAGTCGGAATTCCTGGCGAATATGTCGCACGAATTGAGAACCCCTTTAAATTCCATTTTGCTGCTGTCCAGATTAATGGTCGAAGACAACCAGCAGAATTTAACCCCCGACCAGATAGAATATGCCCGCGTAATACAAACATCCGGGCAGGGCCTGCTTGCCCTGATCGATGATATTCTCGACCTGTCGAAGGTAGAATCCGGCAAGATGAACGTCGAATCGCAAGAGGTTTCGGTTAAGGAGATCGCCAGTGATCTTCGCTCGCTGTTTGCTCCTGCTGCCAATGAAAAAGGTATCGGATTTACCATCGATATCGCCGATGATGCTTCGCTTTTTATACATACCGACAAAATGCGACTGGAACAGATTTTGAAAAATCTTATTTCTAACGCCATCAAATTTACCGCCCGGGGCAAGGTGAGCCTTATTATTTCGAATACGGAAGAAGGTATGCTTCAATTTAATGTAAAAGACACTGGCATTGGCATTCCGGAAGACAAGCAGAAACTGATATTCGAAGCTTTTCAGCAGGCCGATGGCTCCACCCGCAGGCAATATGGCGGCACGGGCCTGGGGCTTTCCATCAGCCGCGAGTTTGCCCGTTTACTGGGAGGAAAAATTGAGCTGAAAAGTATTCCGGGCGGTGGCAGCGAATTTTGCCTGGTCCTTCCCGTCAGCCACAAATATTTTTCCGATCCGGAGCCTGATGTGCAACACCAGCCCGAATTGACGAATGCTGTTGCGGAAGATGCGAATAAGACCCTCATTACCCAGGACGATACAGCCGATAAAATGAACGAGGTATTTCAGCGCATCGAGCATGGCTTAAGAAACGAGCCGCGGAAAGTGCTGATCATCGAGGAAAATTCGAAGCACGCAAAAGCATTGTACTATTTCCTTGAAAACTTTGGAATCGAGCCCGAAATTAAAAACAATGTCGATGATGTGATCAGTTCCCTGCTGGCCAGAGACGGTGTCTGTGTCATTTTTGACAATGAAACATCCGGAGAGCCGCTTTACACAGGCCTGGAAAAAGTAAAGCAGACCGAGAGCCTGGAACTCTTACCGATCATTGTTTTCACGGGAAAGAATCTTTCCAAAATGGAGGAGGGGCGTATTAAGCAATACGCAAGCTCGGTGGTGATAAAAACAGCGCATTCCTATCAGCGCATACTCGATGAAGTGTCTTTGTACCTCCACCTGCTGGAAGGAAATAAGGGGAAGGGGCTGAACGTGGTCACTTACAAGAAACTGGGACGCCTCGCCGAAGTGCTCAAAAATAAAAAAGTGCTGATAGCCGACGATGACGTCAGGAATATTTTTTCATTAAGCAAAGCGCTGGAGTCTTTTGGTATGAATATCGTTTCTGCGATAGATGGAAAGGAAGCGCTGCAACAGCTCATGAATGACCCCACCATCGACGTGGTGCTGATGGATATGATGATGCCGGAAATGGATGGGTATGATACGATGCGGGCCATCCGGGAAATCCCGAAGTTTCGCAAACTGCCGATCATTGCCGTCACGGCCAAGGCAATGGCCGGCGACAGGGAAAAATGCATTAGTGCAGGCGCGTCCGATTATATTACCAAACCCATCGACCGCGACCAGTTGCTTTCGCTGCTGCGGGTATGGCTCTACGACAGAAATTAAGACGCTGGCTTTATAAAATGAATAAATACGGCTGTGCACCAGGAAGAGTTTAGCGATGAAGAAGTAGAGATACTTCTCAATGATCTGCTTGAAAAATTCGGATACGATTTCACGAATTATTCAAGAGCGTCGGTTAAGCGGCGGCTGACACGGCTTTTCTTATTGGATAAGGCGGGCAGTTTCGAGTCGTTCCGCAATCACATCATGCAGAACGATAAGTACATCATGCGTTTTGTACAGGAGATTACGGTCAATGTGACGGAGATGTTTCGTGATCCCTCCTTTTATAAAACCCTTAAGGAACAGGTGCTGCCTGTGCTGGCTACGCATCCCTTTATCAGGATCTGGCATGCAGGATGCTCTACGGGCGAAGAAGTGTATTCTATGGCTATCCTGTTAAAAGAAGCCAATTTGTTGCATAAATCGCTGGTATATGCCACCGACATCAATCCGGAAGTGCTTGAAAAAGTAAGAAAGGGCATTTATCCCCTGGGCGTCATGAAGCAGTATTCTGAAAATTATATCCTGGCCGGCGGCGAAGAAGATTTTTCGTCATACTACACCGCAAAATATGATCTGGCAAAATTCGACGATTCATTAAGAACCAAGATAATCGTTTCGGCCCACAATCTCGTTTCGGACTGGTCGTTCAACCATTTCCAGCTTATCATTTGCAGAAATGTGATGATTTATTTCAACAAAACATTGCAGGATAAAGTTTTTCATCTGTTAGATACAAGCCTGGAGCGGTATGGATTCATAGGCCTGGGAGCAAAGGAGCAGATCAAATTTTCCGAAATTGGGAAAAAATACCAGCAGCTTGGCGCCAAAGAAAAAATATGGAAAAAAATGATTTGAGGCCTGCATGCGATATTATTGTTATCGGCGGATCGGCAGGAAGCCTCGGTGTTATCCTGTATTTGCTGGAACGCATAACGATACGTAAAATCCCTATCGTGGTTGTATTGCACCGCAAAAACTCCACCGATTCGTTGCTGGCGGAGCTTATGTCGGATCGTTCGGCATTACGGGTGAAAGAGGCCGAAGAAAAGGAATTAATCCGCCATGGAATAGTTTATCTCGCGCCCGCCGACTACCATCTGTTAGCAGAAAACGATCGCACTTTTTCGCTGGACTATTCAGAAAAAGTCAATTTCAGCCGGCCAAGCATTGATGTAAGTTTCGAATCCTTCGCTTCTGTTTATGGCGCCGGAACAGTTGGCATACTTTTATCGGGAGGAAATACCGATGGCGTTAATGGCCTCTCGGTGATCAAGTCCCGTGGCGGTATGTGTATCGTGCAGGATCCGGAAACTGCAGAAATTGCGTTTATGCCCGAACAGGCTGTTAACAATGCGGTAGCCGACCTGGTTCTAAGAACGGACGAGTTTCCCGGATTTGTCAATAGTTTGGGATAATGTTTCAACATCAGGCAATAATCTAGGAGTTAAAGAGTTATATTTTCTTAATTAGGAAATATGAACCTTGGTTCGAGATTTGTTGTGTGCAGGAAATCGATGCTGGGAAGTAGGCCCAATTTAAGAATAAGGACTGTGTAAATTTTGATTTGCGGCTTTTAAGCTATACTTTCGCAGCTACAGATATACGATATCCTGTAATAGACGTAGCTGAGCAATCCTACTTCTTAGGTTGAAGAACTACCTTACGCACGCTTGTTCATATTTATTTAATGATATACAGTAAAGCAGCTATGAAAACAGGATTCTTTAGAGCCAGGAGTTTATCTATCAGTCTTATCTTTTTGGGGCTTGCCGTGATTTTTGGAGGTTGCGTGGACACAAAAAAAGTGACTTACTTTAATTCTTTAAGCGAAGGCGTTATTCCCACCCCGGTTGCCAACCTGGAGCCTGTTATTCAGAAAAGCGATATCCTGAGCATTACTGTTTCCAGTCCGAATCCTGAAGCGACAGCCATATACAACGCTCCCAACATGATTTCGTTATCTACCAATAATATTTCTGCCGCAGGTAATATTGCCCCTGCGTCGGGCTACCTGGTGAACCAGGAGGGAAATATCGAGTTTCCGGGCCTTGGAAATATTATGGTTGCAGGTCTCACCAAACAAAAAGCAAAAGAAGTAATTACGAAGCTTCTTGTGGATAATAAATTAGTTGTTGACCCTATCGTTACGATCCGCTACCTGAATTATCGGGTGACCGTATTGGGCGAAGTGGCTCGGCCGGGCGTGCTGGTGGTACCGAATGAAAAAATTTCGATACTGGAAGCGTTGGGTTTAGCCGGGGATCTGACTATTTATGCCCGGCGTGACAACGTTTTATTGATAAGAGAAGATAAAGGCAGCAAGCTGGTAAAGAGAATAAATCTAAATAGCTCTGACATCCTGACTTCGCCTTATTATTACCTGAAGTCCAATGATGTGCTTTATGTAGAATCCAACAGTGCGAAAGTGGCCAGTGCAAACCGCACGCAGCAACTACTTCCATCTATCCTGAGTGGTCTCTCATTTATTGCTATCATTTTAACCCGGGTATTTTAATAAATAAGAATCTATGAGTGCTTTACAGGTGACGAAAAATAAGGTGCAGCAGGATGGGAACATAATCAACCAGTTATTGTTCCGCTATCTTCCTTACTGGCCATTGTTTGTGGTGATGGTGGCGCTGGGGCTCGCTGCAGGATATGCATTTATTCGTTATAAAGTGCCTTTATATGAAATCGATGCCTCAATCCTTATAAAGGACGAACAAAAAGGAAGCGATGAATCGAAAGTGCTCGAAAAGCTCAACGTCTTTGCCTCTCATACAACTGTCGAAAATGAAATGGAGATCGTGCAGTCGAGGGCGCTGCTTTCCGAAGTGGTAAAAAACCTGAATCTTTACGTTAATATATCTGAAGAAGGAAAAGTAAAATCCATACCGGCGTATACCAAATCGCCTGTAATGCTGGAAATAAAAAACCCGGATTCTCTTAAAGAGGATGATAAAATCCCCTTCAGTTTCGACAAAATAAAACAACTGGTTGTCATCAACGGCAAGGAATATCCCATAAACCAGTGGGTGCCTTCGGAATGGGGAACGATACGATTTTTCCCGAATCCGAGTTATCGCGTTTCAGATGACGAAAAGCCCTTGTTTTTCAGTTTGACGCAACCTAAAAAAGTGGTGAGTTCGTTCGCTAAAACGCTGACGGTTTCCTCTACCAATAAACAGTCTACGGTGATCAATCTTGCGTTGCTCGACCCCGTGCCGGCGCGTGGGGTGTTGGTGATGAATGAAATACTGAAACAGTACGATCTTTCTTCCCTTAATGATAAAAATTCCCTGGCAAAGAATACGCTGAGCCTCCTGGAAGTGAAACTGGCTGACGCCAAAAGACAGCTGGATTCCACTGACCGCGGAATAGAGGCGTACAGGACATCCGCCAATTTGGTAGATGTTACCGCCCAGGGACAGCAGTTCCTGCAAAACGTGGGCAGCACTGATATGGAGTTGTCCAAGATTGAAGTGAAGCTTTCGGTATTGAAAAATTTGCAGACGTTTATCAATTCCCGTGGCGCCGACGGCGGTTTTACGCCCTCCACCGCAGGCGTTGATGACCCGGTGCTGCAGGGCCTTGTTCAGCGACTTTCAGAAGACCAGGCCGAGTACGAAAGGCTGAAAAGAAATACAGGGGAGAACAACCCAGTCATGATTTCCCTGCGTAATAAGATCGCCTCTGAGAAGCAAAGCATTAACGAGAGTATTGCGAGTCAGCAAAGATCCCTTATTGCGAGCCGGAACAGCTTGTCCGCAGCGGCAAGCCGCTATTCCAGCCAGTTGCGCTCCATGCCCGAGAAAGACAGGAGATTAACAGAAGTGACCCGCGACAGGCAGAGCCTCAGTGATTATTACAATTCGTTGTTGCAGCAGCGCGACCTGACCGCTCTAAGCCTTCAGGCCAGCGTAGCCGACAGCAGAACGATAGACAGGGCCGAAGCTACCGACAATCCGGTGAGCCCCAAGAAGATGCTGGTATACGTGGTTTCACTGGTGGTCGGTCTGGCCATAGCATTGGGTGTCGTGGCGTTAAAAGAAGGCCTGAACAGGAATATTCTCTTCAGAAGCGAGATAGAAAATTATACTTCCGTTCCGGTAATCGGGGAACTGATCGAAGACGATTCGAATGAGCCGATCGTAATATCGCACGACAGAAAGAATTTCATTGCGGAACAGTTCCGCCAGATCAGAACCTCCCTGAGTTACCTGGGCATCAGCTCCCGGAAGAAAAAGATACTGGTTACTTCGAGCATACCCGGCGAGGGAAAGAGTTTTGTGTCGGCCAACCTGGCTATCAGTCTTGCATTGACCGATAAAAAGGTAGTGGTGCTTGAAATAGACATGAGAAAGCCCAAACTGGCTGAAATATTCGGGATCAAGTCCGGCGTGGTGGGCATCAGCAATTATTTTATTGGTGAAAAAGAGGCCGACGAGATCATCAAGCGCACGGAAGTGAACCCTAACCTGTTTGTTATACCGGCTGGTCCGATCCCCCCCAATCCGTCTGAGTTAATTCTCAATGGCAGGATCCAGGAATTGCTGGCCTATCTTGAAAATGCTTTTGATTACATCGTGATAGATACGGCGCCTGTAACCCCGGTAACGGATGCCTACCTTCTTTCCCAGTTCTGTGATGCAACTTTGTTTGTGTTGCGTCATGGGTACACCCCGCGCATCTATCTCCAGATGCTCGAGGAAAACAATAAAGTACGAGGATTGAAGAATTTAGCGTTAATATTTAACGGGGTTAAATCGAGGGGTATCGGTAAGGGAGGATATGGCAATGGCTACGGCTATGGCTATGGAGTGGGGTATGAAGATGTCAATGTAAGGAAAAGAAAGTCTATTTTTGGTAAAGTTTACCGATAGACTTGACACCTCTGGTTCGTAGAAAGATCGTATGAAAGACCTGCCGGCACAAGCTATGTGACTGAGTTGGCGGAGCCTTTAAAGGAATTTGAATTTGAAAGTTAATTGTCAGCTATGAACACTGAGAAAGCTACATGGTATGCATTGTACACGAAGCCACGCTGGGAAAAAAAGGTGGCCGATCTTCTTACCCGTAAGAAGATTGTAAACTATTGCCCGCTGAACAGGGTTCAGAAGCAATGGAGCGACCGCAAGAAGATCGTGCTCGAGCCATTGTTTCGCTCGTATGTTTTTGTATGTATACCCGAAAGCGTTCAGGCGGAGATCCGCCAGACGGATGGAGTGATCAATTTTGTTTACTGGCTCGGCAAGCCTGCTGTGATCCGCGAAAATGAAATCGATGTGATCAAGCGATTCCTGCATGATTACGAAAATGTTCAGCTCGAAAAAGCTGAAGTTAATCTTAATGACACGGTACGGGTAACACATGGCCCGCTGTTGTTTATGGAAGGTAATGTGGTTGAAGTGAAACATAAAACTGTAAAAGTTCTTCTTCCGTCACTCGGGTTTACCCTGATGGCTGAAGTAGACAAAACACATATTGAAAAAGTAAAACTCATCAGGCAATTCGATCTGTCTCCCGATAACAATCTAAAAATTTCGAATTAGCCGCCGGTAAATGAGTAAAAAAAATTTGTTGATTGTTGGATACTGAAGCAGGCGTTCAGCCCAATGCAAAAAAAGGGGTAATAAAGAATGTCTTCTCTTTAGGAATAGTTCAGATAGCCAACTACCTCTTTCCTTTTATTACGGTTCCTATCGTGTCGAGGATCATTGGTCCCGACAAGCTTGGCGTTATCAACTTTGCCTCCGCCTTCATGGCTTATTTTACGATCCTGATCAATTTCGGGTTCGATTTGTCAGCCACCAGGGCGATTGCTGCCCAACGGAATAACGTTAAGGAACGTACGCGGATATTTAATGAAGTTCTTACCGCCAAACTACTGCTGTGCCTGGTTTCGGTGGTATTGTTTATCGCATCGTTATTTGTTTTTCCACAATTGAGAGATGAAAAACAGGTGGCGATATATTCTTTTCTGATCTGCCTTTCCTGGGTAATCACACCCAACTGGCTGTACCAGGGCATGCAGGAGCTTTCGCGCATTGCCATCTTCAACCTGGTCACCAAAGTGTTGTTCACCGTAGTGATCCTGCTGGTGGTAAGACACAAAGAAGATTATGTATGGCAACCGCTGGCAATAAGCCTGGCACAGATACTCGTAGGAATATTTTCTTTCTGGTATGCGGTAAGGAGATATAAGATATCATTGGGATTTTCTACGCTTCGACAGGTAATGAGCCTGTTATGGAGCGAAAGAATCATCTTCTTCTCAATGGTGGTGGTTAATCTGTATACCACTACCAATGTGGTGCTCCTGGGAGTGCTGCAGAACAATCCTGTGCATGTGGGCTATTATACAGCGGGCTGGAAGCTGATTACAATTATGCAGTCCCTGATTGCGATACCCCTGTCACAGGCGCTGTTTCCGTTTATTGGTACCGCTTTTTCACAGGGCCGGGAAAACGGACTGAAAATAGTGAACCAGTTGTTTCCTGTGGTCACGTTGTTCACGGGTGCGGTTTCTGTTGTGTTCTTCCTGCTGGCGCCGCTGATCATCAGGATCGTATATGGAAATCAGTTCGACCCTTCCATTAAATGTATTTCGCATCCGCGTTTGTTCCGATGATTATCAGCTGGAGTAATCTTTTCGGTATTCAGACAATGGTGAACCTGAAGATGGACAAAGATTTTCAGGATCACGGCTATAGGAGCGGTGATCAGTATTCTGCTAAACTTTTTACTGGTAAGCAATATGGGATTTATCGGAACAGCCTGGTGCTGGCTGTTCACCGAAATATTTATTTCTGCCTGTATGTATTTTGTGTGCTGACAAGGGCATAAAAGTAATTGAGCCCAGATATTTTTTGCACCCGGGCGTTTTATTGGATATCTTAAGCTAGTTTTTAACTGTAAAACAAAAGATAAACAACCGCAGATAAACAACGGTACATAATGAAAGTATTAATCGTAGGAGCCGGATTTTTAAAGGCCATGAAAATGGCTGAACGAATTGTAAGCCAGTCGGATGCCAAAGTAGTCGTCATCGATGAAAGAGACCATATTGGCGGAAACTGCCACACGAAAAGAGACGAAGCAACAGGTGTGATGGTACATACTTATGGCCCGCATATTTTCAATACCGATAACGAAGAAGTGTGGGAATATATCCAGCGGTTTGGAGAGTTCAGGCCGTTTATCAACAGGGTGAAGATTGTATATAAAGGCCAGGTCTATTCCATGCCCATCAATCTGCACACGATCAACCAGTTTTATGGAAAAACGCTGAATCCGAAAGAAGCGAGGGCGTTTGTTGAAAGCATCAGTGATAAAACAATCACAGAGCCCAGGAATTTTGAAGAACAGGCTATGAAGTTCATTGGAAAGGATCTCTACAAAGCATTTTTTTATGGCTACACCAAAAAACAATGGGGATGCGAACCTTCCGAGCTTCCTGCATCCATTTTAAAACGCCTTCCTGTGCGTTTCAACTATGATGACAATTATTACAACAATCCTATACAGGGTATTCCTGTAAACGGTTATACCAGTCTTTTTGAAAAAATGCTCGATCATAAGAATATCGAGGTCAGGCTTAATACGAAATTTGATGATACATTTGATGCATCCGGTTTCGATCATATTGTTTATACCGGGCCCATCGACGCTTTTTTCAATTACAAACATGGAAGGCTCTCTTACCGTACGGTATTTTTTGAGAAGCATGAGGCGGAAGGTGACTACCAGGGCAACCCGGTAATCAACTATTCCGAAGAATCTGTTCCCTATACGAGAGTGCACGAGCATAAGCACTTTACCCCCTGGGAAAATCATGAAAAAACGGTTTACTTCAAAGAGTACAGCAAGGAGACCGAGCCCCATGATATTCCTTATTACCCTAAACGACTTGCTGCAGACATGAAAATTCTGGAGAAATATCAGCAGGAGGTGGCGCAGTTGAAAGGATATACTTTCCTGGGAAGGCTTGCTACCTATCGCTATATGGACATGCATCACGTAATCGGTGAAGCGCTGGCTGCAAGCAGGAAAATTTCTCTAACGTAGAATTGCTATATGTGTAAGGTTTTACTAACGAACGACATCAAGGAGGACAAAACAGCCGGTCTCAAAGCAAGAGTAGATGTATTGACTGCATTGAAATCGGAAGGCTATGAAACGCTCTATTTCCCACGGTTTACCAGCATAAAAGTTGTCCGGAATTTCTGGGCAAATCTCGCCGCACTGGTTAAAAAAGGCGATCATATCGTTATTGAATATCCCGTATGGCAGAAACGCAGGCTTTATCTTGTTAAATTATTTGCACGGCTTCATGGTGTGAAATTTTATGGCATCATTCATGATATTGCGTCGATACGGTTTATGGTTTCTCCGAAAAGAGATATTGTTTCACTGAAAATATTCGATGGCCTGATTTCTCATAACCCAACATTGACTAAGTGGCTGGTGAAAAATGGATATAATAAAAAGATCGTAGACCTGCAGGTATTTGATTATCTGCTGGCCGATACTGTTCCCTATATCAATGGCCTTCCGGAAAACCGGTACCGCCTTTTATATGCGGGCAATCTTTCTTTTGTAAAAGCGGCTTATATCTATAATCCGGAGCTGGCGCAATTCAAAAATTTCGAATTGCATGTGTATGGACAATACCTGGATGAAGAAAAATTCAAGGGATCGGGTGTTGTTTTTAAAGGATCATTTAATCCTGACACTCCCGTATTCGATTGTACGTATCAGTTCGGATTGATATGGGAAGGCAATAGTATAAAAACCTGCGACGGAGAATTCGGAAATTATATCAGGTATAATGATCCGCATAAATTTTCCCTGTATTTGTCAGTGGGGCTTCCTGTCGTGGTGTGGGAAGAAGCGGCTATTGCGCCTTTCATACGGGAGAAGAACATAGGCTTCACTATCAGAAGCCTTCGGGAGCTCAACGAGATCCTCGAAACGCTTTCACCTGAACAGTACCGGCAATATGCAGACAACGCAGCAAGACTCACTCCGCAGATCCGCAGCGGCCATTTCATTAAAACGGCCATCCAAAAATTAATAAGCGAATAACATGAAAACCGCTGTAGCCAACCTGCAACGATACATCTTTGTTCTTCTGCTCTATTCCTCTGCCGTATTTGCCACCATTCTGGACATGACCGGCAACACGAACAGGACACCGTTCTATGTTACGTTCGAGGCGCTTATTTTCTTTCTGGCCATCACCAGTCTTTCTGCCGTACCCAAGGGATATGGATGGATCCTTGCGTTTGTGCTGGGGGGCATCATCTTCAACTTTACATATAGCCCTGTTCCTTTATCGGCATCCATCAATGGCATCAGGGAAGTGGTCATGGTGCTGGCCATGCCGGTGTTTTATTATAAAATATTTGCGCCGGGCAATGAGGAAGAAGCGATGCGGTATGTGCGGATATTCAGGAAATTCGCATGGGTATTCCTGCTGATCCAGTTCTTTCCGGTGATGATCCAGTATAAGCAATTCGGGCCTGGCGATTATGTAGGTGGAACGTATGGCTGGATGTGCTCGGGCAGCCTGACCTTGATCATCCTCTGCCTGGTGCTCTTCCTGTTCCAGTTCCACAATCCCATGTGGAAAAAAGGGTTGCTGCTGCTGCTGCTGTTTCCGTTGATGATGAACGAAACCAAGATTTCGTTTATCCTGATACCGATGATGGTCGTCTTCATCTTTTTGGAACCGAAGATGAAAAGCATATTGCTGGCCGCTGTCGGAGGCGCCCTGTTTCTAATCATTTTCAACCAACTGTACTCAAATCAGGACACGTCATTGAGCAGTATGTCGGATATCTTTAATACCGATTTTCTCAATGAGTACCTGCTTGCAGACTACGACACCCATCCCGATGTGCCCAGATTTACCAAGATTATCTTCGGTTACAAGATTATTTCAGAGAACATCAACACGCTGTTTTTCGGTATGGAATATGGCATGTTCAGGGGAACCTATACAGGAGAAATCTCGACGTTTGCCCGGAATTACAATTGGCTGTTGTCGGGTACCCGTCCCTACCTGTTCTTCATTATGATGCAGGGCGGATTGATGCTGGTAACCGGTATTTTCCTGGTGATACTTAAGATTTGCAATTTTTTCAAAAATGCGAACAAGCAAACTATATTTTATTTCATCATATTTCTGGTGATCCTCACTTACGCTGACTCGTTCAGGTGGCACAACTTCCTGATCGTGTATATGTTCCTGTTATTTTTTGTAAACTCAGACCTGTTTAAAAGTAAAGCGTATCTATATGAAGATATTGATAGTGTCAGCTAGCCAGTTCGGATATTTAATTGATTATCACCGCTATTATACCTATCTTAAAGGCAAAGGTTATGACGTAAAGTATATATGCTGGGATTTTGGCAAGGAACGCCTCGAGCCCGGTAATCCCGATATTGTGTATGTGTCGCGCAGCGGGCCGAAGATCAGGCGCTTGTCACGTTTTATCAAAACCGTGATCGATTATGAAAAGGAGATGAAATTTGATCGAATACTCCTGAATAATTTCAAACTGGATTTTACGCTGCCCCTGTTTATTCCCAAAGAGAAAATGTATTACGATATCCGGACAGTGACCGTGTCTACTAAGCGATCCAGGCGTGTGCTGTTCGACACCATGATCTCTTTCGCCGCGAAGCGGTTCAAAAATACATCGGTTATCACCGATGCCGCCGCCAAACGTCTTGGTATCCGCCGGTATCGTTTGCTGCCGCTGGGCGGTGCCCGTTTTCCCGCTGCGGCCGCCAATGATCCTGAAGTGGACCAATACCGCAGTCTTTTCTCCGGGAGCGATTTTATCTTTTTATATGTTGGCACGCTCAGCCAGAGAAGAATGATCGAGCCCGTGATGGGCTTTCATGAATACCTGAAAAAAAATCCCACTGCCGCCGTGAAATTTATTCTCGTCGGCGATAGTTTTGGCAACGAACTGGAAACTATCCGGGAATACATCAAAAGTAATGGGATTGAAAAACACGTGCTGGCATTAGGCTATATTCCCCAAAAACGTCTCGCCCTGTTTTTCCAGGAGGCTGATTGCGGGATCACCTGGTTCCCCATCACTCCCTTCTTCGATGTGCAGCCGAATACCAAGACCTACGAGTACCTGATCAACGGTATGCCGGTGATCGCCACCGCCACTCAGGACAATGCTAGGCTGCTGAACCATTCGGGTATCGAGTGCGGCATTGTGATCAAAGACAATCCCCAGGATTTCGAACGCGCGGTGGGCGAGATTATGGCAAAATATCATCTCTACGATAAAAAGGCAATAGCCGAAAAATTCAGCGAATACGAATGGGACAATCTGTTCAGGAAATACCTCGACAAGGCGCTCGACCTGCCCGGGCAACCGGAAAAGAAAACAATATGAAAGATGTTTTATTCGTGGGCCCCGATTACCATGCTCAGGGTGGCATCGCCGCCGTGCTCGAAACTTATTCGGAGAACATCCGGCCTTTCAAGTTTATTTCCACTTACGATCATTCGGGCGCTCTGGCCAGGCAGTTTCTTTTTCTGAAGGCCATATTCTCACTGATCCGCCGCCTGACGACCGATAAAGATATCCGGATCGTACACGCACACAGTGCCGCCAAGGGCAGCTTTGTGCGCAAGTCGATTTTGCTGGGCCTGGCACGGCTTTTCGGCCGCAAAACCGTACTTCACGTGCACTCCGGTTCCTTTCACACGTACTACGAGCATGCAGGGATATTCCGGCCCTACATACGGTATGTCTTCCGGAAAGCGGACGTCGTGATTTGCCTGTCGGAAAAATGGTATGAGTTCTATTCGACCCAGTTCAGGATCAGGCGCCTGGCGATCATCAGGAACGTGATCGAACGGCCAGCGGTTCTTCCCCGGCCGGTTTCATCCGACGGGCCGGTGAAGCTCCTTTTCCTGGGATTGGTGATCGAAAAAAAAGGCATCTTCGACCTCTTGAAAGTGATGGATTCGTATCCCGATCTTTTCAAGGACAGGCTCCATCTGAGCATCGGAGGCAAAGGTGAAACAGATCGCCTCGAAGAGATGCTTCATTCCAAAAACCTCTCCGGCAACGTAAATTTTGAAGGCTGGGTAGTGGGGGAGAAAAAGAACGAATTGCTGAGAAACTGCGACATCTATATTCTTCCGTCGTATATCGAAGGGCTGCCGATCTCGATTCTCGAGGCGATGGCATATGGGAAGCCGGTTATTTCAACCAATGTGGGAGGAATACCTGAAGTGGTATTACCCGGAAAGAATGGCTGGCTGTTTAATCCCGGCGATCTTGATGCATTAAAAAAGATTCTTGAAGAGGTTGTAAACAACAGGCATCTTTTAAAGCAATATGGCGATTATTCGTATGAGCTTTCGGCCGGCTATGCACCACAGGCCGTTATGAGTTCACTCAGAAATTTATATGACCGGATGCTGAATGCATAGCATTGGTTTTAATAAAAAAATACACGATGAAAATTTGGTTTGATCTTTCCAATTCCCCGCATATTAACATGTTCTATGATCTTATAAAGGAACTGGAAAGCGAAGGCAATGAAGTGATCATTACGTGCAGGCCCCTGGCTAATACAGTGGATCTGCTCAATCAGAAGAAGCTGAAGTATACCGTAGTGGGCGAGCATTACGGAAAGAATTTTTACAAAAAGATATTCGGTTATCCCATCAGGGTAATGCAGCTGAAAAAATTTCTGCAAAAGCATAAGCCGGATATAGCTGTTTCGCAGAGTTCGTTCCATTCGCCAGTAGTAGCAAAATTATTGGGCATTCCCTCTATTTATACCAACGACAATGAGCATGCGATGGGTAATAAAGCCGGCTTTTATTTCGCTACCAGCGTTATGATACCTGAAAACCTGCCTATAGAAAATGTGGTAAGAAAAGGTGCCTCGCGTAAGCGGGTGAGCCATTATCCCGGCGTTAAAGAAGGAATTTATTTGTGGCAGAAGGGTGAACGCATTCATAAATTGCGCGAGAGTCATAATTCCACGGAAGTAAAAATATATGTGCGCCCCGAGCCGCTGACAGCACAGTATTATAAAGGCGGGCTGAATTTTCTTGATGATACCCTTGTTGAATTGCAGGACAAAGCAACGGTGATCGTATTGCCCCGCGATAAAACCCAGGCCGCACATTACAGGCAATCGAAATTTTCCCGGATAACAGTGCCCGATAAACCGCTTGAGTTTGATCAGATTGCTGAAGACTGCACTTTATTCATCGGCGCCGGCGGCTCCATGACGAGAGAGTTGGCAATATTGGGCATCCCCACGATTTCCGTTTACCAGGATGATCTCCTGGAAGTGGATAAATTTTTATTGGAAAAAGGAGCTATGCTCCATGAACCCAATATTGCTGCTGGAAAAGTACTTGCATTCCTCGAATCGCTGCAGAATAAAAAACCTGATCTCGATCTGATGAACAAAGGAAAAGAAGCCTATCAATTATTAAAAACAAACATTTATAAACTCAAAAAGTAATGGTCAAAGTAGGATTAATCGGAGCGGGTAAAATGGGATTATCCCATTTATCGATATTGGGGGCTCACCCTGGAGTGGATGTAGTGGGAGTTTGTGATACTTCTAAGATGGTCACCGATGTACTGGAAAAATATGGCTCATTTAAAGGATATGCCGACTATAAGAAAATGCTTCAGGAAACGAATCCCGATGCAGTGGTGGTGGCTGTTCCGACAAAATTCCATGCAGCGATCGTAAAGGATCTGCTGGAGCGCGGCATCCATGTGTTTGCAGAAAAGCCTTTCTGTCTGAATGCTGCACAGGGCGAAGAACTGGTAACGCTGGCCAAAGTAAAGAAGCTGGTGAACCAGGTAGGCTATCATAACAAATTCATCGGTAATTTTCCCGAGCTGCGCCGCCTGGTTGAAGGAGGTTACC
>JBGAJL010000001.1:0-131864 GCA_044224935.1 Flavitalea sp.
GGGTAAAACACATCGTGTCATCACCGGTGTGGTGATATTGAAAAATGAAGAGGAAACAGCTTTCGCCGATATTACCGAAGTTGAATTTCACGAGCTCACTACCGGGCAGATTACTTTTTATATCGATAAATACAAACCGTACGATAAAGCCGGTGCTTATGCGATCCAGGAATGGATCGGCGTGACGGGTATCAAAAAAATTAACGGCGATTTCTACAATGTCATGGGTCTTCCCGTGAGCCGGGTGGTGAAAACACTGCATCAACTGGTGTAAAACATCATTGGCCTGCCATAGCGCGCCGTTAGCTTTACCGGATAATTAAAGTGAATGACCGAGCGGTTGCTGCAGTTTATCTGGCAATTTCAATATTTCAACATGGCAGAGCTGGAAACAGTGAACGGAGAACTTCTGCAGGTATTACAGCCGGGTCAGTGGAACCATCACCAGGGTCCTGATTTTGGCAATGCGCGCATCAGGATCGGGGATAAATGCTGGGCCGGCAATGTTGAATTGCATTTATATGCGTCCGACTGGACAAAACATGAGCATAACGAGGATAGGAATTACGCGAATATTATCCTGCATGTAGTATGGATAAACGATGATATGCGGCTTTCCGATAAAATGCCAACACTGGAATTACAGGACAGGATACCTAACCTGCTGCTCACCCGCTACGAAAGCTGGATGCAGGCCAATACATTCGTGCCCTGCTCTGCCCATATTGCCGGAGTAGATCCGCTGGTATGGACAGCCTGGAAAGACAGGTTATTAATCGAAAGGCTGAACCGGAAGTGTGTGCAGGTCCGGGCTATGCTGAATGCCAACAATAATCATTGGGAAGAAACATTATGGTGGCTACTGGCAAGAAATTTTGGATTACATGTCAATGCCGATGCGTTCGAAGAACTGGCCCGATCACTGCCGGTAAAAATTGTAACCCGGCACCGCGCACAAATTCATCAGCTGGAAGCTTTGCTTTTCGGTCAGGCCGGGCTGTTGAAAAGCAACGGTGAGGATAAATATTTCACGCTGCTCAAAAAAGAATATGAATTCTATTGTTCTAAATACGGGCTTGCAGCGATATATACGCCTATGCATTTTTTACGCATGCGGCCCCCCGCATTTCCCACGATCCGGCTGGCACAGCTGGCTATGCTGCTACATACTTCCGGCAATTTGCTGGCAGCGGTGCTGGATGCGCTGCATATCGGAGATCTTCAGGGTCTTTTGAACATTACGGCCAATGATTACTGGCACTACCATTATACGTTTGAACAAACAAGCCCTTATCATCCGAAAACCCTTGGCGCAGCAATGACAGACACTATAATAATAAACACGTTTGTGCCTATTGCGTACGCATATGGTACACTGCACAATGAAGAAAAATATATCACCAATGCTTTAAACTGGTTATGCACTGCAAATGCGGAAAAGAACGCTGTGGTGACAGCGTTTACTTCAGTTGGAGTAAAATGCAAGGTAGCTGCCGACTCACAATCGCTGCTGGAATTAAAAACGCAGTACTGCAATAAAAAGCGCTGCCTGGACTGCGCTGTCGGGAAAGTAATTTTTACAGATCCGCCGCCACTTTCCAGTTGAAATGGATATTCACCTTTATATCAGGGTGAATACTGTAGAATACCGGGCAGGTCTCTGCTGCTTTCTGTAAAATGGTTTGCTGGCGCTCGGTTACCGTTAATGAATCGGGGAAATGAAATGTTAAATTTATGCCGCCGATTCTCCTGGGATCTGCAGCCATGATCTTTTCGACTTCAATTTTTACGCCTTTCAAATCCACGTTCATATTATCTGCACGCATACCCATGATCGTTAGCATGCAGCTTCCCAATGCAGTAGCAACAAGGTCGGTGGGGGAAAACCGCTCGCCACGGCCTTTGTTATCCACTGGTGCATCCGTTTCAATTTCTGAACCTGAGCGCAGGTGTTTGCATTTTGTACGTTGGGTTCCTTCGTATGTTACTGTTGATGTCATTTTAGCTATTTTTAGCCTAAATTTACGTTGATTACATTAAATCATCCCCGGTGAAGAAAATAGTTTTATCACTGTTTGCCGTGATCGTAGCAGGTGCCGCGATTGCGCAGACACAACCTGCAGCCACTCCGGGCAGGTCGGCGAAACAACAAAAGAAAGCAGAGCGGCGCGAGCATATCAATGAATTGTCGAGACAGGAAGAGGAAGGAGAGATCGTCTATAATAAGCAGCATGTATTCAGCCTCAAACTGGCCAGCGATGGTTATGGCCTTGGCTATGAGATTGGGAAATTCAAATCGCAGCGCAAATCACTTCTGTTCAACATCGAACTTTCCGAGAAAAAACATCCTAAGGAAAAAAGAGAAGGCGTGTTTGACCAGTCGCAACTGAAAATCAACTATATCGCCTTTGGAAAGACGAATACTTTTTACCAGTTGCGTCTTGGCGCGGCTCAGCAACAGGTGATCGGCGGCAAGGGCAACAAGAACGGAGTGATGGTGTCCGCTATTTACGGCGGGGGCCTTAGCCTGGGCCTGGTAAAGCCCTATATCGTGGATGTATACGACGATAATACCGGCGAAACGATACATTCCCGTTTTCCCGAAGTGCTCGACAGTAATTATAACATTATCAAGGCGAAAGGCCTTGCCGGTGGCTGGAACGAGCTCAAAATCAGGCCGGGATTATATGCAAAAACGGCCATGCGCTTCGATTACGGGCGCCTCAACGAAACAGTAAGCGCCATCGAAGTGGGGCTGAGCGCCGAATATTACGCCAGCAAGATCTCCCAAATGCTCTACAATAAGGATAAACAGTTCTTTTTCAATGCTTACGTTGCTATTTTGCTGGGTAGAAGAAAATAAACTTTTTATCCCAACTTTGCAGCATGCAGGAATTACCCGTTATCAGTAACATCTCTCCGAACCAATCCAAAATAAAAAAGCCTGACTGGCTTCGTGTGAAGCTTCCTATAGGCGAAAGTTACAAGCATGTCCGCTCGCTGGTGGATACCCATAAGCTGCATACTATCTGCGAAAGCGGCAATTGCCCCAATATGGGTGAGTGCTGGGGAGAAGGAACGGCGACATTTATGATACTGGGCAACGTTTGCACGAGGAGCTGCGGTTTTTGTGCCGTGGCCACCGGCCGCCCCGCCCCGGTTGAATGGGATGAACCGCAGCGCGTGGCGGAAGCAATCTATCTCATGAAGGTAAAACACGCCGTGATCACTTCGGTAGACCGCGACGAATTGAAAGACGGCGGCAGCATTATCTGGTACAACACCATCAAAGCCGTAAAAACGCTCACGCCCGACACGACACTGGAAACACTGATTCCCGATTTTAAAGGCGAAAAAGAAAACATACAGCGTGTGATCGACGCCGCCCCAGAAGTGGTTTCACATAATATCGAAACAGTTGAAAGGCTTACACGGCAGGTGCGTATACAGGCTAAATACCGCCGCAGCATGGAAGTACTAAAAATCCTTAAAGAGGGCGGGATGAGAACAAAAAGCGGCATCATGCTGGGCCTGGGCGAGAAAAAAGAGGAAGTGGTGCAGACCATGACCGATCTGAAGAACAGCGGAGTGGACGTGGTCACTATCGGCCAATACCTCCAGCCCACTAAAAAGCATCTTCCTGTGACGCGTTTTGTTCATCCGGACGAGTTCAAAGAATACAAAGAGATCGGCTACACGCTCGGCTTGGATTACGTGGAAAGCGGACCGCTTGTACGATCTTCCTACCACAGTGAGAAACATGTGATCCCGGGTTATGGAAGACAGCAATGGCTTGCCGAAAAAGCATTACTTTTGCCCGCTTAAAAACAGCGAAGCCTGGCAATGAAGAACATCCGGAATTTTTGCATTATTGCTCATATTGATCATGGTAAATCAACCCTGGCCGACAGATTGTTACAGTCGACCGGCACAATAAGCGACAGGGATATGATGGACCAGGTACTCGACGACATGGATCTGGAGAGAGAAAAGGGCATCACTATCAAAAGCCATGCTATCCAGATCAATTATCGTTATAAGCGTCCTGAGCATCCTGCTGTGGACAATCCGCCGGAGGAAGGAGAATATGTGCTGAACCTGATCGACACGCCGGGTCATGTGGATTTCAGCTATGAAGTGAGCCGTGCACTGGCCGCCTGTGAGGGGGCTCTATTGCTGGTGGATGCCACGCAGGGCATCCAGGCACAGACGATTTCCAATCTTTATCTGGCTATTGAGAACGACCTGGAGATCATTCCCGTGATTAACAAGATCGACATGGATGGTGCGATGATCGAAGAGGTTACTGACCAGATTATTGATTTAATCGGCTGTAAAAAAGAAGACATCCTGCTGGCGAGTGGAAGAACAGGTTTAGGCGTGGAGGGAATTCTGCAGGCGATCGTCGAACGTATCCCGGCACCGGTAGGTAATCCGGATGAACCACTGCAGGCATTGATCTTCGATAGTGTATTCAACAGTTTTCGCGGCATCATCGTTTATTACAGAATTATCAACGGGACGCTTCGCAAAGGTGACCAGGTGAAATTTGTTTCTACAGGACAGGAATATTTTGCCGATGAAATAGGCATCCTGAAATTAAAGATGACCGAAAGAAAAGAAGTGCGCGCGGGCGATGTAGGTTATATTATTACCGGGATAAAAAATGCGAAAGAAGTAAAGGTCGGTGACACGATAACGCTTGCTGCCAATCCTACAAAAGAGATGATCAGGGGATTTGAGGAAGTGAAACCGATGGTATTTGCAGGAATTTATCCGGTAAATACCGATGAATTTGAAGAGTTGCGCGATTGCATGGATAAATTGCAATTGAATGATGCTTCGCTCACTTTCGAGCTGGAAACTTCACAGGCGCTTGGCTTCGGGTTCCGGTGCGGATTCCTGGGAATGCTGCACATGGAAATTATACAGGAAAGGCTGGAGAGGGAATTCAACCAGACGGTGATCACTACCGTGCCCAACGTGAGCTTCATTGCGCACACCACAAAGGGCGAAACGCTGATGGTGCACAATCCCACCCAGTTTCCCGATCCTGTAAAAACAGAAAGCATTGAAGAGCCTTTTATCAAAGCGCAGATCATCACCAAGCCGGAATATATTGGAAATATTATCACGCTTTGTCTGGGCAAGCGTGGGATATTAATTAACCAGAGTTATCTCACTACCACCCGAGTGGAACTGATATTCGAGATGCCGCTGACAGAGATCGTTTTTGATTTCTACGATAAATTAAAATCGCAGACACGCGGTTACGCTTCGTTTGACTATCACCCGATAGGATATCGCCTGAGTGAAATTGTGAAGATGGATATTTTATTAAATGGTGATAAAGTGGATGCGCTGAGTGCATTGATCCATCGTGGGCGTGCGGAAGATTTCGGAAGAAAACTGTGCGAGAAGTTAAAAGAATTATTGCCGAGGCAACAATTCCAGATAGCGATACAGGCAGCAATAGGCGCGAAAGTTGTTGCAAGAGAAAATATTTCTGCCATGCGTAAGGATGTGACTGCTAAATGTTATGGAGGTGATATCAGCCGCAAGCGCAAGCTCCTCGAAAAGCAGAAAGAGGGCAAAAAAAGAATGCGGCAGATCGGCAATGTGGAAGTGCCGCAGGAAGCGTTCCTCGCCGTGCTGAAGCTGGATGAATGATCCCGGTAAAATATGTATTATATAAAAGGGGCAGTCCTGCATAGCATACAGACCTGCCCCTTTAAATATATTATATCACTTTGCAAATAGCTGCTCCACTTTTTGTTTTACATTTTCTGAAAAGCCGGTGTAACTGTTTATAATTTTTCCTTCCCTGTCTACAAGGTATAAAGTAGGGATTCCGGAAAACAGGAATTTTTTCATCGTTTCCGTTTTATTGGGGCTGAGTAATTGCTGCCAGGGCATTTCCTCCTCATCCACTGCTTTTTCCCAGGCCTTCTTGGAATCATCTATCGATATGCTCACCACGTCAAATCCTGCATCTTTATACTTTGTATACAACTCTTTTACTTTTGGTACCGCCTGCCGGCAGGGACCGCACCAGCTTGCCCAAAAATCGATCAGCAGGATTTTGCCTTTGTATTGATCAAATCCTTTTAGCGTTCCATTCTGATCGGGATAAGAAACGGCAGGCACAGGCATTCCGGGTTTCAATAAATTGGCCTGGGCCATTTTGTCTTCCATTTCTTTTTGAAACTCGCGACCCTCGGAGAATGAGGGATATTTCTTGTTGAGCTTAGTCAAAATGGGCATGATTATGTTCTGATCCTTTTCCCAGTTCAGCATTTGCAAAGCATAAACAACAACCGGTTTATCCTGGTATGCCCGGATCAGCACCTTGATTCTTTCATTGATATCTTCATTCAATGCCCTATATGGATCATGTTCCTTTAAATAGGAGGTCCAGGAACTGTCGCCGGATTTTCCGGCATTGTATAATTCCTTACCTCCTGCAATCATGTTTTGATAGTTTCGGTAAATGACATGCTGAACCAGGTTAATGAAGTTGTTGGATTCAGAGCCTTCAACAAAAATATAGGGAGGGTTCTTGATTTTTATTTTTGCGGTATCGTATCCCCGGCTGTTGATGGTCAGGTCGGCGTCTGTATAAACAGCCGCCCGGTCCCAGGCTGCGATATCCACATCATAAAAGCCAGGTTTTTCTGCCGGTACTTTTAATTGCCATTTTCCGTCCGCAGAAATATTAACTGAGTCAAGCTTCTTTACATCCCATCCCTTTCTCTTTACGAGCCATACCTTGTTGAGATGCTCATAGGGAGATGGATTCAGGAATTCAACTTTTCCTTTAATAGTTATATATTTTTTCGTGGTCTTTTTCTGCGCATGTACCGACGCCATACACAACAGCAGCACTACAGGTATTACAATTCTCTTCATATTAGCTTTAATTTGTGATATTCCGATTAATTAAGTTTTAGCATGGGAACGGAGGGCTTTGAAGTAGTGGCCTTGCTTTCAAAGAGCTCCTTTAGCTTTTTTTCGATCATGCTATTTCCGTTCGGATCAAACCCTACTTCTTTAGCGATTATGGTTCCGTCTGTGTCGATCAGAAAGGTGGAAGGTACCCCGGTAACTGCAAATCCTTTTTGGGAAATGCTTTTTGTATCCAGTGACTGGAGCCAGGGATTTTTTTCTTCTTCAACGGCTTTCAGCCAGGCCGCCTTATCCTCATCGATGGAGATACTGTAAATCTCAAAATTGCTGTTCCTGTACTTCTCATATATCTCTCTCATATGCGGAAATGAACGCCGGCAGGGGACGCACCAGCTTGCCCAAAAATCTATTAATATATATTTTCCTTTCAGACTGCTGAACACCACATTTTTTCCGGTGGGATCAGGCAAAATGAAATCAGCCACTTTTCTTCCAACAGAAGAATTCTTCAGGCCCTGAATATAATCGCCGAATTTTTTCCCTGCTGATGAATTTTTCATCTTCGGAGAGAGAAGATTATAGAGTTCTTCTTTGTTTTCGAGGGAACCTATTTCCCTGCCGCTGCCTGCCAGAACATATGCAGTTGCATATGAATCCGGATGTGTCTTCGCCAGGTCTTTCAATAGTGGAAAAACATATACGACTTTTAAGGAATCCAGGCTTTTCTGTGTTTGTTCGTGGCGCGGATCTTTTTCGTCTGCCTGCCACCATTTTTCTCCATACAGCTCGCTCATAGCCGGGTATACTTTTGCGTTAGCCTTTTTTTCATCATTTTCATATTGATGATAGATGACCATGGGCTCCGGCCCTTTTAATTCGGAAGCATGCATCCCCTTTGCAATATCGGAACTTACCTGGTAAACACCCGGTCCTGAGATCAGGATTCCAAAGGGCTGGTACATCATATGAGACTCCTTAATATACTGTGGATACAGCATTTTCATGCCCACCTCTTTAAAAGGAAAGCTGAATGTATAATCGCCATTGCTGTTGATTTCGGCCGAATCATTACTGGTCCGGGTATACATATATATCCGGTTATAACCTTTGAGATTGCCCTTCAGCGACCCTTTTATAATCACCATTTCTTTCTTATTCTGTGCAGAGGCTAAAACAGGCAGGCTTACTATAAACAGGCCGAATAAATAGTTACTTATTTTCATTTTTTCTGAGCTTTTACTGCATTCTTTCCCAGGTCGATAAATTTGTCTGCTTCCTGGTATCCGCCACCGCGATGTACGATTTTGCCATCGCCATCTACAAACAGGAAATCGGGATATGCGGCGATCTTATATTTCTTTATAAGTTGCGGGCCATCGCCTTTTTCCACATCCATGCTGACATTGATAAAATTTTCGTTATAAAAATCAGCAACTGCATCGAGGGTGAAGATATCTTTAGCCATCATCATGCAGGGGCGGCACCATTCTGTATAAGCGTCGAGGAATATCAGTTTCTTTTCCTTTTTTGCTTTGGCAAGAATTGCTTTCCAGCTATCTTTTTCGAAATTAATGTGCCGTGTATTTTCTTCTTTTTGTTTTGCAGTGGCAAGAGAGGCTCTTGCACGTTCCATCAGCGAAGCAGTGTCTTTCAGTATTTGTGCCGCATTTAAAAAGGATAGCTGGTTACCTTCTTTGTCATGGAATACATATACGGGATACATCAGCATTTGCAGGCGCGGTGCGAATTTTTTTCCTTCTTCGCTTCCCATGTCTATGCGCAGACATATACAATGATCATTAAAGAATTGGGCGATGCTGTCGATTGTAAAAATATCCTTGTCCACTTTGTTATTCATGGGCATAGGATTCGCACGCGTAACATCTACAAAAATTATTTTGTGCGTTTTTGCCGCTTCTGTCATTGCCTGATCGAAGGTAATATCCTGGAATTTTACACTTTGGTGTTGTGCAAGCACGGGCACGCAGCAACCAATAGAAATAGCAAGAGATGCTGACAGCTGTGCTGCCAATTTTTTAAATTTCATATGTTTATTTTCAGTTAAAAAAAGAGTTCTTTATTTTTCCGTTCAGTATCCTGAATTTTGTTGAATCAATCCTTTCGAAATATCAATTTCTGATTGAGGGATAGGGAGTACTTTTCTATTGGCAGGTATGTCAGGACTATGCAAAGGTTGCCCGGTACGCAGCAGGTCATACCGGTACAGGCCCTCGAATGCGAGCTCAAATTTTCGTTGTAACAGGATTTTATTGATTAAATCATTTGCGTCAACAAAATCGGAAATCAAATAGGGTGTGGCAGAAGGAACCGAGCGAAGTCTTACCTGGTTGAGGAGATCTACCGACTCATTTTGCAGGCCCGATGTTCTTGCGAGCGCTTCCGCTCTTGTTAAAATTACTTCCGCCAGCCTGATTAAAGAGATATTATCACGTCCGTAGGAATTGTTGAATTTGAAAGTCGTTTTTTGATTGAACATATCGGGATTGTAAATTGAATCTCCTTTCCACATTAATTGACTTACGCGGAGATCGCCCGGTTCAAATTCATTGATAAAATCAGTGTTGATCCAAAAGGAGCGTTTGAAGTAATAACTGTTTCCCAGGCCATTGGAGGTGCTGCTGGTTGTGCCTATCATCTGGCTTACGGGCAGGCCGAAGATCATTTCACTGGTAAATGATTTGGCGGTTCCGTCGTTGTTCGGGGGAAACAGGCTAAGCAGGTTGTTGGTGAGCGAATAAATAGCGGGTCGCGACTCAAGAACCTTCCCGGCTGCGCTGGCCGCATTTTCAGCGTCTCCCATATACAGATACACCCTGGACAGCAGCGCGTAGGCTCCGCCTTTGGTGGCGCGTGAGCGGGTACTGAGGTCGTCGGCCTGTTTTTCGGGCAGATCGGGTATAGATTCGGTGAGGTCTTTAATGATCTGCGCAAAGGTTTCGGCGTTGGTGGACCGTGGAATAATCTGTCCTGTGTTATAACCTTCAAAAGGGGTCAGTTGCAGAGGTAAGCCCAGGCCGGTGGTATTGCCGCTCAATGCCCCATCGCCATAGAGGCACAACAAATTCAGGAAAGCAAACGCACGGACGAATCGTCCTTCTGCTATAAGTTGTTTTTGTGTTGCTTCTGAAAAATTCGCATAGCGTGGAATTTTGGCAATAACGTTGTTAGCTGTATTGATCGCTTTGAAGTATTGTGTCCATGAATCAATTACATAATAATCCATAGGATCGGACTGTCCCAGGTCGTAGGAGTTGTAGTTAACGCTTTTATTCAATATCGGAGTTGTAAAATCTCCGAATGCATAGGAAAAATAATTGCATTCTGCGCTCAGGAAATTGTAATAAACTTCAGCAAGCGCCTGCCCGGCGCCGGCTTCTGTGCTGAACACATCCTTTTCCACGAGAGTATTCTCCGGAGCAATTTCCAGCTTTTTATCACAGGAGATAAATGCCGTAAATAAAATATATACTAAGATATAAATGGATCTTTTCATTATAATCCGAGATTTATTCCCAACTGAACTAATTTATTCTGAGGCATGGTTAGCTGATCATAACCCGACTGGATAGCCGAAGATCCAAAAGCGTTCACCTCGGGGTCGAGCCCTGAATATCCTGTAATGGTGAGCAGATTGGTTGCTCTTACAAAAACCTTTAATGCATGTATTTTGCCATGCGTTGTGCTTTGCAAAAGTTTATCGCTCATAATATAGGAGAGCGTGATTGTCCGGAGCCTTAAATAGGATGCATTCTCCAGGAACCTTGTGCTGGTCAGGCTTGCTGTATAGTCTCTTACAGAGCCCGTGGTGGTGGAAGGCGCCGTAGTGACTGAAGCATTTACCAGCCTCGGCATATCTGTTTCGTGGCCCGGAACCAGCCAGTAATTCAGTATATCGGTAGTGAGGTTATTGGCATCAGCTGTGGTATAGGTTAACAGGGATGCTTTGGACCCATTGATCATTTTTCCACCTACGGAAAAGGAAACAAATGCATCCAGCTGCCAGCTTTTATAATTGAAGGTGTTGGACAGCCCGCCGAAAAAATCCGGCAAACTGGTGCCATAGCTTCTACGGAATACATTTACATCTTTGACCTGGGCAAAAAGCGCTGCCGGCGGAACCGTCGACGTGTTCCCATCACCGTATCCCCAGAGCGGATTACCGGTATTCGGGTCCACACCCTGCCAGTCGTACAGGAAGAACTGTCCGGCAGGTTCGCCCACTTTCATATACTTGTAGGCATCGTTGGCAAGGCCTATTTCTTCGCCGTCGAAATTCAGCTTTAATATTTTATTGCTGTTGGTGGAGATATTTAATGAGGCATTCCATTTGAAATCGCTTTTATTCACGATATCGCCCGAAACCATCAGTTCTGCTCCTTTATTTACCATGTCGCCGATATTCTGGGGTTGCGAAACCCATCCCTGGTAAAGCGGGATAGCGGATGAAAGAATCATGTCTTTTATTCTTCTTTCATAGTAGTCTGCCGTAAGGTGGAAACGGTTATCCCATAGCGTCACATCGACGCCTATATCAATCGATTTGGTTTTTTCCCATTTCAGGTTTGGATTCTCCGGCTGTGCCATTTGCAGTACGGGCACTCCTGAATAAGAAAGATTATTGTCGTTGAGCATGTATTGCCCCTGGCTTCCATAATAGGAAGTGGAGCTGTTGTTGCCGGAATAACCAATGCTGGCGCGAAGTTTAATATCGTCCACACCTTTAGCGTGTTTCAGGAAAGGCTCTTCCGATAAGCGCCAGCCGGCCGAAAAGGAGGGGAAGCCCAGGTAGCGGTTGTTACTGCTGAACCGCGAAGATCCGTCTATGCGGTAGGTGACACCTGCAAGATATTTGTGGTTATATTCATAGTTTATGCGGCTGAAATAAGACAGCAGCGCCCATTTCTGCCTGATGGCATTTGAAATGTATTTTGATCCTGCGGCGGAGATACTTCTCAGGTTATCGTTGAAGAAATTATATCCCCCGATCTGAATGGTGTTTTCGGTGGATTGCTCATAACTCTGCCCGACAACTGCATTGATATAATGAGCCGAATTGATGGATCTTAAAAACGTGGCTGTGTTGTTGATTACAATTTTCCTGTTCCCGCTTGAAGTTTCAACAGCATCATTTCCGAAACCGCTGGGACGTTTGACCCTTCTGGTGTAGGCATCGGAATTGTTTAGCTCTGTGCCGAATTCAGAACGGAGAGATAACCAGCTGACGGGCTTAAATTGTATAAAAATATTACCGAGGCTCTCGGTGCTTTCCAGCCGGTTGGTGTTTAACAGCGCATCTGCAACAGGATTGATATCCATGGCCCCGATTGGATTGTTTCCTTTATCGTAAACATAATTTCCGTTTGCATCTTTTACCGGGATATTGGGTGCTTTCAGTATGGCATTTTGAAATATGGAGGGAGCGTTCATGGCCGTATTGTCTGTATAGGACATAGACATATTAATACCCGCTGAAAATGATTTGGATGCCTGGTAAATAAGATTGGCCCTGCCGGTGTATCTTTTATAATTGTTATTGATAATGTAGGAAGGCTGATCTGTATAAGATCCGCTGACAAAATATTGGGCTTTATCACTGCCTGCGGCCATCGAGATATCAGCCTGATGAGAATTTGCGGTGCGTGTGACCTCCTTTACCCAGTCGGTATTGTAATCGGAATTAAAGATGTTATTTAATCCCAGCTCCCTGTAATATTCTGTGTAAACCTGGTTATATTCAGGGCCGCTCAGCAATGAATATTTACCTATTGGCTTTACGGTGCCGGTCACATACTGAACGTTGAAAGACGGTCTTCCTTTGGTTCCTCTCTTTGTCGTGATCAGGATTACGCCGGCCGATCCCCTCGATCCATAGATTGCTGTGGCATAGGCATCTTTTAAAATTTCTATTGACTCGATGTCTGCAGGGTTAAGAGAGGCCAGCGGATTGTTTTCAAATTCTGTTTTCTGTGGAAGATTGTCGCTTACGGTGGTGCCGGTAAAACCTACGGGTGCTGTGGTGGACGCATTGAAAGATTTGTTATTAAGGCTCCTGCCTGATCCGTACACCGGTAAACCATCAATTACAATAAGGGGCTGGTTGCCATCGGGATTCAGCGTGCTTAAACCACGGATCGTGATGCCTGTTGCTGATCCGGGAACCCCGGAACTGGATATAACCTGTACGCCCGCGGCTTTTCCTATTATTGCATTATCGAAGGAAATGGCGGAAGATTTCGACAGCTCTTCACCGGAAATAGAAGAAATGGATCCGGTGATATTTTTCTTTTTTTCTTTTCCATAACCGATAACCACTTCGGAAAGCATACTGGTGGCCTGCTGCAGTACCAATGCCATTTTGGTGTTGCCAGGCGCTTCCAGTGGCATGAAGCCAATCGCGGTGACAACTACCGTATCTGTTGGTTTTACGAGCAGTTCAAACTTTCCTTTATCATCTGTGGAGGTGCCCTTGCGGGAGCCCTTGATTTTTATGGACGCTCCCGATACCGGGGTATTATCGTCGGATTTTACAGTGCCGGTAATTTTCTTAAGAGGGATTATTTCCTGTGCGAAGGATATTGACGGAACAGAAAACATTCCACATAAAAGAAAAAAGAAGACAATTAAAAACCGGGCATTTATAGTCATGCTCTTATTTCTATTGGTATTGATTATTTGGGAAACCGGCAAACTTCATAGCTCTTCCTGTTCTCACACTTTACCATAAAGGCATTCATTATGAGTTATGGAGCTTGCCGGTATGTCAACCGTATATCTTACTGGAATGTACCTCTCCAGACATCATTCGTATAGCTATAAATACCGGTGTTTGTATCCTTGGCTCCCAATCCGCCAACTATATATACTGAACCATTATTCACAAACATGCTGAAGTCCCTTCTTCCTTTGAAATTAGCCGGGAGTGAACGCACGTCATTCTGTGCAAGTTTTGACCATGAAACACCATCATCTTCAGAAGCCCAGACATCGCTTGAAACTCCATCGGCAGTTTCACCTCCGACAAGTATCAATTGATTATTATTTGCCACTATCTGATGTCCCCACCGTCCGGTAAATGAACTGGTGGTGGTTACCTGTGTCCAGGTGACGCCATCCGTTGAATTCCAAACGTCATTTAAAAGATTGCCGCCGTTATCTTTTCCTCCGGCTACCCACATCTTGTCCTTGTAAACAAAGACGGCCGGGTTTGTGCGGGCAATGAATGCAGCATTGGCGGTAGCCGCTGTCCATGTAGCTCCATCGGCTGAGCTCCATACGTCGTTATGCGCTGTGCTGGGTGTATTTGTGTTGCCAAAAATGGGATAATCATTTCCTCCTATCACCCACAGTTTATCGTTGAAAACAAGGGCGCCTGTGCGTTCGCGTTTAACCCATCTGTCGGTGGACTCCGCTGCCACTGACCAGTTGATGCCATCGCTTGAGTTCCATATCTTGTTTGTTACGTCATCGAATGTAAAACCCACTCCGGGTCTGTGACCGCCCAGTATCCATAATTGATTTTTGAAGCTGATAAAGCCGGGATGTTCCACGCGGGGAACGGAATCTCCGTTATTATCAACCGCCCTTGTGCGTGTCCAGGTAGCACCATCATCGGAAACATTACTTGTGAAGGGGAAAGCACCGAAAGCGCCCATGGTTCCGCCTATCATATATAATTTTCCATTTAATGCCGTTGCCTCCACACTATGGAAATTGCCCCAGCCTGCGTCATTGGTAAGCTGCTGCCATGAAATGGTTTTAGGATCGGTTTTAGCCACATTAACCTGCACGGTATAGGTGCGGGTCGTTTTACCATCCTGTGCGGTTACGACGTAGCTGACAGGTTGCGAAAAATCATTTGGAGTTACTCCGGAAACCTGAACAACAGAGCCCACTTTAACGGTTGCATTGGGAACTGCTGCAAAATTGGCAATCAGGTTGCTTACATTGGTCTGAAAGGGCAGGCTGTCGGCATTCTGTATCTTAAGCTGCGTTTCATCAATAGTAAAGCTCACTGCCACATCTTTTAAATTAAATGCGGTAAGGCCGGCGAGACTGCTTTTAGGATTACTATCTTTCTTTTTACATGAAGTAACGGTGAGTATACATAATGCCAGAAATAAAAATATAGCCCTGTTGAAGAGCGACATTGCTGTTTGCATGATGGTCAATTTTGGTTTAGTTTATACATTTCTGAGAAGTCTGTTTCTATAATTTCAATTTGAGCCACGATTTATTGCACCTGTATGTTGTGATACAGGCACACCTCTTCCTCTTGTATTTAATACAATATTTTTTAAATCTTCCTGAAATTCAGAAGATCACTGATCAGCGAAATACGAGTTATTGTTCTTCTTTATTGATCCGATTTTACTGAATCTTTTATCTGGTTCAGCGGAATAATTTTATATAATGGCAGCGTATTGGGTTTCGTTTCGGATACATCGGATTTTTCGGAATTTTTATCATAGGTGATCTGTTCATTCTCCCGGATCGTTATCGCCGGGGTAAGCAATGTCATCGGGATCACTTTTCTTAAGGTTTTGCCCGTATCTTTTGCCGATGCGGAATCTTTTGCCGGTATTCTCAGATTCATCATCGGTATCCTCAGTTTCAGCATCGGATGCACCTCATCATTCTTACTTACCTCTGCTTTTCCTTTTTCAACAGCTACCGTCACTGTACTGTCTTTGGCAAAAGCCGAAATTGTGAATTTGGAATGCCTGGCCACTGTAACAAGGTCACGTGTTTTTACGGTTAATGTCTTGTTTTTGTCCGGAAGGTTAAAAACAGCTTCTCCTTCCAGATATACCACAGGATGAACATTCATTTCAACCGGAAAAGAAATCTTACTGTCGCCGCCCAGGTACACTTCAGAACCATCGCTAAGCGTTAGCTGGGCAAACTTTCCTTTTCCTGTCTGCGCCGTTTTCATGCCCCAGTCATTAACCGGATAGGACCGGTCTTTTAATGTATACCCGATCCAGCCGCCTAATAATAAAAACAGGACGCAGGCTGCGCTCACTCCCCAAATCCATTTCTGTTTAATGGAAACAATTTTTGCCCGGGGGGATGCATCTGCATTTATTTTGTCAAAGATCTCATCAAATGGTCTTACAGCCGATTCACCGTTGGAAGAGGCATAGGCGTTTTCGATGTATTTCAGGATGTCTTCTTTGTTGGTTTCATCCGTCAGCCATTCCTCTGCCTGTTTTATCTCCTCGCCGGTAGCCTGGTTTTCAAAATATCGGTTTAATAGCTCCTTATCGACCATATCTTTCAGTGTTACAGCGGTAGCTATGTATAATACACTTGTGTATACACATACACCTACGCGGGGTTAAAAAAATTTTGGTTTCTAATTTTATCGGTCAATCATTCCATATAAGCTCATGAAAATGAATAGTTCTGACAACGTATATCCTGAGCTTTGCAGGGATTGTTTTATTGTTTTTAATGCTTTATTAATCTGATTTTCGACCGTGCTCCTGGAAATCTGCAATTTTTCAGCGATTTCGGTGTTGGTAAGCCCTTTTATCCGGCTCATCTGGTATATCTGCCGGCACTTGCCCGGCAATTCGTCGACCGTTTTATCGATCAGGCGCTGCAGATCTTTTTCATTTCTTTCTCCTTCGTTGCTGTTCCTGTTTAAATAGGTGAGCTCGTGAATATATTTCTTTTTGTAAACGGCATGTCTCAGGCGATTGTAAATCATGTTTTTAGATATCGTTATAAGGAAAGCGCCGAATGAATGGCCGGGATCTATTGTGGCTCGTTTCTCCCATATTTTTGCAAAGGTATCCTGTATGATGTCGAAGCTTTCCTGGTCGGTAAAATGGAAGCGGTGGCAAAATGCCTTCAGCCGGGGAGCGTGTTTTTCGTATAAGACCTTAAATGCTTCCGCATCGCCTTCGCATAGGTTCTTTATCAGTTCTCTCTCAATAGTAGATTCAGCCATTGTCGTTTGCCCTCAACTTTCAAAAGTGTATATTTTATCTTCCCCCTTTTTTCCCTTTCTCCATATTCCTCTTTGACTGCTCCAGCAGCTTCTGTTCATTAATATTTCCTTTGTCGTCGAATAGCTTGTGATCGGTAGGAAACTGCCCGTCTTCGAGCTTGAAGTCGAACACTTTGTCTACATGCACCCACTGACCGTTTTGCCACTTAAATCCTTCATAGGTGCCATCGGGAATATAGGTGTCTTTTTTATCCGGTTCATCCGATTCCGAAATGAGGTGATCGAAAATAATCAGGTCCAGGTGCGGATCGTAGTTCAAAACAGTGCTGGCTTCCTTTTTATATTCGATATTAAATCTTGCCTGCACGGGTTTGCGCAGGGTATCTTCCTTAAATGAAAAGAAAGGACCTCCGAAAACGGGCTCGTTATTTTTAAATGTGAGCACTTCTATCCATTTTTTATTGCTGCTGATACTGAAATCATCAAAACCGAAAAGGGTATAATATTTTGTTCCGCGGTATTCTTTCAGAATTATTTTATAATAGATTGCCCCGATCCAGTTTTTATTCGTTCTTACCGAATCCAGCGGCTTCGAGGTAAACATCGAATAGTCGAACAGGGGTATTAATTTTAATGAGCCATCGGGGGTGTTTAGCTGTATGGCTCCTTTCTGGATAAAAATATAATTGTCCTTTTGCAGCTGCCAGGTAAAAATCCTGAAGCTGCTATCGGGTGCATACAAACGTGAAATGGTCTTTAATGAATCGAAGGGATAATAAAAAGAATTGGGGGTCTTCAGCGCGCGCACCAGTCCTCTTACAAAATTGCTGTCGGCCCGGAACCGGTCCTGAGTGAAGAAGGCATTGATCATACTGTCCGAAAATACCTGCAGCGAATCTTCCATGTTTTTCATCAGCGACCTGTCGGAAGAACGGATTGATTGTGCGTAAACGGAGAAGCACCCATTGAACAATAAGGTCAGCAGAAGGGAACAACAAAGCTTATTCATAGTAGTGATGGGTATATAAATACTCAATCAGCGGCGCTGAAAGAATCGAATGAACAAATTTAAAAAACTTATTGGTCAAAATGATGTTATAATAAATTGTGGTACAATTATTTAAATATTGCTATTCCCCGGGTGCCGGGTCGAGCAGGATTTTAGCATACCTCAAACAAAAACGAAATAAAATATGGAGAACAATAAGGAAAGAATCCCGCCTTACCACGAAGAATATTATGAACCGCTGCAGAATGTGGGCAGTTTTGAAAGAGGGTTATCCATTGGCGTTGGCGCTTTGCTCATCTATAGCGGTGTAAACAATTTCAGGAAAACACCTGTCAGGGCGCTGTTGCGCGCGGCGCTTGGGTCGGCATTGATATTCAGAGGCACATCGGGCAACTGCCCGGTGTATGATTCGCTGCATATCGATGGCACAAGGCCGCAAGCGGTCAATATCCGAACCAATTTTGTGGTAAACAGGCCCCGCAACGAAGTATATGCTGCGTGGAGAAACCTGGGTACCCTGCCCCGGTTTATGAAGCATTTGTTGAATGTAAGCGAAATAAGCGGCACACGTTCGCATTGGGAAGTCCGGATACCCGAAGGGAACCCAATGTCCATTAGCTGGGATGCGGACATTGTGAAGGATGAGCCGGGAAGTCTCCTGTCCTGGAGGTCGTTGCCGGGCTCCAGCATCGAAAATGCGGGCAAGGTGGAGTTCCGGGATGCGTTGGGCCACCAGGGGACGGAGCTAAGGGTGGTGATCACCTACCGTCCGCCCGCCGGCAATATAGGTGGCGGCGTGGCGAAATTGCTAAACCCGCTTTTCAGGAATATTGTCAAGAAAGACATCCTGGCGTTTAAAGATTATATAGAGGTTTATCCTGGCAGTACTGCGGCAGATGGGTTCAGATAAGGTTCGGAGAAGAATGGCCGCAAGCGCAGATCATCCCAATGTTTTGGCAAAGTCTATCAGCGAATCAAACTGCAGATCAACGAGGGGATGGGGCAAAGCGACGACATTGCCTGTAGTTGTCAGTAATATATTATGCACGCCGGCATTTCTGCCAAATTCCATATCGCTGATGTTATTTCCCACCATGATCGTTTTACCGGCAATGATGTCGGGATGATCCTGCATGGCCTGCAGGGCCATGCCCGGGTTGGGTTTGCGGTTGGGGTCGGAATTGTCGAGTGCCGGACAAAAATAGATAGCATCGATACGGCCGCCGGCAGCGCTTATGGCTGATAGCATTTTTTCGTGAATGGCGTCCAGGTCGGCAACGGTCATCATGCCGCGCCCAATGCCGCGCTGGTTAGTAGTGATAACGATTTTTTTAAACACGCCATTAAATATCCGCATTGCATCAAGCACGCCATCATAGAAAATAAATTCTTCCGGGGTAAAGATATAACTTGGGCTTTCGTGGTTGATCACACCATCGCGGTCCAGGAAAAGGCTCCATTCTCTATTAATAACAGAAAGATCCAGCATCAATTAAAAAGATAGTGTTTTAAATTCAATATTGGCCCTGTTGAAATCTTCAGGTATGCCAATATCGATGAAATAATTGTCCTGTATGCAGCCAAAAAACTGTCTCTGCGAACATAATGTTTCGAGATAATTTTTTTCGAAAGAGAATTTTAATGGTAAATTTTCTTTCAGGAACGAAGAAGCATTGAGTGCATATACGCCCGCGTTGATCGGTCCCGCTGTATAAAATTGTTTTTCTTTAAAGGATACGATCCTGTTTCGGCTATCGATGTCTACAACGCCATAGCGCTCCATGTTTGTCATAGGCTTTAACGACAACACGCAATCGGCATGGTTGGTTTCATGAAAAGCTGCAAGACGATTTACATCCGCCTCGAAAAAAGTGTCGCCGTTTATTACGAGTATATTTTCCGATAGTGTATAAGTTGCCGACTGGCGTATCGCGCCACCTGTGCCCAGGGGTTCGTTTTCAACGGAGCAAACGTACCGGAGTTCCGTGCCGTTCAATTCTTTTTCCAGAAATGCTTCAATCATCTCATGCTTATATCCCAGCGAGAAGATAAATCTTTTTATCCCCTGCTTTTCGAAATAGCGAATGAGATAGTGCAGAAAAGGTTTTCCCGCCACCGGCGCAAGGCATTTGGGAAGATCGGGTACTGCGGAACGTAAGCGGGTGCCGAGCCCACCGGCCAGTATAATCGCTTCGCTGATCATTTTGAAAAATAAATCTCTTCCACCAACTGGCAGATGATATGGCCCAGCAGAATATGCGCTTCCTGGATCCTGGGCGTATCGCCGGAGGGAACATTAATGAGGTAGTCGGACAAGGATTTCATTTTACCTCCGTCTTTGCCGGTGAACCCAACGGTGATAACGTTTTTTTCGCGGGCTGCTTCAAAGGCTTTTACGATGTTTGCCGAATTGCCGGAGGTGGATAATCCCACAACGAAATCGCCGGGATTGGCAATTCCCTGGATCAGCCTCGCATAAACCACATCATAGCTGTAGTCGTTTGCCACAGCAGTGAGATAGGAAGTATTGCAATGCAGCGCGTCGGCGGGCAAAGCCTGGCGGTCGGTATAAAATCTTCCGGAGAATTCTGCTGCCAGGTGTTGTGCATCTGCTGCGCTGCCTCCATTGCCGCAAAAATAAATGCGGCCGTTGTTTTTAAGGGATTTTACCATTTCTTCGGCCACCTGCTGCAGTCTTGTCATTATGCCAACATCTTCAAGGAGCTTATTTTTTACTGAAATGGAATCGCTGATAAGCCTTTTTATTTTTTCATGCATAGCGAATCTTTTTATATGGTCCAGCTGGTTAACCCGTGATCAACGAACTGGTAGTTTTTGCAATATCCGCCAAAACCACAAATAGCGTCCATTACCGCGTATTTTTTGTTTCCCGGGCAATAAAAAATCATGAAGCCGCCGCCGCCTGCGCCGGAAATTTTTCCCCCTGAAGCGCCTGCTTTTTTTGCGGCCGTGTAGATGTCTTCCATCAGTGAATTGGAAATACCCTCGGCCATTTCCTTTTTCTGCTTGAAACCAAAATCGAGGATTTCACCAATTTCATGCACCTTTCCTTTTAGCAACGCTTCCTTCATCATCTGCGCCTGTTGCTTCAGCTGATGCATGGCTTCAATGGGTTTCCCTTTTTTATCGGTGACATTTTTACTTTGCTTTTCGATAATTTTTGCCGATTCGCGGCTGGTGGACGTATAATACAGCAGTAAATTATTTTCGAGTTCAAATAAATATTGCTGCCTGATGCGCAGCGGGTTGACGATTACTTTGTCGCCTGCGGAAAACTCCATGAAATTAACGCCGCCGAAGGTAGCGGCATACTGATCCTGCCGGCCCCCTGCCATATTCAATTCTTTTCTCTCGATATCATAGGCGAGATGCGCCACATCATATTCTCCCAATGGCAGTCGCAGCATTTCGGCAAACGCGCCAATGATGGCCACGACCAGCGTTGAAGAAGTTCCCAGGCCCGAGCCTGCCGGAGCATCCACGAAAGTTGATAGCCGGAATCCCGTATGGGGAACGCCGTAGGTTCTCTGGATCCTGTTATAAACACCTTTCAGCAGGTCGAGCGTTCCATCAACAGGTAACGATTCTTTCCATTCAAAGCGCTGCTCTTCTTTCCGGTCGACTGCATTCAGGATGATGATATCCTCATCAAGTGGCTCTATATTGGCATAAGCATATAAAGAAACGGTAGCATTGAGAATGGCGCCTCCGTAAAGATCGCAATAGGGGCTGACATCGGTACCGCCACCCGCAAGACCTATACGCAGCGGCGCTTTACTTCTGTATATCATCAGCGAGTCGGGTTATTGCTTCAACCATTTTTGTCCAGGAATATTTTTCCTTCTCCATGCGAAGATGAGGAATAAAATAGTTCTCTCCTAATTCGAAGTAACGTGTGATGGCTGCTGCAACCGAGGCCGGGTCGGGCTCGGCTACCAGACCTACTTTATTATCCGGTACAAGCGAGGGAAGGCTGCCCACATTGGTTACAATCATTGGCTTTTCAAAATGATAGGCCAGCGGGGTAACACCGCTTTGCGTTGCATTACGATAAGGCTGAATAACCATATCTGCTGCGCAGAGATAATATTTCACCTCGCTGTCGGCAATAAAACGGGTGTGCAGCATCAATACATCTTCAATGTCCAGCGAAGCAATTAATTCATGATAAGGTTTTGCCTCTTCATAAAATTCGCCCGCAACGATTAATACCGGCGATTCGCCTTTGGGATATTTTTCTTTAATTATTTTCATTGCCTGCAACAGAATATCCAGGCCCTTGTATTTCCGGATAAATCCGAAGAAGAGAATCAGTTTTTTATTCGTGTCAATTCCCAAATGGTCGCGGGCAGTTGTTTTGGGAACGATTGCGCCGAAATTATCATATAGTGGATGCAGCACTTGCTGCGCGGGCTTCACCGGCTGGAATGTCTTCAGGTCATGCATTACTTTTTCACTCATCGTGATGAACGCGTCGCAGCTATTTAAAAAATAGCGGGTAAAGGCATGATCGCCGGGGCGTTTTTCATGAGGGATCACATTATCGGTAATGGCAATTATTTTCGTGTGGTGATTTTTTCGAATTCGCCGTAAAATTGTTCCGAGCGCAGGTCCCATAAAGGGTAGCCAGAATCGTACCACCACCAGGTCGGGTTTTATTTTCCTGATCCGGTTTCCAACCCGGATCCAGTTAAACGGGTTAACTGAATTAATGACGGTCCTGATATTTATTCCCCCGGGTGCTGGATCGGACGAAAACTGTGTGGTGCCGGGAAACAGGAATCCCGGATATTGCAGGGAAAAAGAATAGATCGTGCAATCGGCTCCTTCGTCGGTGAATGCTTTGGCCAGCCGCTGGTCGAAAGTGGCGAGGCCACCCCGTAAGGGCCATGCGGGGCCGATGATAATCACTTTTTTCAGCACCTCAGTTTCTTTTCAACAAGATAAAAATTTCTGCCGGGAGAATTCCGTGCGATCATTTCGGCTATAAACCCCGTGAGGAATAATTGCGTACCGATGATCATCGCCAGTATTGCGAAGAAAAACAGGGGCCGCTGGGTAAGGCCCGTTTTATCTAAAAAGAATTTCGATATGGTAAGATAAAGGAAAATAAGAAATCCCGACAGGAAGGAAAGCGTTCCCCAGGAGCCAAAAAAATGCATGGGCCGTTTACCGAATCTTCCGACAAACAAAATGGATGCGAGATCGAGGAAGCCTTTGATAAACCGCTCTATACCGAATTTTGAAGTGCCATACTTTCTGGCACGGTGCTCCACCACTTTCTCACCGATCTTTTTAAATCCCGACCATTTGGCTATAACAGGAATATAGCGGTGCATTTCTCCATATACTTCAATGTTCTTCACCACTTTCAGCCTGTATGCTTTCAGGCCGCAATTAAAATCGTGGAGTTTGATGCCTGTTGTTTTTTTGGTGACCCAGTTGAAGAATTTGGAAGGAAGCGTTTTGCCAATGGGATCATGTCTTACTTTTTTCCATCCGCTTACGATATCGTATCCATTTTCGAGTATCATCCGGCGAAGGCCGGGAATTTCGTCGGGGCTATCCTGGAGATCGGCGTCCATTGTAATCACCACGTCGCCCTTTACCACTTTAAATCCTTCGTTTAGCGCGGCAGATTTTCCATAATTTCTCTGGAACTTTATCCCCCGGACATGCGGATTAGCTTCAGATAATGCTTCTATCACGCTCCATGAATTGTCGGTGCTGCCATCATCGATAAGAATTATTTCATACACATAATTATTTTCTGCCGCCACTTTATTGATCCATTCGCAAAGTTCGGGCAGCGATTCTTCCTCGTTAAATAATGGCACCACAATGGATACATCCATAGTTATAGCTGATTAAAAACTGGTTTATTTTTTTTGACGATAGCCGAGATCAGCAGGCAGATGATAAAAGAAACAATGCTGCTGACAGCAAAACCCAGGAAGACTCTTGAGGCGGAAAACTGGTCCACATTTCTTTCCGAGTCAATGGCCTTGTCGATCTGGTCGGCAGATGCGCCGAAGCGTTGCATCATTTTTTCGGTTTTATGCAGAATTTCCTGCGCCACTGCCTGTTTGAATGATTCATCTATGAAATTAAAAAGAATATATACGAAGATCGTTTGCAGGAGAGTGGCGATGACAAAAACGGTGAAAGTGGTCTTCAGGGCTTCATTAAAAAGTAAATAACCCTGCTCCCTGCGCGTTTTTAAGGCGGCCAGTACGGCCATAACGATCACAATCAGATAGCCAACATAACCAACGGGGCTGAGATACATGTCTACTCCGCCCAGGTACAGGAGCAAACTGAGAAGGACGATCATTCCCCCGGCGATTAATCCGTATGAAAGCCCCGTATTTGTTTTTTGTTCTGTTGTATTTTCCATATTGGTATTTCTTTCAGGTTAAGAATATTTTTTCTCTTTTTATCGTTCCGATTATCCTGCCATTCATTTCCATGCCGATGAATGGAGAATTAATCGATTTGGAGCGGATAGCTTTTTTTTCAAAATAGGTTTTCTCCGAAGGGGAGAAGAGCGTAAGGGAAGCTGCTTCTTTTTTGTTAATTGAAGCCGGTTCCAGGCCGAATATTCTTCTGGGATTGGTGCTAAGCAGCTCTACCCATCTGGTTTCGGAAATTGAAGGGAGGATCGTTTTCAGAACAGAATAGCAGGTTTCCAGCCCTGTCATCCCGTTTTTTGCATATTCAAATTCAAGCACCTTGCTGTCGTATTCGTGCGGCATATGATGTGTGGCGATGCAGTCGACCGTACCATCGGCTACTGCCTGCTGCAGTACTGTACGCTCTTTTTCAGAACGCAGCGGAGGATAAACTTTCAGGTTGGTATCGTAATCTATCAGGTCGGCATCCGTGAAAAATAAATGATAGGGAGTAACAGAGCAGGTGATGTTGAGCCCGCTGTCTTTGGCCCTTCTTATGTATTCGAGTGATTTTGGTGAGGTGATACCGGTGAAATGCAATTTGGATGCCGCGTACCTGGCCAGCTTAATGTCGCGTGCCACAAGCAGTTCTTCTGCCATCATGGGCTTGCCTGCGAGGCCAAGCCGCGTGGATACGATTCCTTCGTGCATCAGCCCGTTTGCGCCTATTGTTTTATCATCAGGAATCTGGATGATCACGCCTTCGAAACTTTTGACATACTGGAGCGCTTTCAGCAATAACCCTGCCGACTGCACGGGGCTGGTGCCATCGCTGAAGGCCACGGCGCCGCTATGCTTCATGTCGTACATTTCCGCCAGATCCCGGCCCTCACTGTTTTTTGATATGGCCCCGATGGGATGAATAGTAGCGGCGAGTTTATCGGACTTGCTGCGGAGATATTCCACCTGTGATTTATTATCTGTAACAGGCTTTGTATTGGGAATAACAAACACATCGGTGAAGCCTCCGGCGGCTGCGGCGGCTGAACCGGTTTGCAGCGTTTCCTTATGTTCGAAACCCGGGTCGGCAAAATTCGCAAAAACATCTACCCACCCGGGTGAAACATGCATGTTACGCGCATCGATTATCCGGTCTGCATTTTCGCTGATAGTGCCGATGTTTACTATAATTCCTGAATCTACCAGTATATCCTGGGTGCTGTCGTGGTAAGAAGATGCAGGATCGATGATCCTGGCTTGTCTGATAAGAACCCTCATGCGGAAAAAAGTTGTGCGAAGATAAGGGTTTCGGCTTTAAGCTCCGAAAGTGATGGGGCCAGGGCCGTTATCCTTCCAGCGACATTATTTTTTCAAAAACGGTTTCGTAATCCCTGGTTAATCTTTCAAGCTCCGTGGCTGCGCTGCGATACAGGTTTTCTGTTTCGGTATATTTATCGCGGTTCCGATACACTTCTTCTGAAGATAAAGCGGCTTCAGCCCGGTCTCTCTTTTCTTTTACCGCCGCGATTTTTATTTCGAGTTCCTGGAATATTTTCTGCTGGCGCTGTAATTCTTTTTTAGCTTCTTTGCTGATAGCTGCCCTGGGCTCCGGCGCCGCAGGTTTTATGACGGGAACGGAAGATGGTTTTTCCTCTTTTTTCGATGATGTTTTAGCCGCCATTCTTTCTTTCCATTCCACCCATTCCTGGTAAGTGCCTTTAAATTCTTTTATTTCTCCATCAGTGATCTCCCAGATTTTGTTGGCTGCTTTTGAAATAAAGTAGCGGTCGTGGCTCACCAGCACGATGGTGCCTTCATATTTATTCAGGGATTCTACGAGCAGTTCTACCGAATGTATGTCGAGGTGGTTGGTAGGCTCATCCAGGATCAGGAAATTCGCTTTGCTTACGATCGTTTTGGCCAATGCCACGCGTGCTTTTTCGCCCCCGCTTAATATTTTGATTTTTTTATCCACGTCATCGCCGCTGAATAAAAATGATCCCAGCAGGCTGCGGTATTCGAGCTCTGTTTTACCGGCCCCGGAGCCATTCATTTCTTCAATAAGCGTATTATTAAGATCAAGCGATTCGAGCTGGTGCTGCGCATAAAAACTTTCCACCACGTTATGCCCCCAGGTACGTTCACCTTCGAAGGGCTCTGTGCCTGCGATGATCCTCAGCAGCGTAGATTTTCCTTTTCCATTGGCACCGATGAGTGCAATCTTATCACCCCTGTTCACTTCGGCAAAAGCATGCTTCAATATGCTTAATTCACCAAATGATTTAGAGATATCTTTCAGGGTACAAAGCACGCGGCCCGGTTCTTTTCCAACGGAAAAATTAATGCGCATATTGGGCCGCTCCAGCTCGGTGTCTTCGATACGCTCGACCTTGTCGAGCAGTTTCTGCACGCTCTGCGCCTGTGCCGCCTTGGATGCTTTGGCTTTGAATCGTTCTATGAACCGCTCCTGCTGGCGGATATAATCCTGCTGGTTTTCGTAAGCGCGTTTCTGTATTTCAATACGAACGGCTTTTTCCTGTTCGTAATAAGAATAGTTGCCTGCGTAGATATGTAATTCCTGCTGGTACAGCTCCACGATCTTATTCACCATCCGGTCGAGAAAAAATTTATCGTGACTCACGATAACGACGCTGCCTTTGTAATTCAGCAGGTATTTTTCAAGCCATTCAATAGAGGGAAGGTCGAGGTGGTTGGTGGGCTCATCGAGCAGGAGCACATCCGGTTTTTGCAGGATCATTTTAGCCAGCAGCACGCGCATGCGCCATCCACCGCTGAATTGTTTATAGGGCTTATCGAGTTGCTCATCGCTGAAGCCCAGCCCGTGCAGTACTTCTTCCACCTTGTATTTTATGTCGAAGCCGTCGAGCATTTCAATTTCATGCAGCACATCCATGTACCGGTTCAGCAGCTTTTCATCTTCCTTTGTTTCGAGAATTCTTTCCAGCTCGTGTTGTTCTTTCTGCAATGCCATCACTTTTTCGAATGCTTCCATGGCCACTTCGGTAATACTGTTACCCGTATCGAAGCTGAGCAGGTCCTGGTGCAGGTAGCCAATAGTGGTGTCCCGGCTCTTCTCAACACTGCCTGCGCTGGGCGTATATTGGCCCACCAGCACTTTCAGCAGTGTGGACTTACCTGTTCCGTTGTAACCGATCAGCCCGATCCGCTCACCCGGATTCAGGTGCCAGGTGGCATTCTTAACAATTACCCTTGCTCCAAATTCAAAAGTCACGTTCTGCAATCCAATAAGCATAAATAAGAACCGTTTTGTTTAAACGAAGCGCAAAAATATGATAATACTGCCGTAGTAATTATTATCCAATATTATCCAATGAAACAGGAGACAATACTTATCTTTGAGAAAAACCACAATGAACAGGATTTTCTTCGCAATTATAATAGTTTTCATCTCCGTTTTTGCCTTTCAATTCTGTGGCAATAACCCGGATAAAGTGCAGGAAGAAAGGCAGGCCCCGCTGTCCATCGCTGAAAATTCCAATGATTTCAATAACTCTTTCGCCCGGATGCTCGGTTCTTATTATACGCTGAAGGATGCTTTCGTGGCTTCAGATACGGCTAAGATCAATGAAACTTCGAAACTGTTCAAAGCCAGTGTCGACAGCCTCAACACAAGCGAGATCAGCGGCGATAGCACCGGTGCGATAAAAGCCACCGCCGGTTCTTTTGTCGCGGCTATCGGCAATGCCGCCGCTGCTGTTTCGGGAGAAAAGGATATCGATGCAAAAAGAAAACAACTGAATGTGATTACTGATAACCTGTGGAGCCTTACCCGTACCGTGAAATACGATGGAGAAAAAGTATATTATCAATTCTGTCCCATGGCTTTCAAAAACCAGGGCGCATACTGGCTCAGCAACAGCCGCCAGATCCGCAATCCTTATTTCGGCGATAAAATGCTTACCTGTGGTGAGACGGCCGATTCTCTTGATTACAGCAAGCGACAATAATGCGCATTTTCTTTAGCCTGCTTTTGTTGACCGTATCTGTTTTATCGTTCGCGCAGAACAGGTACACTATCAATGGATATGTGCGTGATTCGCTTTCGGGCGAAACACTGATCGGCTCTACCGTATTGATCAGCGGACAGGCCCGGGGCATTACTACCAATCAGTATGGATTTTATTCAATAACCCTTCCCGAGGGAAAATATAATGTATCGGTAAGTTTTGCCGGCTACGGCCAGCTGGACACGGCTATCGAACTGCATAACAGCAGGGAAATCAATTTCAACCTTATACAGCGCTCGATGCTGCAGGAAGTGGTGGTTTCTTCATCAAAGCGCGACAACAATGTGCGGTTGACGCAGATGGGAAAAATCGATTTGAACGTGAACCGTATTAAATCATTGCCAGTGCTGCTGGGAGAAGTGGATATTCTGAAGACGCTTCAGCTAATGCCCGGGGTGAGAAATGCGGGTGAAGGCAACACGGGAATATATGTACGGGGAGGCGGTCCCGATCAGAACCTCATTATGCTGGACGATGCTATCGTGTACAATACGGGGCATCTTTTCGGCTTCTTCTCCATATTCAATGCCGATGCAATCAAAAATATAACCCTGATAAAAGGCAGCATGCCGGCTCAATATGGCGGAAGAATATCGTCGGTACTCGATGTATCGATGAAGGAAGGGAACATGAAAAAATACGAAGTAGAAGGCGGTGTGGGATTAATTGCCTCAAGAATATCCGTGCAGGGACCGATTAAAAAAGATAAGGCTTCGTTTATTATTTCCGCGCGGCGCACGTATGTGGATGTGCTCACGAAACCCTTCATCAGCAAGAGCAGTGATTTTCATGGAACCGGCTATTATTTTTATGACCTTAACGCCAAGGTTAATTATAAATTTTCCGATAACGACCGCGTATATTTAAGCGCTTATTTCGGCAGGGATGTTTTTACATTTAATAATTCCCAACGCTCCTTTAAAGCTAATATTCCCTGGGGAAACGCCACTGCAACGCTGCGGTGGAACCACGTATTCAACCGGAAATTATTCGCCAATTCCACACTGGTATACAACGATTATAATTTTTCATTCGGGGCGGCGCAAAATGATTTCAATATCAAATTGTCTTCCGGTATCAGGGACCTGAATGCCAAACTCGACTTTGATTATTATCCGTCGCCGAAACACCGTGTAAAATTTGGAGGGCTGTACACCTATCACCATTTTGTTCCCAACGTGTTTTCGGGACAGCAGGGAGAAACCACTTTAAGTGGAGATGATAATATTAAAAAACATGCCGTTGAAAAAGCGTTATATATTCAGGATGAATGGAGCATTTCGGATAAGGTAAGTATCAATGGCGGCTTACGCTACAGCGGCTTCGCGCAGATAGGGCCCTACACTGTTTATCAGTACGATGCGAATGGAAATAAAACAGACAGTGTGTACTATGGAAGAGGAAAAACGATCAAAAATTATGGAGGGCTCGAACCTAGGGCTACCATCCGGTACGGCCTGAATGAAAGCACCTCGCTGAAGGCGGGCATAACCCGGAACCTGCAATACATACACCTGGTCAGCAATGCCGGTTCCACCCTGCCAACAGATCTATGGGTGCCCAGCACTTACCGGGTCAAACCTCAATTGAGCTGGCAATATGCTGCGGGGCTTTTCAAAAATTTCAGGAACAATGAATACGAAACCTCACTGGAAGTGTATTACAAAGACATGCGCAACCAGATCGAATATAAAGAAGGATATACCCCTTCATTAAAAGACCCCGAAGAGGATTTTGTTTTCGGCAGGGGATGGAGTTATGGAACAGAATTGTTTATTAATAAAACCCGCGGGCGATTTTCAGGATGGATCGGCTACACCTTATCATGGACCTGGAGAAAATTTGAGGCATTGAACGATGGAAAAAAATACCCGGCGAAATATGACAGGAGGCACGATCTCTCAGTGGTGGGCACGTATGAATTAACGAAGAAATGGAAATTGTCGGGCGTGTTCGTATATGGCTCGGGCAATGCCACCACGCTTCCGGAAAGATTTTATATTGTAGAAGGTGTACTGACCCAGGAATATAGCAGTGTAAATCAATACCGGCTCCCCGCTTACCATCGGATGGATCTTTCGGCTACCTATACGCCCGGACCAAAGCCGGGACGCAGGTTCCAGCATAGCTGGGTGTTTAGTTTGTATAACGCCTATAGCCGGCTCAACCCGTATTTTATTTATTTCGATCAGCAGGGCAATCCTTACGACGGATCCCTGCGGGTAGAAGCCAGGCAGGTTTCCTTATTTCCCATCATTCCCGCTGCCACCTGGAATTTCAAATTTTAAAATTGGGTAAGCGTGATGTGTGCTTATTTAGGTGCATATTTAAACAGCACTACCGCATTTTTTTGTTCCGTTGACGTGATGCGTACTTCGTATTCCTTATCACCCGCATTAACGACCATCAGCGAGGTATTGGGAGGAATTTCCCCGAGATTATCAGCTACCATCACCAGCTCATGCTCATCATTTTTGTCGTCGAGGGTTAGATTTAACACGATCGGCTTTTCGGTCAGCCGCGCTTTGAAGATGACCAATTTTTTGTCTACATATACCGTTACCGTGTCGTTGTCGATGGTGCCATTGTCATAGATCCGGATTGAAATATTATTGGCAGATGTAGTTATTGTTTTTACCAGTTCATTTTCCCTTGACGATAATACGCGCGGCACAACCGGATTCAACGGATGGCCTGTAATTTTTCGGATCGAATCTTCAGGAATGGTTTTTACGAGCTCCGGCTTTTTCGGAGTAACAATTACAGGTGCAGGCGGCTTAACGGCTCGTGCATCGGGAAGTTTCGTCACCGGTTTTTTCGTGGCGGGTTTCTGAACGATTACGGGTTTTTTAGCGGGTGGATTATTTTTTACGGGTGGGTGGGGCTTTGAGGAAGGGCTCTTTATAGAAATCGGATGTTTCCACTTTTCTCAGGTAAACGGTTCCTTTGCCGCATTGCGTGGAATCCGCAGTGCTCATACTGGTGTAGCGCCCTTCGAGTATTTCTTCATAACCCATCTTTGAATATTGAAGAAAGCAGGTCATGATACAGGCATCACCGCTGATTGATCTCACTTCAAGGATCTTCGTTTCTTCCAGGAATACTTTTTTTGTTTTCGGGTTGATGGCGCCATAGCAGGAAGCCTTTCCATAAAACTCGGTGCTTTTGTACGAATAGGTCACCCCGGAAAATAATTTGTCTTTCTGGCCCAGCTGAACTTCAAACTTATAGCGATCCGAAAGCCCCGGCATCATCCGGTTGCCTTCGGCTTCAAAATGGCCGCGCCAGATACCCGTAAGGTCCTGGGCCATGGAGGAGAAGCTGCTCAGGGAGAAGATAAAAAGCAGAACGATTCGCATAGAAAAAATTCGATGCGGCAAATTACCCAATAATGCCCCTCTGAGAAAAATATGGATAGGCGTCGTCTCCAAATAGTTCGTTAAATTTGCGCCTCAAATAATCGGAGGATATCAAGCAGATGATTAAAATTACTTTACCAGACGGATCAGTGCGGGAATACCAGGATGGCGTTTCATCCATGGATATTGCCAAATCCATCAGCGAAGGGCTTGCCAGGAAGGTGCTGGCCGCTTCGGTGAACGGACAGGTGTGGGATGCTTCAAGACCTATTCATGCTGATTCGACGGTAAAACTACTTACCTGGGATGATACGGAGGGAAAATCCACCTTTTGGCACTCGTCGGCCCACCTGCTGGCCGAGGCGGTGGAAGCGCTTTATCCCGGTGCGAAATTCTGGGTAGGCCCGGCGGTGGACAAAGGATTTTATTATGATATGGACCTGGGTGGCCGTCAGCTTACCGAGGAGGATCTCAAAAAGCTCGAGCAAAAAATGAACGAGCTGGCGAAGCAGCAGAATGTGTACCTGCGAAAAGAGATCTCCAAGGCCAATGCGGTGAACTATTTTTTCGATAAATCGGATGAATACAAGCTTGACCTTCTGCAGAATCTTAAAGACGGTGATATCACATTCTATTCGCAGGGAAATTTTACCGATCTCTGCCGTGGTCCGCATATACCCCACACAGGCTTTATAAAGGCTATCAAGCTTACAAATGTTGCGGGCGCCTACTGGAAGGGAGACGAAAAAAATAAAATGCTCACGCGTGTGTATGGCGTTTCTTTCCCCAACCAGAAGGAGCTGGATGAATATCTGCTGATGCTGGAAGAAGCGAAGAAAAGGGATCACCGCAAGCTGGGCAAAGAGCTGGGTATTTTTACTTTCGATGAAGAAGTAGGCCCCGGCCTGCCATTGTGGATGCCCAATGGCACCATCATCATCGAGGAACTTGAAAAGCTGGCGAAGGTTACGGAAGAAAAAGGAGGTTATAAACGTGTTGTTACGCCGCATCTCGCCAAGGAGAGCCTGTACCTCACTTCAGGGCACCTGCCATATTATAAGGATGGCATGTTTCCGCCAATGGAGCTGGATGGAGTGAAATACTATCTCAAGGCAATGAACTGCCCGCATCACCACAAAATATTTTCCGCTGAGCAGCGCAGTTACAAGGAGCTGCCGCTTCGCCTGGCAGAATACGGAACCTGTTACCGCTATGAGCAGAGCGGTGAGCTTTTCGGGCTGATGCGCGTGCGCTGCCTGCACATGAATGATGCACATATCTACTGCACGAAAGAACAGTTTTACGAGGAGTTTCGCGCGGTGAACGAAATGTATCTCAAGTATTTTAAAATATTTGGTATTGAGAAATACGTGATGCGGCTAAGCCTTCACGATCCTGCCAGGCTTGGCGAAAAATATGTGAACGAGCCCGAGTTGTGGAAGGAAACGGAAGACCTTGTGCGGGATGCCCTGGTACGCACTAACACACCTTTTGTCGAGGTGCCGGGAGAAGGCGCATTCTATGGACCGAAAATTGATGTACAGATATGGAGCGCGATCGGCAGGGAGTTTACACTGGCAACCAACCAGGTTGATTTTGCACAGGGAAGGCGGTTTAATCTTGAGTTTACGAACAAAGACAATCAGCCGGAGATTCCATTGATTATCCACCGGGCGCCGTTGGGTACACACGAACGGTTCATCGGGTTTTTACTGGAGCATTATGCAGGAAAATTCCCAACCTGGCTGGCACCTTTACAGGTGAAAGTTCTGCCTATCAGCGATAAGTTTGTGCCCTATGCACAAACTATTTTGGAAAACCTGAAAAATGCTGATATTCGTGCAGAACTCGACGACAGGGGTGAGAAAATCGGCAGGAAGATCCGGGATACGGAAATGGCAAAAGTGCCGTACATGCTGGTGATCGGCGAAAAAGAAGTGAATGACCAAAAGGTAGCAGTCAGAAAGCGCGGTCTGGGAGATAGTGGTTCGACAGATATTCATTCTTTTATTTCTTCCGTTAAAGAAGAAATAGTTTCGAGGGCATCTTAATTTTTAAAAAAGTCTTTTCCCGAAAAGACAGGCAATAAAATCAAAACAAGCAGTCGTTGTTCATGGGGATGAACAACAAATTAAATTATGGCATTTCCACCAAGGCAACCCCGGGGTAGTTTTAATCCCAGGTTCAAGAGAGAACAACAACAGGAACACAGAACCAACCATATGATACGTGTTCCGCAGGTGAGACTGGTTGGCGACAATGTTGAAGTTGGTATTTATTCAACACAGGAAGCGCAGAAAATGGCGCAGGAACAGCAGCTCGATCTTGTTGAGATCTCGCCACAGGCTGATCCACCCGTTTGTAAGATAATCGACTACAATAAATTCCTCTACGAGAAAAAACGTAAGGAAAAAGAAATGAAGGCGAAGAGCAAATCGGCCGAAGTAAAAGAAATTCGTTTTACTCCGGGAACCGATGATCATGACTTCGATTTCAAATCAAAACATGCTGAAAGCTTCCTGAAAGAAGGCAATAAGGTGAAAGCCTATGTGCAGTTCAAGGGTCGTGCGATCATGTTTAAGGAACGTGGCGAATTACTGCTGCTTAAATTTGCAGAGCGCCTCGCAGAAGTGGGTCAGCCCGAATCGCTTCCGAAGATGGAAGGAAAAAGAATGCTGATCATTTTTGCACCGAAGGCAGCCAAGAAAAAACCGGCGCAGCAACAATAGTTTTTACACGAAACTAAATACAAAAGGCGTGAAGAATACAGTTCTTTGCGCCTTTGCGATTTCTTTGCTTCTTTGCGTGAAACCAATTTGAAACCGGTTAAAGCGAATCTTTCATTATAGCCGTTTTGCCGATGGCAGCGCCATCGCGAATCTCTTCAGTGGCAACGCCGACAAGCGTATCGCCGCTTTTTATTTCGCCAAATACTTCCACTTGACCGTTTGCATTACGGCCTTTGGTGATGTTGACCCATTTTGCTTTTCCATTTTCCACTTTAATTACCGCGAGTCGTTCCGAAGAATTCACCAGAGCAGACTGAGGAATAACAAATGCGCTGTCTTTGCCGGTAGATAAGGGTATACTGATTTCTGCCACCATGCCGGGCAACAGCTTCCTGTCGTCATTGAACACGTCCATTTCAATTCTTTCCGAACGGAATTTAGAATCCAGTGCGCCTGCCATGCGGTTTACCCTGGCATGGAACAACTGCCCAGGGATGGAACGAACAGAAAACCGCACATCGCTTTTATCCTTTAAATAGCCTGTATATATTTCCGGAACGGATACCGTTAACCGCAGGTGTTTTTGCTCCTGTAAGGTAAACATCGGAAATTCCGAGCCTTTGCCCGATGGGCCTACGTAAGCGCCGGGGCTCACATTGCGTGCTGTGATCACCCCGCTGAAAGGCGCACGGATCTCGAGATAATTTTTATTCTGACCCACTTCGCTGTAAGCTGCTCTCGCCGATTGCAGCTGGGCCGAATCCGATTTCATTTTTGCGAGTGCCATATCGAGATCATTGGGAGAAATTGTACCAGGCGTTTTACTGGTTTCCAGCAAACGATAATAATTGGATCTGCTGGCCAGGTATATTGCATCGAGCGATTGCAATCTCGACTCTGCGCCCGATAATTGCGAATTAATTTCAGGTGCCTCCAGCACTGCAAGCATCTGCCCGGTTTTTACTTCGCTGCCCACATCCACTTTCAATGTTTTTACAAAGGAACTGACCTTGGCATACAGGTCCACCTGCTGGTAAGCAACCAGTTCACCGGGTATTTCTAAATCGGAAGAAACATGTCCTTTCTGAGCGGTGACGACCGGGGTGATCGTCTCTTTCACCTGCGTTTTTTCTTCTTTACCAGTGGTTGACGAACAGGATGAAATAACCGTCATCAGGGCAATACCCGCGACAATCAGGAACTCTTTTGCTGGCATATAAAATTTACTTTCTTTATCCTCCGGGTCAAGTGATACGGAAACAGTTGTTGTTTTCTTCTGCACCCATGCAAAAGCAAGGGGCAAAATAATTAATGTGGCAAAGGTAGAAAATACCAGCCCGCCGATAACGGCGCGGCCCAGTGGCGCCGCCTGGTCGCCACCCTCGAAAATACCCGAAGCCATCGGGATCATGCCTGCCACCATCGCAAGACTCGTCATCAGGATAGGCCGGATCCTCACAGACGCAGCTTCGATGGCAGAGGCTATGGAATCAGCATTTTTCAAGCGATGCTCTTCCGCGTTGGTGACGAGAAGAACAGAATTGGAAATGGATACGCCTACCGACATGATAATGCCCATATAGGATTGCAGGTTCAGCGTGGAGTTCGTTATCATCAACATGGCCAGCGAGCCCATCAGCACGGCAGGTACCGTACACAGCACTACCAGCGAAACTTTAAACGACTGGAAATTGGCCGCCAGCATTAAAAAAATAACCACCACCGCTACCAGCAATCCCGATTGAAGACTATCGAGCGTTTCAGTGAGCACAGGTACCAGCCCCCTTGTTTCGAGGGTTAATCCTCTTGGCAATTTGCCAATGGATCCTATCGCTGCATCCACATCTTTTACCGCTGTGCCGAGATCCTTCTTATACAGATTGGCAGTTACGCTTAACACGGGTATCGGCCCGATATTATCGTTTTCACCATACATCGTGTCGGCAGAAACGACGGCCACATCGCCGATTACCGGTCGTGGTGAATTAGGATTAACCGGTATCTCATTGATATCTTCAATACTGGTCATTTCATTCTCAGGAATCTGCACCTGTACGAGATAGCTGTTGCCGATCTTCTGGTCGATCCATACATTTTTTTCGGTGAACCGCGAAGAAGAGGTGGCTGCGGTAAGTGAGCGCGAAATGTCGCTGATATTGGTTCCCAGTTGTGCGGCGCGGATCCTGTCGATATTGATTTTTATGGCAGGATATTTAACGGCCTGCCCAAGCTGAACGTCGCGCAGGTAAGGAATTTCTTTTAGCTTATCGATGACCTTCCCGGCATATATTTCATTCTCGTGCTTATTTTTTCCAATTACTTTTATTTCGATGGGAGTGGGGGAGCCCTGGCTGAGAATTTTATCGGTGAGTTCAATGGGTTCAAAAGATAATTTCAGCTGCGGCATCGTTTCCTGCATTTTCTCCCTGAATTTGTCTTTTAATTCATCAAGATCAACTTTGTAATTTTCATTTAGCGCCACCTGCAATACAGCTTCGTGAGGACCGGCCATGAACAGATAAATCGGATTGGTAGAAAATGTAGAGCCATGCATTCCCACCATCGCCGACGAGATGGAAATATTTTCCTTACCGGTGATGCCATAGAGAATATCGAGGGCTTTTATCACATCCCGTTCCGTTTTTTCCACTCTTGTACCATCGGGATCGCGCATGCGTACCTGGAACTGGCCCGCATTTGATTTTGGCAGTACATCCTTACCGATCGCCCGCAGAAGAAAAAATGCGATAAGCATCGCCCCGACAATATAAATGCCAATAATTATTTTGCGATAAGGCATAAGGCGGTTAAGAAACCGTATGAACCGGTCGCGGAACCTGTCGAATCCCGAGCGCCTGCTTGAATGTACCTCGTGCGGCTTCATGAACCAGTTAGCCAATACGGGCACCAGCGTTTGCGACATCAGGTAAGAGGTGATCATCGAAAATCCGATTGCCAGCGAAAGCGGCAGGAATAATGACCCCGGGATGCCATTCATCGTAAAGGCCGGTGCAAACACGGCTAGGATACAAAGCAGGATCAGCAGCTTTGAAAAAGCGATCTCCTTGCAGGCCTCCCAGATGGCCAGGGCATTGGGTTTGCCCATATCCATGTGCCGGTGTATGTTCTCTATGGTGACCGTCGATTCATCCACTAAAATTCCTACGGCCAGTGCAAGGCCGCTCAGGGTCATGATATTAATGGTTTGGTGAAACAGGGACAGAAACAAAACGCCTGATATAATACAAACCGGGATAGTGATGATCACGATGAGCGCGCCGCGCGGATCTTTTAAAAACAGCAGCACCATCAGCGCAGTGAGTATTGCACCGATTGCTCCTTCCGTCATCAGGCTTTTTACCGCGTTGATCACATAGACCGACTGATCGAATTCATAAGTCAGTTGCACATCTTCGGGCAATAACGACTGGAACCTCGGCAGGGCTGCTTTCAGATGCTGTACCACGTCCCATGTGGAAGCCGAAGCCGATTTGGTAATAGGAAGGTATACCGAACGTCTTCCATTTACCAGCACATAACCGGTAGTTATGTCGGCGCCATCTTCAACCGTGGCCACATCTTTCAGGTATAAATTATTTACGCTGCCGGTAAACAGCGGGATATTTTCAAAATCCTTAACCTTATCGATCGTGGTGTTGGCGGGCGTTAAATAATTTTTATCACCGATGCGCACATTTCCTGCCGGTGTGGAAAGATTATTTATTCGTAACGCGGCGACCAGCTGATCAGGAGAAAGATGATGCGCACGAAGCGCATCCGGATCTACTTTGATTACTACCGTTCTCGAGTTGCCGCCAAATGGTGCGGGAGCTACCAGTCCCGGTATGCTGCTGAATCCCGAACGGACATATACATTTGCAAGGTCCTGCAATTCATTGTTGCTGCGCCTGGGGCTGCTTAGAATTAATTGTCCCACCGGTAATGTGGAAGCATCGAAGCGGATGATAAAAGGGGGGCTGGTGCCGGGTGGGAATATCGTTTGGGCGCGATTACTGAAAGCAGAAACTTCTGCTGCAGCCTGGGCCATGTTGGTTCCTTCGTAAAAGCTCAGCTTGATTAATGTGAGCCCCTGGATATTACGGGTTTCAATGCTTTTTACTCCCGAAACATACAGGAGCAGGTTTACATAATTTTTTCCGAAATAAGCTTCCATCTGGTCGGGAGTAAAACCTCCGTAAGGATGCGATAAATAGATTACGGGCAGATCGATATTCGGAAAGATATCGATCTTGATAGACGTGACAGCCTTAATTCCAAAGAAAAACAAACCGGCAACGATCACCAGGATAGTGATCGGTTTTCTCAATGCTGCCCTGATTAAATTCATACCATTATTTTTATTTCACCTGGCTAAGGAATAAATTAAAATCTCCTGATGCGGCAGCCTTTAACAGGAGAGCCTGCCACACATTGATATAGGCGATGCTCATATCGGTTTCGGCCTTGCTGATTGCATACAGCGCCTGCTGTAGTTCGACGATATTGGTCAGCCCGTTTTTGTATAAGACGCTTTTCTGTGTGTAAGCATCCGCTGCGGCTTTATATTGTATGGGCACTTCATGATAGCTCTGCAGGCTGTTGGCGATTCGCTGGTCGGCCAGTATCAGCTGATTTTTCAGCTGGGAATTGATAAGGTCGAGCTGGTTTTTATATGATTCGGTAAGAAAGTTTTGCGCCACTACCTGTTCGTGAATTTTCTTCAGGCTGAGAATATTCCAGGAAATGGAGAACCCCGCAGCATAATTGGCACGGATTGGATTAATGCCATCGAAATAATTTTTAGTGAAGCGCGAGGAAAAATCAGGTGTATAATTATAGGCGAACCCGGAACCTTTTCCCTGGCCAATGCCGAATAAATTAAGCGAAGGGAGAACGCTTTTTTTCAGGTAGTCGGCAGTGAGATGACTTTCATCGACGATGCTCTGGTAATATTTTACCTGTGGATTTTGGGCAATGTCGTTGTCTCCTGCTGCATTTAACAGGGAAGGAATGTTTTTAAAAAACGAAGAGTCGAGAACTGTTTCCTGCTCGGCGTTTGAATCGATCAGTATGCTGAGCTGCCGGCGTAGCTGCTGTTCATGGTCTACTGACGAAATAAGGTTCAATCTTGCTGAAGAAACTTCTGCATTGGCAACGGAAGAATCAACGCCCGCGTTCAATCCTGATTTTGTTTTTGCCAGCGCCACTTCCTGCAAACGGGTGGCGCGTTCGAGATTGGATTGCGCATTCATTACCAGCCGCCGGGCGATAAGCAGGTTCAGGTAAGCCGAAGATATTTTCACCCCCAGCACGAATTCTTCCTGGGCCAGGTCGGCGGAATCTTTTTTGAGCCGCTGTTCGGAAAGTTTTATTCCTGAACTGAGCCGGCCGAATGTAAATACCTCCCAGTTGGTATTGACAAGATAAGTGGCGCCGAAAGCTGCGTTCCAGCTTTGTTCCGGCGCTGTGGGGCCCGCTGACGACACACCCGGAACCCCGTATGGCGTTAAAGGACCGAACTGGCCGTTCACCGTTCCATAATCCTGTTGTATACCTGCGAACACATTCGGCAGGTATTGATTTTTTGTATTACGCAGCAACGCTTCGGATGATTTAACAAGATTCTGTTTCGCTAATATCACCTGGTATTTTTGCAGCCCCGTTTGTATGGCCTGTGAAAGTAAAAGCGGCGACTGACTTTGAGCGCCGGCGGGCTCAGCATAAAAAAGCAACAACACCGATAAAAACAGAATTGGCCTCAGGCGCCCGGATACAGTAAATAACTCCACTCCTGAATATCTTTAGTAGATTATAAAGAGGACGCTAAATTACCATTTTTACGATAAAGCGAATTTATTTAACAAAGATCGAGGATAAATGAACACTCATTAATTCCTTCTTCACTTTCAGCCATTCATCGTGATGGATGGGTTTAGTTATGAAGGCTTTGGCGCCAAGCCGGTGTGCGAGGTCAATGTCGCGCTGAAGGGTAGACGTGGACCACATGATTACAGGAATAGCGTTGAAATGAATATCGGATTTCAGGGTTTGCAGAGTACGCACCCCATCCCATATCGGCATATTCACATCCAGGAAGATGAGAACCGGTTTTTCTTCATCGACTTTTAATTCAGAAAGAAACTGTACAAGTTCCAGGCCGTTGTTAAAAAATTTCAGCGACAGTGCAGGATCGATATCGGCCAGCAGACGTTGCATGTCCTGCTGGTCATCCACATCGTCTTCAGCATATAGGATATAAGGAGGCATTTCGTTTGTTTCGTTCACAAATATGCAGGAAAAATAGAATCTACGCCATCTAAAGTAATTAAAAAAAATATTTTATGTTTTTTGCAACATAGTTGCATATATTTGTTCCGGAATAAATTACTGGTTAAAAAAGTATTAAAGCATATGAAGTTCATTTACCTGTTTTTTCCGCTGCTTTTGGTTCTTTCTGTCTCTTATGCCCAGCAGCCTTCGCATTTAAACAGCAGGAAGCGCGCGTTGCTGCCTGGATCGCTGTCGGGAACAGTAAGAGAAAGCAAAACGGCTAATCCTCTTCCTGAAGCAACTGTTTCGGTGCCGGACCTGCAGTTGAGCACGGTGGCAAATGAAAAAGGAGCATATTATTTCAAATTGCTGCCGGCGGGCCGGTTCCTGATCACCGTTAGCTATGTGGGTTATAAAACCTTTACGCAATATGTTGATATCAATGGGGCCACGACCGAAAATTTTGAATTGACAGATGAAGCGATAGAAGGGAACGCAGTGGTGGTTACGGGCACTTCGAAAGCTTCGCAGATCCGGCGAAACCCTGTTCCTGTTGTTGCCGTATCGCACGCCTATCTTACGCAGAATCTTAGTACAAATATTATTGATGCTATTGCAAAGGTGCCAGGTGTAAGTGCAATGACAACCGGCCCTAATATCTCCAAGCCATTTATTCGCGGCCTTGGATTCAATCGGATACTTACTTTGTACAATGGTGTGCGCCAGGAGGGGCAGCAATGGGGCGATGAGCATGGCATTGAAGTGGATCAGTACGATGTGGACAGGGTAGAGGTGATCAAGGGGCCCTCGAGCTTAAGTTACGGATCGGACGCGCTGGCCGGTGTTGTTAATTTAATTCCCACACCATCTGCGCAGGATGGAAAATTAATGGGAGATATAATTGCCGAATATCAGACCAACAATGGACTATATGGTGGCTCTGCCATGTTGGGAGCAAGTAAAAATGGAATCGAATGGATGGGAAGAATATCGCACAAGCAGGCCACGAATTACAGGAACAGATATGATGGCCGTGTATATAATACTGCTTTCCGGGAATCGGATGCCAGCCTTAATTTGGGATTGCATAAAAGCTGGGGATTTTCTCATCTCAACTTCTCTTTATATGACGATATCCAGGAAGTACCCGATGGCAGCAGGGATTCCGCTTCCAGAAAATTTACAAAACAAATCACGGAGGAGGATGATTTCAGACCGATCGTCACGGATGCAGAATTAAAATCGTACGCCATCACCCCCCTGCATCAGCATGTTCAGCATTACCGGGTATATTCGACCAACAGTTTTAATATTGGCAATAGCCGGCTGGCCCTCAACCTCGGTTTTCAGAAAAGCGTGCGCCGCGAATACAGCCATCCCGAACAGCCTTATCAGGATGTGCCCGGATTATATCTGCAGCTCAACACTTTTTCGTATGATGTGAAATATCATTTACCTGAATTCAGCGGTTGGGATCTGACACTTGGCGTAAACGGCATGTATCAGAATAATAAAGTTGACGAGGGAACTGAATTTGTTATTCCTTCCTATCATCAATTCGATCTGGGCCCTTTTGCGTTGGCAAAGAAAAGTTTTAACAAGCTTGATGTTGCAGGTGGCATCCGCTATGATCTGCGCTCGTTCAACAATAGCGCTCTGTATGTGGGCACCGATCCGGTCTCTGGCTTCGACAAGGCGGTTTACGGTGCGGATACGGTGGGAGCATCCATGCCTTTTTATAATTACAGGCATAGTTTTTCCGGTGTGTCGGGAAGCCTGGGATTTACCTATAATTTTTCCGACAGGTTATCTTTGAAAGCAAATATCTCCCGTGGATTTCGTGCGCCCAATATTGCTGAGATATCCGCTAACGGCGTACATCCGGGAACGAATATATACCAGATCGGCAACGGCGATTTTAAACCGGAATTCAGTTTGCAGGAAGACATCGGCGTTAATTTTAGTACCCATCGCGTGGCTATCGGCCTGAGTGTGTTTAATAATACAATTGATAATTATATTTTCAACCAGCGCCTGTTAGATGCGGCGGGCGGCGATTCCGTGCTCGTTGCGGGTAACCAGACCTATAAATTTCAGCAGGGCAGGGCTAATTTATTCGGTGGCGAGTTGAGCGTGGATATTCACCCGGTAAAGGCCATCCATTTCGAAAACAGCCTTTCTGCGGTTTACGGGCTGAATAAGGATATTGCTGCCAACCTGAAATCCGACAGTAATAAATATGTTCCGTTTATTCCGCCCTTGCATGGATTATCGGAACTGAGATACGATTTTGAAAATAAAACACATCGTATCGTGAATGGATTCGTGAAACTGCAATTGGCTTATTATGCAAAACAGGACAGGGTTTATCTTACTGACAATACCGAAACACCTACAGACGGATACGCGCTGTTTAATGCGGGAATAGGAATGGGTATCACGAACCGGAAAGGGAAAACGATCTTCAATATTTCAGTTATGGGAAATAATTTATTCGATAAGGCCTACCAGGATCACCTGAGCCGGTTGAAATATTTCGAATCATACAGCTATTCTCCGAGCGGGCATTACGGTATTTATAATATGGGAAGAAATATCGCGTTCAAAATAAATTTCCCGCTGGATTTTGATTTATAGCGGCCAATTATTTTTTAGCTTCCTGTCGCGCTTTCTTCCTGAAAAAACCTCTTAATAAAAAATTGTGCTGCAATGCTTCCATGTTTTCATCAAGTTTCGCAGTTCCGGAAGATAGATTTCTCAGCGTTTCCTTCAGGTCGTTTGCTGCTTTCGGGTCATTCAGCAATGTGCCCACCGGTGTGTTTGGATTTTTAAGCTGGGCACTGGCCTGGGAGAGATTTTCCACTACGCTGCTGGCTTTGCCGGCCACATCATTCATCTGGCTTACGGTTGCCCGGAGCCTGCTGAAGATCACCGTGTCGGAAACAAGGTCGTCGGCAAGCGAGCCCTTGGTTTTTAATTTATCCGTATAATCCGAAAGGTCTTTCGTGATCCCGCTGGCGTGGACCGATGCGTTCTTTAAGCTGGCCATTGCGGAGGTCAGTTCGTTATATACTGATTCATCCATTAATAATTTACCGATTGCTCCTTTACCGGATGCCAGTTGTTCGCTGATCACTTTAAAATCATTCGTAATGGTGAGGAGGTTTTTATTATTATCCTGCAGAGTGGCCATGATCTGGTCGGGATCGATAGCCGCTTCAGCTGCTATCGTTGAATTTTCCTCTACGGAAGGAGAGCCTGCCGTGCCCCCGAATATTACTACGATTTTATTTCCTATCAGGCCATCGGAACTGATCTTTGCTTTTGAATCCTGGTGAATATATTGTTTTGTTTTTTCTTCAATATTCATTATCACTTCTACATTGGCATCCGGTAAAAAGCGAATGCTTTTGATTGTGCCGATTTTGACGCCTGAAAACCATACGTTATTACCCGGTGCAAGGCCATTAACATCTTTGAATACCGACCGTACATGAACTGCGCTCACAAACGTTTTTTTCTGGCCGCCCAATGTGAGCACTCCGACAATTAAAATGAGTATGCCGAAAAAAACAAATAAGCCCACGATGACGCCTTTTCTTTTATTATCTGTGCTCATACTGCTGAATAAAATTGTAGTTGTAAAAATTCCTGATCCGCTCGTCATCAGTGCTGAAAACCTCATCGAAGCTTCCCTGTTTGATAAAATTTCCATCGATCATCATCGATATTTTATCGCCCGTGGATTTTGCACAGGTAAGATCGTGCGTGATAACGATCGCACTTGTATTGAAGCGCGCTTTTACTTCGTTAATCAGGTTGTTTATTTCGATACTCGTGATGGGGTCAAGACCCGCAGTGGGCTCATCGTAGAGCATGATCTCGGGATTTAAGATCAGGGTCCTGGCTATTCCGATGCGCTTTCTCTGGCCGCCGGATAATTCGGCCGGCATTTGTTTTTTTGTCTGCAGCAGCCCAACGGCGTCGAGTACCCGGTCCACAGATTGGTTGATCTGGGCACGTCCCAGGTGTTTGCGGTTACGCACCAGCGGGAATTCTAGATTCTCCTGCACCGTCATGCTGTCATACAGCGCACTGTTCTGAAATGAAAAGCCTATTTTAAGACGAAGCTGACGAAGAGCTTCGCCCCGCAACTGGTCAACATTTTCCCCTAATACACATACTTCACCGCTATCAGGTTTCAGGAGACCGGCGATTATTTTGATCAGCACCGACTTTCCGGTTCCCGATCTTCCCAATACCACCACGTTTTCCTTTTCATGCAGATCGAGGTTAACACCTCGAAGCACATGATTGTCGCCAAAGGACTTGTACAACTCCCGGATCTTGATGACCAGCTTCCCTGATGAGTTATTTTCTGTGCTCATGGCGTTCTGATTCCGTTAATGACCTGTACAATTACAATTTCTTCAATGAATATCAGGAACATCGACAGCACCACCGCCGTATTTGCGGCTTTGCCCACGCCCTCCGTGCCCTGCGACGCATTATACCCCTGGAAACAACCGACCAGGCCTATCGTGAAGCCATAGCATACTGCTTTTACGATGGAGGATGTGAAATCGATGAAGGTGATCTTTTCAAATGCTTTCTGAAAAAATAGTGTCAGGCTTGTTTGTTCATTGAGATGTACATCTACAAACGATCCCAATAATCCCACAAAAGCCGTATAAAACATAAGTAAAGGAATAGTGAAAGTAGTGGCCAATACCCGGCTTACTACCAGGTATTTAAAAGGATTAATGGCTGATACTTCCATGGCATCGATCTGTTCGGTGACACGCATCGAGCCCAACTCGGCGCCCAGGCTGGAGCCCACTTTACCGGCGCAGATCAGCGAAGTGACCAATGGCGCGAGCGCCCTGATCATGGCAATGGCCACCAGGGAGGGGAGCCAGGAAGTGGCGCCGAATTCGGAAAGAGAGGGCCGCGACTGTTTGGTAAACACAAGACCCGTAATAAACGCTGTGAGGGTGATTAATCCGAGCGATTTATATCCAATCTGGTAGCATTGTCTTAATATCTCTCCGCCCTCGTAAGGTGGTTTCAAAACTTCCCTGAAAAAACGCGCAACAAAAACAAAGCCATTGTAGCAGCTTAAAAAGAAACGGTCCAGTTTTTTTGTAAGAAATGGTTTACTCATCAATGCGCAATTATATTCCTTTTATCGAAATGCCAGATCCTATTCAATTTTTACGCCTGCAAATATCCTGAAATCCACGCACGAAATTATTTATATTAAAACATTATGCCCCATTTGAAGAAATGGGGCATAGAAAACAAGGCTTTAGGGGTATTCGGGATCCTCCTGATCGTTGTTTTATTCGATATTGAGGATCAGCGAAAATCTTAAAGTATTTGACAGGGGATTCTGGTTTACGCCCGATCCCGTAGGAACTATATAAGAAAAATTAATACCGAGCATTTCATACATCAGCCCGGCGCCGAAAGTGAAATATTGTCTTGCACCCTTTGTTTTGTCTTCGTGAAAATATCCTATGCGTGCGGCAAATTGCTTGTTATAAACATATTCCATGCCTGTGCTGACCTGGAATTCGCGCAGCTCTTCGCCAAATCCCCCGGGTGCATCACCGAATGAAGTGAACCAACTGCTTACAACACCCTTGCTATGGTAATTTGCCAGGCCTGCAGAATCTCCCGAATCAGGCGGGGTAGGAACGAGCAATTTGTTGATGTCTGCAGAGAAGGTTAATTTATTTTCCTCGTCGAACACTTTTGTATAGGCAGCGCCGATACCCAGGTTGGCCGGGATAAAATCTTTCTGGGTGGCATCGGTGGTATAACCTATTTTGGCCCCGATGTTAGTCAGCGCGGCGCCGAAGTTCCATCCCTGTCCTTCATTGTTTTTTCCCGTATAGAAAAAGCTCAGGTCGCCAGATACGGCAGTCCCGGTTTTGTAGGTTACGCCGCCGATATTTTTTCCTCCCGCAAGGTTGGAGTTGATATATCTTAATGCAATGGCAAGGCCTATTTTGTCTGATAATTTTCTCGAATAGCCCGCGTCGAAAGAGAATTCTCTTGGTTTAAAAGAGCCGAATTGATTTCCCATATTATCAGTGAAATTGATATCACCCAGGCTGAAATACCGAAGTGAAGCTGATAATGCCTGGTTATCGTCCAGTTTGGTGTAGCCTGTTGCCGTGGTAAGAAATACATCGTTCAGTCCCAGTTTTTTCAGCCATGGGGAATAAGTCAGTCCCACTCCCGATTTGGTTTCGCTGAAAGGTGTCTTGGCCAAATTCCAGAAAGATGAATTGGCGTCGGGATCTGTTGCTATCCCTGTTTCACCCATGCCGCCACCCCTGGCATCCGGATTTATTCTTAAAAAAGGAACAGCCGTGGTGACTACGTTGATTGGTTTCACAGATTGTGCATCAGCCACAAATGGCGCAACACTTGAAACTACGGCGGCAAATAATAGTTGTCTGATGGCCTTCATTGATTTGGATTTTTATCCGGCGCAGGCATGTTCGTAATTATTGAACACGCTGCGCCGGAATATTTTAAATTATCGTACGATCATAACATTCGTGCGATGAGTAAATTCATTTGTCTTAATGATCAGGATATACTGACCCTGCGCATATTTGCTGATGTCTACCGTCATCGTTCCATCCTGGAACGTTACCTGTTCATCGTACACTAACTGTCCCGACATTTTCACCAGCATCACTCTTCCTTTCTGGGAAGTGACACCTTTGAACTGTATATTCAGTTTGTCGTAAGCCGGGTTCGGATAAACATTTTCCATTGCTGCACTGTAGATCGATTCCACCTTCATCACGTTCGATACGGTGTTCCAGTTGCCTGAAGCGTCTTTTGCAGCAGATGCCTGAACCTGTACGGTGACACTTTGCTTATCATATACAGGCGTGACAGTAACTGTATACTCGGTAGCACTGATCTGTTTCAGGTCAGACAACTTCGCATTGGTCACGTTGATGGAGGATAATGAAAATCCTGTTACAGGTTCACTGAAAGTGATCGTTGCCGTGAATGGTTTGTTTGCTTCATATTTTCCGGACACGATGTATACATAAGGCTGCTTGGTGTCGATATGCATCGTATATGGCGCACTCGGCGAACTTGTGTTTCCGGCAGGATCGGTTACTGTGACCGTGATCTCATGATTGCCTTCGTTGAGTGCAGGATCAAATGTATAGCTCCAATCACCCGATGGCCCTACGATCACTGTTGCCACAGGCGTGCCGTTGTCATAAATGGTTATCGTTGATCCCGGTTCGGCGTGACCAGATAAAGAAGGTGTGTCGGTGCCGAAATTACCCGTATCATCACCACCTGTCATTACCGGAATATCGGGTGTCACAGGCACCTGGGTGTCGACGATTATCGGCAACGGATCGCTTTCATCGCTTGTGTTTCCGGCTTTGTCTGTTGCTGTTGTCGTGATCACATAATTTCCATCTTCAAGCGCGGGACTGATCGTATAGCTCCATTTTCCATCATCATCGGCAGTCGTTGTGCCAACCGGAGTGCCATTCACATAAACGGTTACTGTTGACCCGGGCTCAGCAGTTCCGCTGACCGTTGGTGTGGATGTATTGATATATCCATCACGGCCATTGTTCAATGTATTGTCTGTCGGGATGTTTGGCTTTTGTGTATCGACAATGATCTGTAAAGGATCGCTCGGATCACTGGTATTGCCTGCCACGTCAGTGGAAGTGGTGGTAACATGATATTCACCATCGGTAAGAGCGGGAGCGAACGTATAGCTCCAGTTTCCGCTTCCATCGGCTGTGACGGTTGTCCAGGGTTCACCATTGTTGTAAATGGTTACCGTTGCACCCGGTTCAGTGGTTCCACTGATGGTGGGTGTATTATCGTTTGTATTTCCCCCATGTCCGCCGCTTAATACAGGCGCGGCCGGTGTGGCGGGTTTCTGTGTGTCCACATGAATGGCCAGCGTATCACTTGGATCGCTGGTGTTGCCGGCTGCATCGGTGGCGGTGACACTGATCGTATGCGTACCATCAGTCAGCGGCACGGTGAACGTATAGTTCCAGTTTCCGGACGGGTCGGCATTCACCGTGGCGATAAGCTCTTCACCATCGTAGATAGTTACTGTCGATCCCGGCTCTGCATTACCGCTGATGGAAGGCTGGTTGATTTTCACCCAGCCTGCGCTGTTCTCTGTGTCAAGAATGGGTGCAGCGGGTTTGTCGGGTTTCTGGGTATCCACCTTCATGGGGGTGGCATTGCTGGGATCACTGGTATTCCCTGCTGCGTCGGTGGCCGTAACAGTCACCGAGTAGCTGCCATCTGCCAGTGCCGGGCTGAAGGTATATGTCCATTTTCCATCGCCGTCAGCGGTTGCTGTGCCGGCCGGGTTTCCGTCTACATAAACAGTAACCGTTGAATTGGGTTCTGCATCACCGCTTACCGTTGGGGTGCCGGTGTTGATATTGTTCTGGGCATCCCCTTCTTTTGCACCGTTCACTACAGGGGCATCTGGTGTTGCGGGCTTTTGTGTATCGACATGAATGGTGAGCGCATCGCTCGGATCACTGGTATTACCTGCCACGTCAGTGGAAGTGGTGGTAACATGATATTCACCATCGCTAAGAGCGGGAGCGAACGTATAGCTCCAGTTTCCGCTTCCATCGGCTGTGACGGTTGTCCAGGGTTCACCATTATTGTAAATGGTTACCGTTGCGCCCGGTTCGGTGGTTCCACTGATGGTGGGTGTATTATCGTTTGTATTTCCCTCATGTCCGCCGCTTAATACGGGTGCATCTGGTTTGTCGGGTTTCTGTGTATCGACTTTTATTTCCAGGATGCCGCTCGGGTCACTTATATTTCCTGCAACATCTTTTGATTTTACAGTGATATTATGCTGGCCGTCGGTTAAAACCGGACTGAACGTATAATTCCAGTTTCCGCTTCCATCGGCTACGATTTTAGTGACCAGCGTGGAGCCGTCATAAATGAATACCGTATCTGCCGGCTCGGTTGATCCGCTGATAGCAGGATTATTTATTTTTACATTCCCATCATTATTGTCTGTATCCAGTGATGGCGCGGAGGGTGCTGCCGGTTTTTGTGTGTCAACGATGATATTGGTTGCGGGACTTGATTCACTGGTGTTGCCGGCCGCATCCGTCGCTTTTGCAGTGACAGGGTATGCGCCGTCGGACAGTGCCGGGCTGAAGGTATATGACCATTTGCCCGAACCATCTGCGGTGACAGTTCCTACTTTGGAGCCGTTTGAATAAATATCAACTTTTGAATTGGCTTCGGCTGTTCCTGTAACGTTGGGAGTATTATTATTTGTGGTCCCGTTTATTCCGTCTGTTAACACAGGAGCTGATGGTGCGTCCGGAGCCACTGTATCGACAATGATATTCAGTACATCACTGGACACGCTCACATTGCCCGATGCATCTTTGGCCTTAACGCTGATATTGTATGAGCCATCGGCCAATGCAGTAGTGAATGTGTATGACCATTTTCCAGTTCCATCTGCATTAACAGTTGCAACTAAAGTGGACCCGTTGTAAATGTCAACCTTTGCATTTGCTTCTGTAGTTCCGGTGATAGTTGGTTTTGGATTGTTAGTATATTTTCCATCGCCATCTGTCATAACCGGTTTGGATGGTTTATCCGGCGGAGTGACGTCGGCAACATTTTTTAATGTTCTTGTATATTCTATGCTGATATCCGGGTCGGTTGAGTATCCGCCATATTCCACGACATACCCGGGAACGGAAGCGCTTGCTGTTCCGGCAAGATCATTCCATTTACCTGCATTCGCAGAATAGAACTGCATAAAGTTTTCATTACCGGAATTGTTTGGTTCTCCTGTTGCCCAATTCATATAGGCACCACCAACTGCGGCAGGCGTTCCGTTTCCGGTGGAAATAGGGGTTCCGGCCTCCGGGCCTGTGACCCAGTACCAGTTTCCTTCCGTTTGCGTCTGGGAGGTATAGGTTGTTCCTTTTACACGATTGATCTGTGTATAGTCATCTGAGCCGCCGATCCATCCGTCGGTCGATAATTTTTGTTTGATGAAATCATTTTCTGTCGATGAGGTGCTGGTGGCCAGGTATCCTGCAAGACCGAAAAATGTTCTGCTGGCGGCGGCAGTGGCCGCATCAGTCCAGCTTAATACAGGAGATGGTTTAATGTACTCATAATAGTGTGGTTTGCCACCGATCTGCAGGCTCACCATGTCGCCCAATACGAATTTTATTTTTCTGTCTCCTGTATTTGAAGAAGTAGTGGTGAATTTCACTGCGCTGAAAATGGCTTTCCATTCTGCCGGTGTTGCTGTGCCGGTAAATGTCAATGCACCTGTGGCGGCATCATAAGACATGCTAACGCCCGAGGGAAGTGTTCCATCATAGGACAACATATCGCCCGATTGAAATCCGCCATCGATATACACGCGGGTATTTGTAACGGGATCTGTTCCGGTGATGGTAATCTTATTGTCCACAACAGTTGTGGCTGTGAGAGGTGTATTATTGGCCACCCCGTTATTTGTGGAGGACAGCACCAGCGAAGATGTTCCTGAATTTAAAGTGACATTGGTTGTAGAAAGGGTTCCTGCTCCGCAACTGTTTTCACCATACACGGAAATGGCTCCCGATGTGGCGGAGGTACCAAATTTGACAACGATCGTGTTCGTTCCATATCCCGAAACAAATGATGCTCCTGTGGGGATTGTCCATTTGTAGGTTGTCGCATTGGCAATGGGAGCAACCGAATAGGTTGCGTTCCATCCTTTATAAACGGTGACCGGTCCTGAAATTGTGCCTGCTGGATCTGGCGCTACGCTTACAACAGGATGAAGGCTTAAATTGATAGATCTCGTGGTTCCACAGGTATTGATACCCGATGCGGTATAGGTGATATCGCCTGTGAGCGATGCTTTTACGCTTTTACCGGTTGTCTGGTTGAGACCGGTAGCGGGGCTCCATGTCCACGTATATCCATCGCCGTTAATAATATTCAATGTCGCCAGCGAGCCGCTGCAGATATTGATGACAGAGCCGGATCCATAGGTGTCGGCTTTCACATTGAAGAGGGGATCGGTTTGATCCATTGCGGGTGGCAGGTCTGCTGCATTCAGCACATAGGCCATTGCAAGTGCTGTTGAATCGCCGGGAGCGAGACTTCCCAGTTTGAAAGCCACTGCGATTGCATTGTCTGCGGTGTTACCTGCATTTAATGCGCTCAGTGACACTTCGCCGGTGCCGTTGGAGATACTTTCCCCGTCGGAAGAGAAAGATTTCATAATCGCCACTTTTGCGCGACAGTCTCTCGATCCCAGGCCAAGGTATGATCCATAGGTCTGGCCTTTGGCCGAAACCAGGGCCGTGCTGGTGGAGTTGGCATTCTGGCTTTCAATTTTATTAATGGTGGTGAAACCGGATGAGCCCACAATGTCCTCTTCGTTATCGGGGTCAACGGATCTGGTATAATAAATATTATTGATGGTGGCGGTGCCGGTATTTTTCAAATACACTTTGATCAGGATAAATGAGCTGTTCTTGCCCACGGAAGTGATCTGCTTTACCTGGAGATTATTTTTTGAGCCGGTCCATTCTATAGCGGAGGTGGTTCCGTCATCACTGAATCCAGTGACGCTGCCGGGGATTGCCGTGCCGCCGCTGCCAGAATTCTCATATAATGTTCCATCCATTTTTACGGAAAAGGCCTCGTAAGGCGTTCCCGGTACAAAAAAGTCACCGATAAACGGCGGCGTACCAACGGTCCAGCCATCCTTGCCCACGTCGGCAATAAAGCCTACGCGTCCCGTGTATTTCGACGCTTTTGCAGATGTATAATCGGAAGGTGCGGAAACCAGGGAGCCGAAAGCACCCGAGGGCTGAATGCCGGCTTCAACAAAAGTTCCTTTGAAGAAACCATTGCCGCTTACGATCTGGGCATTGCCCCGTGCGGCCAGGAACAAAATTCCCGTTATCAATAGCAGTTTTAGTATGGATATTCTCATAAGATGGTGATTTGGTTTTTAGACAGGGATATGGAGCAGGGCACATACGAAGCCACGGCTTCGTTGTGTATAAAAGAAGGCCCTGAAATTTTCGTGTTTACCAGTATGGCTGCCAGTGCCGCCGCATTTTTCGCGTCGTCGGTTTTGACGGTTCTGATCTTGCGCACATAGCCTGTTTCATCAACGTTGAAAATGAAAGTTGCGGTCAGCCTGCCGGTGATCCCGGCAGCAAAATCCTTAAGCTGTTTTTCAGCGCCCCATTCTTTTATATTCTGCGCTGGTGTGTAATCTGCCTGCGGAATACCCTTGTACTCACTTTCCGTGGCAGCAGGCAATTTAATGCCGGAATTCGAAGTGTGCCAGTGGTGATAAGTCTTAGCAGTGGGAGATTGGGAGAAGGAAAATAAGCAGCATCCCAGCAGAGTTGTCAGCATAAGGGCGCGGCTTACAAAAAAGTGACTTTTCATAACGCTGTATTGGATTTAACTGTTTAATCAATCCGGGTATTTTCGGATTATGCATAAAACAAACAGCACAAACACGCAAATATTGTTTGCCACCGGCGGTGAAAATTTGGGTGAATCCGTGGAAAATCAATACCATTGTGCCTTCCAACAGATGTATGTTTTTTTTAGAAATATCTATTAATTGATAATTATCAATGAGTTCCGTACACTTGCATAAGGTTTTAAAATGATTATTTTTGTGCGTGATATGCAATTTGAATTTGATCCGGGCAGCCGATCGTACCCGTTAACCTTATTATTTTATTAAAGCGAAAAATGCATGCTATTCAATTCGCTGGAGTTCGCTATTTTTCTGCCTGTTGTTTTTCTTCTTTACTGGTTTGTTTTTCAGAAAAAGCTTCTTTATCAGAACCTGCTGTTGCTGGTGGCCAGCTACTTCTTCTACGCTTATTGGGATGTAAGGTTCCTGGGGTTGCTCTTCTTCTCCACCTGTCTCGATTTTTTCAGCGGCCTGCAGATAGAAGGGGCAAAATCTGAGAAGAGAAGAACGTTCTGGATGTGGCTGAGCGTGCTGGTCAATCTTGGATTCCTGGGAGTATTCAAATACTATAATTTTTTTGCCGAGTCATTTGCCGAACTGCTTAGTGGGTTCGGTCTCAAGGTAAACGTGTGGACACTTAAAATTATCCTTCCGGTAGGTATCTCCTTTTATACTTTCCACGGGCTGTCTTATATATTAGATATATACAAGCGGCGTATCGTGCCCACGAAAAACTTTGTGGACTATGCGGTGTTCGTAAGCTTCTTTCCATTGCTGGTGGCGGGGCCGATCGAACGGGCCACACATTTATTACCGCAGATTGAAAAGCCCAGAACGTTCAGCCTCACCATGGCAAAAGATGGTTTGAGGCAGATCCTTTGGGGATTATTTAAAAAGATTGTGATCGCCGACACCTGTGCTGAATATGCCAATGCAGCGTTTAATTACCCGCTCGAGCATTCGGGCAGCACCCACCTGATAGGGGCTGTTTTCTTTGCTTTACAGATCTATTGCGATTTCTCGGGATATTCTGATATTGCATTGGGATCGGCGAGGTTGTTTGGCATAGAGCTGCTTCGGAATTTCGCCTTCCCTTATTTTTCGCGCGATATAGCTGAATTCTGGAGGAGATGGCATATTTCTCTTTCAAGGTGGTTCCGGGATTACCTCTATTTTCCATTGGGCGGCAGTAAGGGCGGCACCTGGATGAAGATCCGCAACACCTTCATTATATTCCTGGTGAGCGGCTTTTGGCATGGCGCCAACTGGACGTTTATCGTATGGGGAGCCCTGAATGCATTTTATTTCCTGCCGCTCATGATCTTCAACAGGAACAGGGATAATCTCGATATCGTTGCCCCGGGCAGGTTATTTCCCGCCTTCAAAGATTTCCTGAATATCCTTATAACATTCATATTGACCGTTTTTGCCTGGGTATTTTTCAGGGCCAATTCCATTCATCATGCTTTTCAATATATAGGCAAGACGTTCAATAAATCATTATTCACTCTTCCCGAACAATTGTCCACGGTGAGGTGGGAGGTGCTGTCGGGTCTGATTGTTTTCCTAATGATTATCGAGTGGCTGGGCCGGGAAAACAGGTATGGCATAGAAACGATGTTCCTGAAGAAGCCTGTGGCCCTGCGCTGGGCGTTTTATTATTTGATCATTACCATGATGTTTATTTTCTCCGGTAAGGAGCAACAATTCATATATTTTCAATTCTGATGATTAAGAAGTTTCTCATAAGCGTTGCAGTGTTTTCGGTGATATTTTTTATTATCGACAAATGCTTTATTCTTGTAAGGAATGCTTCGGCCGGGTTGGAAGCGGATAAAAGACTTGAGCAGATCATCACCGGTAAGATAGATGCCGACATTCTTATTTACGGATCGTCGCGTGGAGCGCGGAATGTAATCGCACAGCAGATTGCCGATTCGCTTGGAAAGAAGGCTTATAACCTCTCTTATCCCGGGTCAGATATTGAATTTCATGATTACCTGCTTACGGAAACATTGAAGTATAATCGTAAGCCCGAAACAGTGGTGCTGGTGGTAGATGGTGCATCTGAGCTTATGAATGATGCCACGATAAAATTCCGCTTCGACCGCCTGTTTCCCCTGGTGAAATACGAGCCGATACGCAATACGTTGGTGGAGAAAGGAATGAAAAACAGCATTCTGATGAAATTATTTGTGCTGCACCAGTTAAACCTGAATAATTTTTTACTGTTTCAGAAAAAATTCTCTTCGCTTGATACGGTATTCAGTGATGGTTCGATGCCTGTCTCATTTCAAAGCAAAAGATTCACCGGGAAATATGATTCCTCGGCGGTGAAATACAGGATCGAGGAAGAACAGCAGCCGAAGCTGCAGGCGTTTCTTTCCTTTATCAATACCTGCCAGCAGAACAAGATCAGGTTAATACTGGCTTTCCCCCCGAATTATTTTCCTGTTTCGCAGGATGCCGTAAACCGTCTTGAACAACTTTCCGCAGGCAAGGCCCAATATATGTTTTACGATTCCGCTCAAAAAGCATATACCGACCCTTCTTATTATTACGATTACAGCCATCTCCAGCGAAAGGGCGCGGTTATCTTCACCAATGAACTGATCAGCTTTCTCAGGAAGAACCGGTAGGCGGCACGGTTTTTTCAATCCCTGGTTTACAAATATTCTGTTATGAAACGGTCACTATTCGCGCAGGTCGCGTTGCCTGTCGCATTATTTGGTGCATGTTCGTTTGGTTCCTGTAATTCCGGACCTACAGCAACGGATCCGGAACCACCTCCGCCGGCATCGGCTTCCACTCCCGATACAGCCATTGCCACCAATTCGACGACGGCTCTGCAGATCGCGGCTTCCGATTCTCTGAAACCGGGAGTAGACAGCATATTAAAAGCTTATCCCGGGGTAAGAGCTTCTATTGACAGTGGAGTAATAACATTAAGAGGCAAGATTCAGAAAGATCAGTTTCAGAAGCTAATGGATGCGTTACATGAGCTGCACCCAAAGGACGTGCGTGACAACCTGCATCTAAAATAAGGCGGGTCCGTAACTAAAATAATATCCCATTTTCACATCCTTTGCGGCATGAAAATGGGATACGCTTTGAATGATGGACCATTACGATTGGGATGATTCCTTCGGTTTCTGCTGATGATTTTTTCTGTCCTGCCATTTTTCTTTCTGCATTGCTTTGTATTTTTCCATCTGATCTTTGGTCAGAACTGCACCAAGATCGTTGTCTTCCGACTTGCGTAGCTCCTTAAATTGCTGCATCTTGTCTTCCCTGCTGCCTTGCTGCTGGCGGAGGGCCTGCATCTTGGTAATGTAATTTACATTCAGGTCATACACTTTATTGTACTGGTCGTCGGTAAGAGACAGGTTAGTCTTCATGCTGTCGGTCATTCGTTTAGCCCGCTCTTCAGGGGTCTGCTTTGGCTGTTTTTGTTGCTGGGCAAAGCTGGAAACCGAGAACAAGGTACAGGCTGCTACGGCGGCCACCATCATCATGCGTGAGAATTGCTTTTTCATAATTTGATTTTTTGTGCGGCGTTGGACGATATCCGTTCCGGATGGTTTAACGCCGCCTGTTCATTAACATTTGTTAGCTGCATTTCACAATTCATTCATCAATTGTGCCAATTCGTTTCGGTACAGCTGGGCAACTTTCTTGCGCCGGGATAGTTTTGAGTCATCATTACCCAATTAATTAAACAAATATCATGCTCACTCAAACAATTCCGGATCAGGTTGTTTTAAGCCCCGGCCGCATTCTGCAGACCGGGCTCGGATTCTGGTCTTCCAAAGTTTTGCTATCAGCCGTAAATATGGATCTGTTTACTTTCCTGGCTACCGGGGGAAAATCGGCAGAGGAAATCAAGCTCGAATTAAACCTTCATGACCGTAGCCTGTACGATTTCCTGGACACTCTCGTGGCCCTTAATTTTCTTCATCGCAAAGGGCTGAAAAAAGAAGCGGTCTATTGCAATACCCTTGAAACGGATATTTTCCTGGATAGAAACAAATCTTCTTATATCGGTGGAATGCTGATTATGGGAAATAACCGGTTATACGGCCACTGGAATCATCTTGAAGAGGCGCTGAAAACAGGAAGGCCCCAGAATGAGGTAAGAAACGGCGATGGCGATTCTATCTTCAAAGAATTATATGCCGATGAAAACCGGCTTTCCCAATTCATCGCTGCAATGAGTAGTGTGCAGATGGCCAGTTTTATTGCCTTTGCAAAACAGTTCGATTTTTCGGATTATTATACGCACTGTGATATTGGCGGTGCGGGAGGCGACTTATCCATTCAGATTGCCTTACATACCGAAAATATTGGTTCCACTACATTCGATCTTCCACAGGTGACACCGATCGCGCAAAGAAACATCGACATGCACAACCTTGGCAATCGCATTCAGGCAAAATCAGGAAATTTCTTTATTCAGGAGCTGCCCAAAGCTGATATTATTACAATGGGTAATATCCTGCATGACTGGAACCTGGAAGAAAAGAAAATGCTTATCGCTAAGGCTTACGATGCTCTTCCTGCCGGAGGTGTGCTGGTGGCAATAGAAAATATTATCGATGACCAGCGCAGGGAGAATGCATTCGGACTGATGATGTCGTTGAATATGCTTATCGAAACTTACGGCGGATTCGACTATACGGCCGCTGATTTCAGATCATGGGCCACAGAAGCCGGCTTTGTTCAGGTTGAAAAAATGCCACTTGCCGGCGCGGCGAGCGCCATGATCGCATATAAATAATTACAAATAAACAAGTGAAATGAAAAATAGGATAATTGTATTTGCAGTTCTTGCATTAATTACTGCCGTTGGTTTTATCGCCGGTATACAGGCGAATACTTACCCATATGCGGCTGAGCCATCGGTAACAAAAGACAGTGTAATAAAAAGAGGGAAATATTTAGTGGAGATAATGGGATGTAATGATTGTCATTCTCCGAAAATCATGACGCCGCAGGGGCCCGTGCCTGATCCCGACAGGTTATTATCCGGACATCCGTCTTCCGTGCCTTTCCCGGATTTTGATAAGTCATACACCCGGTCCTTTGCGTTATTTTCTTTGGATGCCACTGCAATAGCCGGTCCGTGGGGAATTTCGTATGCTGCAAATCTTACGTCCGATAAAACCGGAATTGGAAATTGGACGGAATTTCAATTTGGCCGGGCATTGCGTGAAGGAAAATTTAAAGGGCTGGAAGGTACCCGCCCGCTGCTTCCTCCCATGCCCTGGCAGAATTTTACCAAATTGCGCGATGAAGACCTGCATGCGATATTTACTTACCTGAAATCAACGAAACCCGTTAAGAACGTTGTGCCCGAGCCGGTGATTAACCGATAGCGGAGAATCAGCAATAAAGTGTGTGTAATTGTCCTGCTATATTAAAAATCGCAGGACATTTTTATTTCGTCGACACAATTTCGTATTTCGTTTTTTGTGGTATGGTTTATGCCAACGCAGCAGTTTTAGCAAAGCATATACAATACCAATGAAAAAAGTAATCCAATTGCAATTCAGGCTTGGTGCGGTTTCTTTATTACTATTTTTATTTTCCTGTCAGAAACAATTAACGGAATCTCTTTCTTCGACGATTCCTGTTGGGGAGGCGACGGTTTCCGATAATGCTGTTGATGTTAATATGCTGGTTGCAGATTGGGAGACCGGCAATACGAATCAATGGTACGGTCTCGGCCTCGCTAATCCGGCGCAATATGCAACTGTTACCTGGCCCGTGGCACAGGGAAAATATGCCGGAAAGTTTACGGTTCGCCCTGGTGATGTGTATGCAGGTGGCGAACGTTGCGAGGTAATGATGTGGACATCGAGAAGCTATTATCCGCAGAATTATTATTCCCAGGAGGTGCCTGGCAAACAATATTTCTATGGCTGGTCCACTCAATTTCCCAATGGCTGGGTTACGCCTCCCGGCTTCTGCATTTTTATGCAGTTTCAACAGCGGGCGAATAGTTTGAACCCTGCTATTTCTTTTAATGTATACAAGGAAAGTATACAGGTAAACTTTAATACCGGTCATGTCAGCGGAACAGCCGCTTCTCATACCACTTCGTTTGCGTATATGCCTACGTACAATTCCAAAGCGTGCCCTACGATTACCAACTCACTGGCCCGCGGCAAATGGCACGATTTCATTGTAGACGTAAAATATGCCCCTGATAATACCGGTATTTTTGAAGTATGGCATAGGGTGAGAGGTTCCGGCGATTTCAAAATGGTGGTGATTTACAGGGGTGTGCCTACTGAAACATGGACAACCGATCCGGGCACATTTTTAAAAGAAGGCGTTTATACAAAATACAAACAGGGCAACGTGTATGGATATGTTCCTAATATTTATGTTAAACTGGGATTATATCGTCCTGTAGTTTCCGGCAATAAAATTACCAATACTCTTTATCACGACAACTGGTTCCGCACCAATACGTTCGCGAATGCACGCGCGCGGTTTCCATGATGGCTCGTGACGTGCCTGCAATTCTCTTCTTTCTTCTTCTTCTAAGTGATATTCGTATTCCTTCTGTTTCAATATGCTGCCACTAAAATGTACATGAACAGTAGTTTGAAGATCCTGTTGTCATGCGCAGTATGAAAGGAATATTTTTTTGTAAATTCCTGCCCGGATGCATGGAAATCAAACCTGTTTGCTTTAAAATGATAACAAAGGTGTGACGCATTCCCTGAATGCAAATATAGTGTCAGCCTTTGTATGCGTAGTCGTTTTTATCGGAAACAAGGTGCAATAATTTTATGCGGTGATCATGATTTGAGAAGGCCCGATTCATTATTTAATTAACGAATATCACTGTATGAATTACAAGCGATTTTACTTATTTAGGAATTAACCGCCAGACTAACCTGTCTGCTCACTTTCTTCAGGATAGCAAAATTATTAAAGATGAGAATGTTGATAAAGCAAGCATGGCTATTGTGTCTGGCTGTTCCATTATTTTGCACATCGGCAGCACAACAGAAAATAAAATATTCAACCCCGGCTATACCGTGGGAAGCCAGTCTGGGTAATCATCGTGCTGTTATGGAGGTGCCACGGTCTTCGCCCGCCGTACGTCTTAATCTTGAATGGCGCCGGCATGATAGAAATGTCGATGAGCGGAGATTTATCATTGTGCGTGCAGATAGCCAGGACACTATAGCTAATATTTATCGTGTACGGGTAAACAGCAATCGCTGCGAGTTGGTTTTCGGTCCTGCAAAACAGGGTAAATATTATTTTTATTACCTGCCTTACCAGGCCCAGCCGGGAGAGGGCTATTTTAACACTGATTATCTTTCGAAGGAAGCGAAACCGGATGATATATGGGTAAATGAAAACAGGATCGGCAACAACGGAACCTATTGGCAACTTCCTGAAGCGACCTTACTGGGCATTGAATCGCGGACCGGTTTTGATTCTTTTTTTCCAATGGAAGTAGTTGCAAACGATGCAGAGAAAACAAAACTGCGGCGTAAGGCAACAGGGAATTTTATGTTGTTTGCAGAAGACAGGAAATTCCCGATCCGTATGCTTGATGACATTCCTTCCCGTTGGGCAGAGCGTTTTCCGTCTGATAAATTTTCAGGAGAAGCCTGTCGCAATGAATATTATACTTTCCAGGTAGGATTATGGGCCTTGAAAGATGTGGATGCCGTAAAAGTGCGGTTTAGCGCATTGAAGGGAAATAAGTATGTTTTACCGGCTTCTGCTTTCACCTGTTTTAACACAGAAGGAACGGATGCATTCGGCAAACCGTTTACAAAAAGCCTGCATGTAAAACAAACGGGGGTGCAGCCGCTGTGGATCGGGGTGGACCTGCCCGGAAATATACCCCCCGGTGTATACACAGGCTCACTCACAGTGACGGCAGCAAATGCAGAAAGGCAGGAGATCGCTATACGGATTACGGTAAATAACCGGTTGCTTACCGACAGGGGGGATGCGGAAACATGGCGTCACTCCCGTCTGCGATGGCTCAATTCAACCGCAGGAATAGATGAAAAAAACGTGGCGCCTTACCGTCCTGTAAGCGTATTGGAAAAGGGAGGTATAAATCTTACCGGCAAGCAAATTCTTTTTGATGCCAGCGGTATGCCGGCTTCCATAAAAGTTTATGGAGAAGAAATGCTGGCTGCCCCGGTTCGTTTGTCTGTTTTTGCAGATGATGATGAGGTACTGTTTGAGAAAGCCGGCAAGCCGGAACGGATCAACCAGGCAGATGGGATTGTTTCGGATCGATATTGTCAAGCGTCGAAGCAATTGAAACTGGCCACGCGGTCAGATATTGAATCCGATGGTTGGATGAAATACACTTTTGAAATTGAAGCCCTGGAAAATATAAACCTGACAGATGTCAGATTAAATATTCCCTACAGGAAAGAAGCATCCCGGTATATAATGGGTATGGGACTGGCAGGCACGGAAACGCCCTTTTCCCGCGATGCCAGGTGGGGAGGGCCGTACACTTCTTTTCTTGCAAAAGAAACACCGGGAGGGGTGCTCAGATTTGATAATGGCGCCGATCTGAATTATGGTCCGTTTGACGCTTTCTGGTTGGGAAGTGAACATGCGGGCCTGCATTGTGAGTTAAGAGGGGCTTCCTATACGGGCCCTATGCTGAGAGAGTTTAATCCCGGGCCGCCACCCAGTTGGGATAACCAGGGTAAAGGAGGTTTCCGGATCAGAACAGAAGAGAAACAGGTGAATGCCACAGCATATACCGGAGAACGGGCATTACATAAAGGTGAAAAGATCGTATTAGAGTGCGCATTCCTTATTACGCCTGTAAAACCATTGGATACGCACAGCCAATTCACTGCACGCTATTTTCAACGAACACCCGATCCCGTACCCGGTGAAGAAGCGTTGAAAGCGGGCGTAACCGTGGTGAATATTCACCACGCTAATAAATATAATCCTTACATTAATTATCCATATATCGCCGTTGGCGAAATGAAGAAACTGGTGGATACGCTGCATAGTGATGGAGTCAAAGTGAAGATCTATAATTCGGTGACAGGGCTCTCTGACTACGCCACTGAAATATGGGCATTGAGAAGTCTCGGAGATGAAATTATGCGGGGAGGGGAAAGTAAAGGCTATGTGTGGTTACGGGAGCATTATATTGAAAACTACAAAACTTTGTGGTACCAGCCGCTTGCTAACGGAGAGGTTGATGCCTCTGTATTTATCGATGCCCGGCCATCCCGGTGGTATAACTATTACGTAGAAGGATTGAAATGGCTGGTGAAAAATGTGGGGATAGACGGGATCTACCTGGATGATGTATCATACGGAAGAGATATGATCAAACGTATTCGTAAAGCAGTGGCGCAGGACAAACCCGATTTTTTAATGGACCTGCATTCTCATCGATGGTTTTCCGGTGGCCCGGCCTTACAATACGCCGAGCTTTTCCCGTACCTGAATAAACTCTGGTTCGGAGAGGAATTTAAATATAATCAAATGCCACCGGCCAACTGGATGGTGGAAACATCCGGCATTCCTTTCGGCTTAATGGGCGATATGTTAGAAGACGGGGGTAATATCTGGAGAGGTATGTTGTATGGGATGTCTTCCCGGTTAGGGTGGTCGGGTGACCCTACGGCGGTATGGAAACTATGGGACGATTTCGGGATAGCTGATGCAAAAATGATTGGCTATTGGGAAAGCAAACCGCCCGTAACTACTTCCGATAAAGCTGTTTTGGCGACTGTATACACTAAAGATAAAAAAGCATTGATAAGCATTGCCAGTTGGGCTGCAGCTCCGGTATCTGTTACCCTGAACATTGATTTTAAACAGTTGGGAATAGATTCCGGGAAAGTAAAGATCGTCGCCCCCGAAATGAAAGGTGTGCAAGCCGGCAGATCTTTCAGTAAAGGAGAGGCAATAACTGTTGAGCCCGCTAAAGGATGGCTGCTTGTTATTGAGTGAACGTTCTTTCCATCTTAAAACCATCGATCAATCATGAGATTCAATAACGCAATTGCTTTTTGTTTTACCATTTTGTTTGGGGCTGCGGGTTATGGACAGGAAATGGAGGTAACAGTGAGGGAATACAAAAAAATATTTACCACTTATCCTTTTTCAGACCCTAATCCCATTCCTGATCCGCAGAGTAAAATATATCCATACACTTTTTTTGATGGATACACCAATATTCCGGTACAGAAAGAATGGAAAGTGGTAGAAATAGAAAATCAGTATATAAAAGTGATCATACTCCCGGAGATCGGTGGAAAAATATGGACTGCTATCGAGAAATCCACTGATCGTCCATTTATTTATAATAATCATGTAGTAAAATTCCGAAATCTTGGAATACGCGGGCCTTATACCAGCGGTGGCATCGAATCTAACTTCGGAATTATAGGGCATACAGCAAACGTTGCTACACCTATTGACTATGTCATTAAGAAATATGATGATGGAAGCGCCAGTTGTATCATAGGAACTTTAGACCTGCTGACACGCACTACGTGGAGAACGGCGATTAATCTGCCCAGGGACAAAGCCTGTTTCACTACTGAAACGATCTGGCATAATAATACTTCCATTGAACAACCCTATTATCACTGGCTGAATGCAGGAATGCCTGTCAAAGGAAACGTGGAATTTCTATACCCCGGCTCCGCTTATATAGATCATGATGGAACAGTGGGAGACTGGCCGGTTAACAGAACTAATAAAAAGCATATCAACTTTTATGAGAACAATGATTTCGGAGGACCTAAATCATACCATGTAGCCGGAAAATATGCAGATTATTGGGGAGCGTACTGGCATGATTATAATTTCGGCATGATACGATATGGCGCGCGTGATGGGAAAGCAGGCAAAAAATTATGGATATGGGGGTTGTCGGATCAGGGAATGATCTGGGAGCAACTGCTCACTGATAAAGATGGCCAGTATTGGGAATTGCAATCGGGTCGTCAATTTAATCAGAATGCTGAGGCAAGTGTGCTCTCACCTTTTAAGCACACTGCATTCACTCCATACGGTACTGATATGTGGAAAGAATACTGGTATCCCATTCTTCGTACAGAGGGCGCCCGGGAAGCGAACGAATACGGTGCATTGAATTTTAAATATGAAAACGGCTGGCTCAAAATTTATTTCTCCGCGGTGCAACATATAGATGATTACCTGGAGTTGAAAGATGACAGCGAAACGATTTACCGCAGGAAGATCCTGTTGGCGCCTATGCAGGTATTCTATGACTCTGTGAAAGTGAAATTACCCGCTGCTTCCTGGAAGGCTGTGCTGGGAGAAAATAAACTGGTTCATTCATTTGACAGCACTACAGGTAACCTGGGTCGCCCGCTTAAAGCTCCGGAGAACTTCAACTGGAATAGCCAGTACGGGCAGTATCTGCTTGGTAAAAGTTTTATGGATCAAAAGAAATTTCCCGAAGCAATGGAAAAGTTCACCGCTTCCCTGCAACTTGATCCCGGTTATCTTCCTGCGTTGGTGGCTTCGTCGGAGCTGATGTATCGTAATATGCGATATCCGGAGTCGTTGGAATATGCCAGGAAGGCATTAAGCATTGATGCACATTCGGGTGCGGCTAATTATTTCTATGGAGTGGCGAATAAGCAGCTCAAAAATTTTACAGATGCAAAAGATGGCTTTGAGCTCGCTGCGCTTACGGCCGAATACCGCAGCGCCGCCTATACGGAATTAGCTGCCATTTATCTGCATGACCATATGTTGGATCGGGCTGTTGCATATGCTATAAAGGCAACCGATTTCAACAGGCACAATATCACTGCTCTCAGGTATGCTGCCATCGCATATCGTTTGATGAAGAATATTACAAAAGCAAATGAAATGCTGGCTGTTATTTCAGGCTTCGAGGGATTAAGTCATTTTGTGAACTTTGAAAAATATATATCTGCAGGAACCGCAGACAGCAAGAAACAGTTTACCGGTTTGATAACGGGAGAGACAGCACAGGAAGAATATAATGAGCTCGGTATCTTTTATTATGGTATAGGATGTGTAGCGGAAGCGGAACAGTTGTTCAGCATGGCACTGCCTTCTGCAGAAGCCGGATATTGGCTGGGATATTTGCAAAAGAAGCCGGTTGATTTCGCTGAAATGAGCAAGGCAACATTCCTGCCTTTCAGATCGGAAACTGCTGGTGTGATGGAGCGGCTGCTTTCGTCGTGCAATAGCTGGCAATTAAAATATCACCTGGCGCTTGTGTATGCCAATAGAAACAGGCTCCGGGAAGCCAGGGAACTGCTCGGGAAATGCGGGCATGAGCCGGACATCGCCGCTTTCTATGCATTTCGTGCCGCCATGAGTGAAAATTCAGAAAGCAGATTGGCGGACCTGAAAAAGGCCCTGGATATTGACAAAAGCTGGCGATATTATGCATTGCTGACCAATTATTATATGGAAAAAATGCAGCCCAGTGATGCGTTGGCATTAACGCTCCGGTATTATGAGCAGCATCCTAAAGATCCTGCTGCAGGGTTCTATCTCGCAAAGCTGTATCTTAAGACTGGTGCATTCGGCAAAGCTGATGAACTGTTAGGAAAAATTAATCTTCTTCCTGCGGAAGGCAGCACGGAAGTATATGACACATACAGGGAAATACAGTTAATGCTTGCTGTGGAACAGATGAAAGCGGGGAAATTCGCACTGGCTCTCAGGTATATTACGCTTGCTATGAAGTATCCACAGAAATTTGGGGTTGGTGCATTATATGAAAACGAAACAGACTATCGGCTGGAAGAGTGGATGAGCTACCTGTGTTACAGGCAAATGGCGAAAAACAAAAAGGCTGCCGAAATGCTTTCAAAGATAATTGACTATACGCCGAGGCCTGCTGTCTGGGGAGCTTTGTCAATGGCCAATCACCTGATCACCGCACTTGCATATGACAGGCTCAGTAAACACGATCACGCACTTTATTTTATTTTAAACGAAAGCAAACATACACCTGCGCTGACAGAAGTATATCAATCGTTGTTTGAGGAGAAGGAACCTCGCTTCAACCTGATTGAACAGAGCACCACGGTCAGGGTTTTGGAACAGTTATACAAAATCAGGAGCATGAAGTGATTCTGCCAGAGGCACATATTTCACGGAATGAATGCTTTCGTCATTTTTTTAAATTAAAAAAGCAATGACCAATAAAATAAATGAATCTGCAATTAAACCGGCAGCTATATCCGTGGCGGTGGTGGGCCTTGGGCTTATGGGATGCAGCATCACCACCTGTTTGTTAATGGCCGGTCATTCGGTGATAGCAGTGGCGCCCATTCCCGATGATATGCTGACCGCCGTATCCCGCATCAGCGAGCATTTGAAAAAATCTTTTGAAGAGGGTTTAACGGATAAAACGCCTGAAGCGCTCCTCAAACAGCTGCATATTACAGAGGATTATAAAGATCTACGTCATTGCGCCCTGGTGATTGAATGTACGATCGAAGATATCGGGATCAAGAAAACAGTATATGCAAAGATTGAGGCAGCAGTGGATGATCAGACTATTATAACAAGCATTAAGCAGTATTGCCAGGGCAGAATGGTTATATAAGCTATCGCATAGCTGGAATAAGGAACCTACACTTGTCCGGAAAGATATCAGGGGATTTATTACTAACCGGCTGATGTATGCTTTGTACAGGGAGGCATTTTACCTGGTGGAAAACGGCTTTGCTACGATTGAAGATATCGATCGCGCCTGCAGAAATAATCCTGGATATTGGATGACCCTTGTTGGTCCTTTCCGCTGGATGGATCTGACCGGTGTGCCTGCCTATCATACCGTGATGAAAGAGTTGTTCCCAACATTAAATAATGAAACAGGAGTGCCCAGGTTGATTGATGATATTGTGCAATCAGGTGGGAAAGGAGTAGCGAATGCCAAAGGGTTTTATGATTATAAACCCGGAGAGGCACAGATGTGGAAAGAAACATTTGAGGAATTTGGTTTTGAGATCCGGAAGCTTGCTTTAAAATATCCGGCAGATGTGGTGCAGCGAAAGCTTGAAAGAAAAAGCAGAAATAATAAATAACTGCTGATAAAAAATAATTTGAACAGTGGTCTATGCAAAAAAATAGAGGTCCCCGCCTGATGATTGATGCGCATCTTGACCTGGCGATGAATGCGATAGAATGGAACAGGGACCTTCGAATGCCGGTTGCTGCTATCAGGGAAAGAGAATTGGGTTTGACGGATAAGCTGGATCGGGCAAAAGGCACAGTTGCATTGCCTGAGTTGCGTAAAGGAAATGTGGGATTAGTAGTGGCTACGCAGATTGCGAGGTATGTAGCACCTGGAAATCCATTGCCGGGATGGCATGCACCGGAAATAGCCTGGGCAGTCACGCAGGCCCAACTGGCCTGGTATAAGGCTATGGAACGTGCCGGTGAGATGGTACAGATTACGGATGCGGGGGAGTTGACTAAACATTTATCACTGTGGCTGGACGATGACTCCCCTGCAACAAAAAAGCCTGTGGGATATATTCTTAGCCTTGAAGGGGCCGATTCCTTCGTGGATCTTTCTTACCTGGAGACAGCTTATCAAAATGGACTACGAGCTTGTGGACCCGCTCACTACGGTCCCGGCAGGTATGCTGCCGGCACGGGTGCACAGGGCGGGTTGACACGTTTGGGAAGGGAGTTGCTGATTGAAATGGATAGGCTCAGGATGATTCTTGATGTCACGCACCTGACTGACGATGGGTTTACGGAAGCTATAAAAATATATAAAGGACCTGTTTGGGCCAGCCATCATAATTGCCGGGCCGTTATCAATCATCAGCGGCAATTGACAGATGAACAGATAAAAATCCTGGTAGACCGGAAAGCCGTTATCGGGGGTGTTTTTGATGCCTGGATGCTGGTGGATAACTGGCAGCGCGGAATCGATGACCCCTTTCAGAGAGATGTACGATTGGAAAGGATCATCGATCATTATGACCATATCTGTCAGCTGGCCGGCAATAGCTTGCATATAGCCATAGGCAGTGACCTGGACGGAACTTACGGTAAGGAACAAACGCCCTGGGACCTTGATACCATCGCGGACCTGAATAAATTGACAGGGTTGCTGCGGAGAAGAGGTTATACCGACGAAGACATTGATAATATTTTTTATAAAAACTGGCTGTTTTTTCTCAGAACAGCGTGGTTATAACCAAACAAAAGCATGAAAACATTTAAAGATCAGGTGGCTGTGATCACGGGAGCAGCTTCGGGCCTGGGCCTGGCTGTTGCACAGAAATTATCATCCGAGGGGGTTAAACTGGCACTCATAGATATTCATGGGCAGGCATTAAAACATATTGCGGCTTCCCTCACAACGGAAGTATACACCTATGGGATTGATATCACCAATGAGCCGGAAGTGAAAGATACCATGCAGCGGATCGCAGAAAATTTTCAGCAATTGGATATACTGGTCAACAGTGCCGGCATCACCGGGAAAACAAATATCAGAACAACGGAAACCCAGGCAGCTGATATCATTAAAGTATTTGATGTCAATTTTTACGGCGCCTATTATACCTCAAAATATGCAATACCGTATATGTTACAACATCAGTATGGAAGGATACTGCATATCGCCTCAATAGCAGGCAAAGAAGGAAATGCGGGCATGCTCGCTTACTCTGCTTCAAAAGCCGCGGTGATTGGGATGACGAAAGTGCAGGGAAAGGAATACGCAGAAACGGGCATCACAATAAATGCACTGGCGCCCGCAGTTATACGCACCCCGCTCGTTGAGGCCATGCCCGATGACCAGGTGAGGTATATGACAGAAAAAATTCCAGCTAAAAGATGCGGCACTCTTGAGGAACTCGCGAATATGGTCGCTTATATCGTTTCTCCTATGAACAGCTTCACTACTGCGTTCACGTTTGATCTGTCGGGTGGAAGAGCCACTTATTGATTATTGAATATGCAGCCATACGCTATTTCCGAAATATTCTATAAGCCTCGCTATCTATATTATGGTTCATACTCTTTCCTTCATTTATTTCCAGGCAAAGTGCTGCATTTGATTGCGACCGGTTAGTCTCAATAATTAATAAATTATGCGATGCACACGTTACGGTTATTTTCATAAAAAACAATGATTGATTTTCTGGTTCGTACATTAAATATTGAAGGATAAGGTTTATAATTTGAGTACTTTATCAATAATGCAAATGTAGTGTCAGTATTGGAAACGCCAGTGGTTGGTCTCCTTATCTATTAGATTTAGTTTCATGGAACGACGAATCACAGTGGCCAAAATTATTTTAAACACACCAAAACGCTTATAACGATATGCGAAACAAGACAACTCCCTTGTGTTCTTTACTGCTTTTACTTTCCTATTTTGTCAGTGCTCAAAATATAATCGTTTCAGGCACAGTGACCTCTTCCGATAATAAACCTTTATCGAATGTGTCGGTGGGGGTTAAAAATACGCAGGAGGGAACGTTTACCGATTCTTTGGGCAGATTCTCGCTGAATGCAGACAAATCAGGCGTACTGATTTTTTCCAATATTGGATTTATAAGCAGGGAACTTCCTGTAAAAGATGTCTCCCTGCCGTTGACAGTATTGTTGCAAAAAGACGCGCAGTCGCTTGGCGAAGTCACTGTTACCGCAATGGGCATTAAACGGCAATCGAAAGGGCTTGCCTATTCTCCACAAACGGTAGCGGGCAGTGAATTAACGAAAGTGCCGCAAACCAATCTTATGAATACACTCTCAGGCAAGGTTGCAGGTATTACGATCAATAGCAATGCGTCAGGTGTGGGAGGCTCTGTTAAAGTGAGATTGAGAGGCGATAAGTCGATCCAGGGTAATAACCAGCCCCTGTATGTGATCGATGGAGTTCCTATGTCGAACAATCCGGTGGAAAATATCACAAGTTCAAATACCATTTCAGATTATGGGGATGGAATATCCAATTTAAATCCCAATGATATTGAAAGCATCACCGTTTTAAGAGGAGCCACCTCGGCAGCATTATATGGAAGCCAGGCTGCCAATGGAGCTATCTTAATTACTACAAAAAAAGCTGCAAGCGGTGTTTCTTCAATAAATTTTTCTTCCGGTGTAACGTTCGACAAGGCCGCCTATACACCTGACTTACAGACAGAGTATGGCCAGACGGTGCCAGGATCTGATTTTAGCTGGGGGCCAAAACTGGCCACACCAGCACATAATAACGTTGCAGATTTTTTCCAAACAGGAAAAACTTATAATAACAGTATTTCGCTTGCTTCAGGCAGTGACAAATCGCAGTTGTATTTATCTTATGCCAATTCCGGGGGAGTAGGGGTAATTGAGAATAATTCCCTTGTTAAACATAATATTAATATTCATTCCACTTCGCTTTATCTGAAGAATAAACTTCACCTGGATGTGAATGGCAATTTTATTTATCAGGTGATGAGAAATTCCCCGGCCTCGGGCCAGGCGTTAACACCTTTATTCGGGCTTTACCTGTTCCCCGTGGGCATGGATTTTTCCCAGTATAAAAATTATGAAAAATACGATTCTGTAAGAGGGCTGAATGTTCAGAACTGGTGGCAAACACCAACTGCGTACACGCAGAACCCTTATTGGGTGCTGCATAAATTTGACAATGTGAATAAGAGGAACCGTGTTATGCTGAAAATCAGTACCCAGTATGATATTACATCGTGGATGAATATACAGGTAAGAGGTAATGTGGACCGCTATAATGATGTGTTCTCGTCGAAGATGTATGCGGGAACGGCAGAGGCGCTGGCAGGAGTGAACGGGTCGTATAGTTTGAACAATTCAACTACTACTGAGTATTACAGCGATGCGATATTGAATTTTGCAAAGTCTTTCAGCAAGGTGAAATTAACTGGTTTACTGGGCACGAGTATTGCGGATTGGAACGTTCAGGGGCAGACAGTAGGATCTTCAAGATTATATATAGCCAATGTGTTTAACGTGGCTAATATGGATATAACCAGCCCCAACTTCGGTGTTGGCAATTCTGCCAGTCATGTGCAGTTGCAGGCCGTTTTCGGTAATTTGAATTTGGCATTTGATAACTGGGTATACCTGGATGTGACAGGCAGGAACGACTGGTCATCGAGCCTGAGCTTTACACCAAACGGCTCATATTTTTATCCTTCATTTGGATTAAGTGCATTGCTGCACGAGAAGCTCAGGCTGCCCGAGTTTGTCAGCTATTTAAAACTGCGCGGTTCTTATTCAGTGGTCGGAAACTCAGTTCCGATCTACGTCACCAATCCATCAAATTATATTGCGCGCGGTGGCGGCGTTATTTTTAACACAACGGCTCCATTTAATGATTTACAACCTGAAAAAACAAAATCCACGGAGTTTGGAACAGAGATGCGTTTCCTGAATGATAAGTTCAGCCTCGACTTCACTTACTATAAGACCAATACCCTGAATCAGTTCTTTACTATTCTGGTTCCTCCCGGAACAGGTTATACACAGCGTTACATCAATGGCGGTAATATTCAGAATGCGGGTATTGAGCTGACCTTAGGATATACCGGAACTCCGGCTCATAACCTGAAATGGAATTCCGTCATCAATTTCTCGATCAATAAAAATTCGGTGAAGGAGCTGGCGCCTGCCGTTGATCAGTTTATATTAAACGGGGCTGATCTGAACAGCTTTTTTTCGATCCTGAAAGTCGGAGGTCATTATGGTGATATGTACTCAAGCGTATGGGATCGCGATTCTGACGGAAGAATAATTATCGATTCGGCTTCAGGTTCGCCGATTACGAAAACGGGTGCCCCAACCTATGTGGGAAATGCCAATCCGAAAATACTGGCCGGCTGGAACAACAGTTTCACCTATAAAAATTTTATGTTCAGCTTTCTGATCGACAGCCGGTTTGGTTGTAAGATTATGTCGGTTATGCAGCAGGGCCTGGATGGCTTTGGTGTTTCGAAGGCCAGCGCTGTGGCGCGTGATAAGGGAGGAGTTGAGATTAATGGCGTAATGAATGATAGCAGGCACACCCCGGTTACCGAGATAAGTGCGGCCAAATATTATATGGGAAGAGCCGTTGGTGAATACATATACGATGGATCGCTTGTGAAGCTAAGTGAAATAAACCTGGGATATAGTTTACCGCAAAAAGTTTTAGGAAAAGGATTTGTGAAAAAAGCCCAGTTCTCTGTTACCGGCAGAAACCTGTTTTATTTCTTCCGGCCTGCCCCTACCGACTCAGGCATCACTTATTCGGTTGGAAATGCTTATTCTGGTCTGGCGTCTTTTCAACTGCCTACAACCCGAAGCTTTGGCTTTAACCTGAATCTTACATTTTAACGGTATTAATTTAAATAATAAATAGATGAAAAATAAATTATTTTTAACCAGGGATTTTGTTTCGATCCTGCTTTTGATTTGCCTGGTATCGTTAATTTCCTGTACCAAAAAATTTGAAGAATATAACACCGACCCGGGCGGTGTCACTAATACCCAGTTGTTACCGGATGGTAATTCCATCGGTTCGTATTTCCCGGATATTCAATATTCAATAACACCTAATAATCCTTCGGGCAGCAATGTGCTTGCCGGCTCTCTTGGCGAGTATTGGATTAACGGCGTGTATGCAGGATATTTAATGAATCCCATACCCGGCCCTTCTTATTCTAATTATAACCTGCTGCCCGCATATGAATCTTACCAGTTATTTAATATGAGCTATAGCGCTGTGATGAGCCAGGTTGCCAATATCAGGCGCGTGGGTGGTACTTCCATTGCTCCGGATTTTCTGGCTATTGCTTTGATTCTCCAGGTGGCGGAAATGCACAAGATCACTGATATCTATGGGCCAATACCTTACAGTAAATTTGGGTCGAGCAGTTCAAGCGTTCCCTATGATGCGCAAAAAGATATTTACGATCTTTTTTTTATGCAGCTGGACACTGCTATGAATAATTTAAAAGCCTATGTGGCCAGGTTTCCCGGCGCTACGCCATTTAAGAAATTTGATGTTGTTTATGATGGCGATTATTCCAAATGGATTAAATATGCCAATTCATTACGGCTGCGCCTGGCGATGCATATTGTAAAAGTGGATAAGACAACTGCCCGGCAACAGGCGGAAAAAGCTGCGGATCCTGCCAATGGCGGCCTTATCACCACCAATGCCGATAATGCAGCGGCCAAAGGAGGATTTCATCTTTTAGCAACGATATGTAATGATTGGTCCAATGCGAGAGCCGGAGGCGCGATTGTAAGTTATTTAGACGGCTATAGTGATCCCAGGCTGGGCGCTTATTTTGCTCCGTCTGTGATTGAGCCCGGGAAATACAAGGGTATGAGAGCCGGCTCTATTGTCAATGACATGACCAAGGCGTTGATGTTTTCCAATATTTCATTAACTAATTTTGGTCACGACGCCCCCGGAATGTTAATGAATGCGGCGGAGGTGAACTTTCTTCTGGCAGAAGGTGCATTGAGAGGATGGAGCATGGGCGCCGCTTCTGCAAAGGAATTATATGAGGCCGGTATCACTGCTTCATTATCGCAATGGGGTGCTTCTGCAGGAGTTATCAGCAACTATATCGACGATAATACGAGTACACCGGATGGCCTGGTGGATCCTGTGAATGCAGCAAATAATTCACCCGCATTATCAAACATAACCATCAAATGGGATGAAGCTGCCGACAGGGAGGAAAAGCTGGAACGGATTATCACTCAAAAATGGTTAGCCACGTTTCCGGATTGCACAGAATCATGGACAACATTCAGAAGAACGGCATACCCGAAACTATTCCCTGTCGTTTTAAATAACAGCGGCGGTACGATCAGTACATCTATCCAAATACGGCGGCTGAAATTTTTGGCCCTGGAATATGCAAATAATGGCGCGGAAGTGGCAAAGGCCGTTACGATGCTGGGTGGTCCGGACAATGGCGGAACAAGATTATGGTGGGATGCGGATACCGGAAATTTCTGAACAGTGATTTCTTAAATCAAACCGGGCTGGCTGCTTTCGGGTGACACGTTCTTAAGATGTTCTCGAATGTTTCCTGGAATATTCTTTTGCGGTCAGCCCGGTTATCGATTTAAATTGGCGATTAAAATGAGATATATTATTGTAGCCGCAGTCATAGCATATTTCTGTGATTGATTTATCGGTACTCGCCAAAAGTTTGCAGGCATTCAGGATCCGCACTTCATTTAAGAATTCAGAAAATGTTTTCTTGGTGCGGCTTTTAAAATACCTGCAAAATGAGGCCTTGGTGAGATTAGCAAGAACGGCCACTTCATTTATGTTGATTTCCTCGGCATAATTGGCCATAACAAAATTCGTTACCCTGTTCATTCTTTCTGTATCCAAGAAGTTCATGCCATTTACATAACCCGGGCTCGACAACAGCTCATAGTCTTTCGTTTTTGCAATGGCATCCAATGCCTGCAGAAAACAGATCAACCGTTCGCTTCCCGTTGAGTTAACAACTTTCTTCACCAGCGCTGCTATTTTTTTATGGTCACGCCCTTTGATAAGGACTCCTTGTGTGCCGCGTGCAAACAGCTTTTTGATATGAGTGAATTCCGAGAGTTCAAAAAAACCTTCTTTTAACGCGTTTTCTAAAAAATGAATTACATAAACATCTACAAAAAGATCCGGGTTTTCCTTGTAAAAATCATTGTCATTTTTCCAAACATGCGGAAGGTTTGAACTGATGAACATTAAGTCTCCATCTTCAAAGTTCCCGATATGGCTTCCCATGAATCGAATGCCATAACTTTTTTCTACAAAAATGATCTCGTGCTCAGGATGGTAATGCCATGGATAATCCATGTAAGCCGTTATTTCCCGTTTCACTGTGATAGAAGATGTACCATTGACAGGTATCTTTTCAAGCTTTGGGTGCATAGGCACAAATTTGTTATGTTTAAAGCTGATTGTTGTATTATAGTGCAAATATAGTGTCACTATAAGAATAAGTAGTAGTTTTTGAAAGCTCTCGCAGAATATAATTTTGGACAATACAATTTTAATAGCTCAGGAAGTTTCCTAACAGTCGGCAAGGCGCATAATGAGAACGACCTGATCCGTTTATTGAAAAATAAATAAAGTGATAAAGGAATATCGACAGCATCAGATTTATACATATAAGGTTGCCCTGGTTGCGTCAATGGGGGGATTTTTATTTGGATATGACCTGGTTGTGATAGCCGGTGCATTACCGTTTCTTAAACAGCATTTTCAACTTTCAGCTGCAATGGAAGGCTTTGTTGTCAGTAGCGCTATTTTAGGCGCCATTGCCGGCCCCTTGTCCGGATTATCATTTGCTGACAGGCTGGGCAGGAAAAAAACAATGATGATTGCTGCAATTTGTTTTATGATCTCAACAATCGGATGTTCTTTAACCGACACGGTGTTGGGCCTGATATTCTGGCGGTTTTTAGGTGGAATAGGAGTGGGATTGGCAATGATGTCGTCTCCCATTTATATTGCCGAATTGGCACCGGCAAAATACAGAGGTGTTTTAGTGAATGTAAACCAGTTGTCCAATGTGATTGGCATTAATCTCGCAGTAGTTGTCAGCTATTTTTTTTCTCATTCAGATTCCGGTTGGCGATGGATGTTTGCTTCGCAGGCAGCTCCGGTGCTTTTTCTTCTTATTGGTCTTTTTTTAATTCCTGAAAGCCCGAGATGGCTTGCGGCGCAAAATAAACCGGCAGAGGCCTTAAAAGTACTCAGGAAAATTAACAGCGACGCAGTGGCGCAAAATGAGTTAAATGAAATAAACCTGGAGATCAAACGGGAAAAAGGCAATTTTAAAGAATTATTACAGCCAGGGATACGGGTAGCATTATTTATCGGAATAACGCTAATGATATTTTCTCAGATAAACGGTGTGAATATGATGCTGCTGTATGGACCAACCATTCTTGCCGGCGCAGGCATCACATTAGGTTCAAATGCCATATTAACTTCCATTCCCGTGTATCTGCTGATATTTATTTGTACAATCATTGCATTCCCGCTGATCAAACGCTTCAGCCGGAGAGGTTTGCTGATCAGCACAGTGCTTTTCATGGCATTGGGCCATATCATAATGGCCATTAACCTGCAGCAGGCCTGGAAGCCGGTTTATACTTTGATTCCCATGCTGATCGGTGCAGGTTCATTTACATTGGGCTTCGCGCCATTAAGCTGGATTATTGTAGCAGAAATTTTTCCCAATAAGCTCCGCAGTAAAGCTTTAGGGATCGTTTGTTTTTTTCTTTATGCCGCTTCTTTTTTGACTGCGCAGTTTTTTCCTATGCTAACCGAATGGTTCACGTCGAAATACAGCAATCCTTCCGGGGTGTACTGGTTTTTTGCCGGAATATGTTTGTTATGCGTGCTCTTTAGCTGGAAAATGGTGCCGGAAACAAAAGATTTAAGCCTGGAAGAAATCAGCAGTTTCTGGAAAAACAGATCTGGTGCAAAAGAAAAATTAATTCAGGTAAAAACCAGATAAATGCATACCCGTTTTAAATACTAAATAAATCGATATTTATGATCCGTCAGAATAAGATTGCATTCGTAGGATTCGGTGAGATCAACTCACCCAGGGAGCTGATAGCTTTTAAATGCCGTCAGGCGCTGAACGAAATAAAATCCCTTGGAGCAGATGTTGTAACAACAGATGTAGTTACAGATGATGCGGAGGGCAGGGATGTTCAAAGAGCCATTTCGGATCTCCGTGCAGAGCATTTTGACGTCTTGGTTATTTGCCTGGCGGGATGGATACCCTCACACGCCGTTATAACGGTTGCCAGCGCTTTTAAACACCATCCCATGATCTTATGGGGCCTGGCAGGTGATACTGACGAGAACGGGCATATTGTAACGGCTGCAGCCCAGGCAGGAACTACAGCGTTACGAAAAGTGTTCAATGATCTTGGCTATAAATTCAAATATGTGTATAATATTATAGGCAGGCCTGTTTCCATAAAAAAAATGAGTGATTTCATCAGGGCCTCGTTTGCAGTGCAAGCTCTTTCAACAGCAAAAGTGGGCATGATGGGGTATCGGGACATGAAGCTGTACAATACGCTTTATGAAGGGATTTCCCTGAAAGAAAAACTGGGTATCGAGATCGATTTCTTCGAAATGCTCGAGATGGTGCAATTGGCTGACGCTGCTGATGACCGGGAGATAGATAAAGTATTGACAGAAATTATGAACGAATGGCACTTTACTAAATCTGCAAACCAGGATTTTTTAAAACAAGGTATAGCCTATTATCTGGCCATTAAAAGGATTGCTGACGAACGGAATTATAGCGCCATTTCTCTTAAAGATGTCGATGGCATGAAGAAAATACTGAAATTTCCACCTGCAATGATTTTCATGTTATTGTCTGATAAAGGATTGCTGCCTACCATTCCGGAAAATGATGCAATGGGAGCTGTTACTCAACTTGTGGTAAAGGAATTGACGGGACAGTGTGGTGCTTACCTGGAATTTTATGAATTTTTTGAAGACAGCGTTCTGATGGGTGTGCCGGATTATGTACCGGCTGAAGTGGTAGAAGGACGGGTGACGGTGACAAACGCTGCATTTGGTGATATCAGTGGCGGGATATTAAATATATCTTCTTTGAAAACGGGTAGAGTAACACTGGCCAGGCTGAGCAACACCGCAGGCGAATATGCGATGCATATTGTCACAGGCACAGCAAAACCAAGAAGCTGGGAAGAGGCAGGATGGGACAAACCTGCTCCGCAATTGCCTAGTGTTGAAATTTTCCTTGATACGTCGGTGGAGGATTTTGCCGACCAGGTATCCGGCCAGCATTATATTATATCATACGGTGATAATACTGCCTGCCTGAAGGAATTCTGTTATTTGACCGGTATTAAATGTTTGGGATGAGCGTAAAAACTATTGATGTCGTTGTTGCAGGTTATCTGGGTGTTGATGTGATTTGTGATTTTGACAATGGAGAGCTGGTGAAGCATTTCAGGCCTGGAAAATTGTTCGAGATAGATAAAATTTCGTTCAGCCCCGGTGGAGTTGTCGCAAATACCGGTGCTGCGTTGAAGAAATTCGGCCAGCGGGTTCACCTGATGGGCTTGCTGGGTGATGATTTGCTGGGCAGGGCGGTAAAAAACAATCTTATCGCTTATGGTTTGTCGGATGGTGTTTCGATAACGAATGATGGAAACTCTGCGTGTGGTATCGTGATATCCCCGAAAGATGTCGACAGGATCTTTTTAGAATACCCTGGTTGCAACCATCTTTTTGATTTATCACATATTGATTTTGAAACCGTTTCCCAGAGCCGTTTATTTCATTTTGGTTACCCTCCTTTATTAAAACAGTTCTATAGCAACAATGGACGGCAGCTTTCAGAGTTGTTTGCCAGGGTAAAAAAGTTGAATGTATTAACTTCTCTCGATTTTAGCCTGCCGGATACGGGGAGTGAATCCGGAAAAGTTAATTGGCCGGAAATACTGCGAAATACGCTGCCTTATGTGGATATTTTTGTTCCGAGTATAGAAGAAGCCATACAGGTGGTGGTGCCGGAATTGTACCAGCAACTTTCTCAGTCCGGTGCACATGCAGATTTTGTGGACCATGTTCCGTTTGAGATGGTCCGGAAGGTGGCCGGTAAAATTCTGCATCTTGGCGCGAAGGCAGTATTAATTAAAATGGCGCATCGTGGTGCATACCTGGCAACGGGCGATGTGTCTGTTCTCAGAAATGATTTTGGTCTGTTTTCGGATGATAAGTGGAACCAATGCGAGTTAAGCTGTACTGCTTACCCGCTTGATCAAAAAAAAGTGAAGAATGCATCGGGGGCGGGAGACACTGCGGTAGCTGCTTTCCTTACCGCCATTCTTAATAATGAAACTCCGCAGGCAGCTATCCAGCTTAGTAATATTGCAGGAAGGAATAATTTATACTGCATGGATATTTATGAAGAACTGGAGAATTGGGAAAGCATGAAAGAAGAACAGCTGAAAGGTGCGCAAAAAGTCAAAGTGTTCACTCCGGTCAATACTATTTATTAGATTAAAACGAATTTTAAAATGTACACAACTGCAATGTCAGACAGCGGCATGAAAAGCGTTTCGAAAGACTGGTGGAAGAAATCGGCCAACGGTATTCCTAAAATAATCAGCGAGGTTCCCGGCCCGAATTCGGTGAGACAGCATGCCAATACGGCCAGGTATATGAAAGGGCTCAGCACCCAGGTGAAGCTGTTCCCGGTAAGTTTTGAGGAAGGGGCGGGTATTACGCTCACCGATGTGGATGGAAACAAATACCTGGATTTTTCATCAGGGATATATGTCACATCATTGGGACATTGCCATCCTAAAATATCGGAAGCTATTTCATTTTGGGCGAAGCGGCTCATGAATGCACATGATTTTACCACGCCTGTGAAAGAAAAACTGGTGGAAAAAATGGGAAGCATTCTTCCGGGAAAATTGAATGCGATTCAATTATATTCGGATGGCACTACCGCCGTGGAAGCTGCGATCAGGGCAGCTCGTGCAATCACAAACCGTCACGAGTTCATTTCTGCCTATCGTGATTTTCATGGCAAAACCATGGCCGCTGTAAGTTGTGCCCAAATGTACCGCGGGGAAACCTTTAGTTACGGGCCAACAAGAGCTCCCGGGTTTTATATGGTGCCTCGCCCTGATCCTTACAGGCCTCTGTGGTCTAAAGCCGATGGCACCATCGACACCGATGCGTATATCCGGTTTTACGAACAGTTCCTGGTAGAAGGAACTGTTGGAAACGTTGCGGCTTTTATCCTGGAACCTGTGCAGGGCTGGGCTGGTAGTATATTTCCTCCGGATGATTTTTTCCCCAAGCTGAAAAAACTCTGCGGGAAACATAATATCCTGCTGATTGACGATGAAGTGCTGGCAGGTATGGGGCGCACCGGCGAATGGCTGACGCTTAATCACTGGGATGTGGTGCCGGATATTGTAACGTTTGGTAAATCTTTTGGAAATGGATTTCCTGTGACGGCCATGGTGGTGAATGAAGAGCATGGGGAATACCTGGAAAAGATCTCCGCATCGTCCAGTTATGGCGGTAACCCTATGGCCTGCGCCGCTGCGCTTGCTTCGCTTGAAGTGATTGAAGAAGAGCATATTCTTGAGAATGTGCGCAGTGTAGGTAAATTCTTTATGGATCGAATGGAAAAAATGAAACAGGAACACCCCATTATCGGTGATGTAAAAGGAAAAGGATTTTTATTGGGAATAGAGCTGGTGAAAGATAAGCTGACTAAAGAACCATTTGATGAAGCGGGCAAACTGGTGTATCAAAAGGCATTCAGAAAGGGGCTGGCCTGGATTCCTGCCGGTCATATTTTACGTATGTCGCCACCACTTATTATGGATGAAAAATATGCGAAGACAGGAATGGACCTGATTGAAGAAGCAATTTCAGAAGTTGAAAAAGAATTTGGATACCGGTAATTGATCCGGTAGAATTTTATAACGGCAGTTTCAAATGTATGTTTTATGATCCCGACTACAACTAATTTTTTTATTGGCTGGGCAATGCAAGACATCACGCCTGCAGAACCTGTTCTGCTTCATGGACAATATTATGAACGCAGATCAGAATTTATCGAGAGCCGTTTAACAGCGACAGCCTGTGCCATTGAAGCCAAAACAAATTCGGGCAGTGAGCAGGCTATTATGATTTCGATAGACTTGATTTGGGTGACAAAGGAGTTGCAGGATAAGGTGAAGCAAAACCTTAAGGGCCAGTTGCCTGGCTTTGATGTACGAAAATTATTTATCAATGCGACGCATACCCATTCGGGTCCTGATCCTGAAGCATCATCGGATTATGGAATTTTCTTAATTGAAAAGCTTGCGGAAGTGGCAAAAGCTGCATGGAACAACCGGGAACCTGCGGGGGTCAGTGATGCGCTGGCCTATGCAGTTGTGGGCCACAACCGGCGTGTGCAGTACCAGGATGGCTCGGCCGAAATGTATGGAGCTGTCAACCGGGATGATATTATGGGCATTGAGGGTCCTACGGATTCGGGTGTGGGGATGATTTTTTGCTGGAATGAAAACAGGGAACTTACAGGAATCGTCATGAATGTTGCCTGCCCGGCTCAGGTAACCGAGTCGAAATACTTCGTTTCAGCCGACTATTGGAGTGAGGTCAGAAAACGCCTGGAGCAACTATTTTCGAAAAAGATCTTCATCCTTGCACAATGTGGTGCTGCAGGAGATCTGTCGCCGCGCGACCTTCCGAGGAATTATAAAGCGGGTGAGGCCAATATGTGGGATGCTCCCGGAATGTCAGCAATTGGAAAGAGGCTTGCACAGGCCGTGGAAGAAGGTTATGAAAAAGCCCAAACCAATATTAATTACCAGGCTGTTTTCAAACATATCGTGGAAGATATCAGTGTTCCTACCCGGGTCGTTTCCGAAGAAGAATTTAAACAGGCATCCGCAATTGCCGCAAAAATTCATGCAAGGGAACCCAAAGATGAAAATTCTCCCGGGACCGCGTGGAACCGATTCCTGGCTGAGATTAAAGAAAATGAGAACATAGCATCTTTTGGCCCCTGGGATAACAAGAAATCGGATTACGGTGTTGTGCGAAAGATGGATGCCACTATTGCCCAATATCATAACCAGCATTCTTTTCGGAACTATACAATGGAACTTCATGTTATCCGCCTGGGAGATGTAGCCATCGCATCGAACTCATTTGAACTTTTCGTCGATTATGGATTTCGTATGATGGGGCGCAGCAATGCAAAGCAAACTTTTATTGTGCAGTTGAGCTGCGATTATTGTGATTACCTGCCAACGGAAAAAGCGTTGCAGGGAGGCGGCTATAGTGCAATGGCCAATCCTGTCGGACCTGTGGGCGGAAAATTCCTGGTAGACAAAACAGTGGCGGCGATCAATGCAATGTGGGAATAATATTGCGATTAACAACCGGGTGAGAAAGCGTTTTAGGAAAATAAATCAACAACAATTACAGTGATGAAGCAGTATCGATTGAACAGACTTTTTAATCCTGTTTCCGGGCGTTGCTTTGATGTTGCAATAGACCACGGCTTTTTTAATGAATGGGAATTTTTAAGCGGCATTGAAAATATAAAAACTGCCGTGGAGACAATTGTTGACGCCGGACCTGATGCTATACAGTTGACAGCAGGGCAGGTAAAGCATTTGCAGCCCATGAAGGTCAGCCATAAACCATCGCTTGTTCTCCGTGTGGATGTTGCGAATGTGTATGGTAAATCATTGCCGGCTTTGGCATTCAGTAAAATGATCCAGGACCCGGCATTGCAGGCTGTACGGGCCGATGCAACCTGTATGTGCGTTAATTTGTTCAGTATTCCGGGAGCGCCGGAAGTGACGGCGCAATGTATAGACAACATTCTCAGGCTAAAATCCGAATCGGAGATTTACTGTATGCCAATGATGATCGAGCCGCTTGTTTTCAGGCCCAACGAAGAAGCCGGCGGTTATATGGTGGACGGAGATATAAAAAAGATTTTGCCTTTAGTAAGGCAGGCGGTTGAACTGGGGGCAGATATCATTAAAGCCGATCCGACAGCCGTTATTGAAGATTATTATAAGGTTGTAGAAATCGCGGGTGATGTTCCTGTATTGGTAAGGGGAGGAGGAAGAGTGAGCGCCGAAGAGCTGGTCATCCGCACTAAAAAGCTCGTTGACCAGGGTATTTCCGGGATAGTGTACGGTCGTAATATCATTCAGCATAAAAATCCTGCACTCATCACCAAAGTGCTTATGGACATCATACATAATAGAGCGTCAGTAGAAGAATGCATAGACGCCCTGGAAATCAATCTTTTTAGCGGACCTAAAGCGGCCAGGTGAATTGTAAATATTTAAAATTGAAAATTTTGACGATCTTTTGATGTCATAATGATATTGCCGGTTATTTAAATTATTTATACAACCCAAATATTCTCTGCAAATTTCTGGCTGACGATTGATTTTTTTCCATTGATCTCGATTTCCGTTGTGCCGTCAAAATCCTGACGGCTGATTACTCTTATTTTACTGCTCAATCCCAAACCTACTTTGACAACATATTGAAGAAATGAAGCGCTATTGTCTTTTACGGCAACAAGCTTACAGGTTTTTCCGACAACAACATGCGACAATGTTTTACGAATTTGTGATTTTAATTCACCTCTTGCATTGGGAATAATATCACCATGTGGATCAACTTCAGGATATCCTAAAAATTTTTCCAGTTGTTCTATCAGTTTGGATGAATGTATATGTTCCAATTGTTCGGCAACTTCATGTACTTCATCCCAACTGAATTGTAATTTTTCATATAAGAACGTTTCCCACAAACGATGTTTTCGTACCACTTCGATAGCTTGTTTCTTCCCTGAAGCGGTAAGAGATATTTTCCCGTATTTCTCATAGACAATCAATTTTTTGTCTTTTAACTTTTTGAGCATATCGTTGACTGTGGCAGGCTTCACGTTAAGCGTGGCTGCCAGTTCGTTCGTTCCCGCTTCGGATTTATCAGCAGTTTCCGAAGTGAGATGAAACAGTGCTTTGAGATAGTTTTCTTCTGTTTGGGACAACATATACGCAAATATAGATAGATTTATAAAAATATTTTGTTAGACTTATCTAACTTTTATATTTTCGCTAATCGAACTATCGATAGCGGTTTATGAAATTCATCTTGTCGTTCTTACTTGTTCAGCTGTTCTCGTTTGCTACCACCGCTCAAACGGCAGTGATTTCAGGCTACGTAACATCTGAAAAGGAACCTGTTCCCTATGCGAGCATAAAGTTGACAGGAATAGCTTTGGGAACCGTAACAGACAGCGTGGGTAGTTTTGTTATTAAAAATATTCCTGGTGGAGATTATATGTTTCAGGTGTCCGCCATTGGTTACGATAACTTTGAAAAGATAATCTGTATCAGAGAAAATGAAAATTTTACAATTACTGTTTCTTTAACTGCAATTAGCAAATCATTAAATGAAGTGGTGGTAACAGGTGTTTCGAAAGCAACACTTATTAGGGAAAATCCGATTGCTATTGCAAGTGTTTCATCTAAACAAATTGAGCAAACAAATGAGTGCAACATTATTGATGTGCTGGTAAAAAATGTGCCCGGGTTAAATGCTGTTAAAACGGGGGTAAATATTTCAAAACCTTTTATTCGCGGACTTGGATACAATCGTGTGCTCACGCTGTATGATGGTATTCGTCAGGAAGGGCAACAATGGGGCGACGAACACGGCATTGAGGTGGATGCTTACAATATTGACAGGGTAGAAGTAATAAAAGGTCCGTCAAGTCTGATGTATGGTTCTGATGCGCTGGCCGGCGTTTTGAGTTTTTTCCCTTTTGTTCCTAATAGTAATGATAAAAAATTACATGGAAAATTTATAAGCGAATATCAAACCAACAATAACTTAATCGGAAGCGGCTTAAGACTGGGTTATAACGATAACCACTTTTTGTTTTCCGTTCGCGGATCTTATCGTATGGCGAAAAACTATCGCAACGCTATTGACGGAAGAGTTTATCTCACCAATTTTGATGAGAAAAGTTTATCCGCTCTTGCGGGATATAAGACCGGAAAGGGTTCAACGTATTTTAATTTTACATTGTACGACAACCGACAGGCGATTCCTGACGGGAGCCGCGATAGCCTCACAAGAAATTTTACCAAACAAATCTATGAAGGGGATAACGACACGATCAGGAATCGACCGATTGTTTCTGATGCAGAACTGAACTCGTACAAAGTGCCGGCACTTTCGCAGCATATTCAACATTACAGGATGTACATGCATGGTTTTTATCAGCTTGATAATGGCGATATTGATGTTTTGCTGGGCGTTCAGCAGAATGTACGCAGAGAATACAATCATCCTACGATGCCCGAACAGGCAGGAATGTATGTGCGTTTGAATACATTGAATTACGGTCTGCGATATAATATGCCGAAGTTTTCAAATATTGAAGCTGCCATTGGCGTTAACGGGATGCTGCAGAAGAATAAAAGTTTGAGTGCTACGGATTTTCCTGTTCCGGATTACAATTTGTATGATGAAGGTATGTATGTGTATGCAAAATGGAAATATAACAAATGGAGTGTAATTGGCGGGGTACGTTATGATATTCGGCATATCCAATGGAAGGATTTTTTTGTAAAGGAAAATCCTTCAACAGGTTTTGAGGAGCATGTAAATACTGCCGATACTGCTAATGCAATATTGCAATTTACTGCATACAAAAAAACTTTTCAGGGTCTGTCGGCAAGTACCGGGTTGACGTTTCAGATAACACAGCAAATCAGTCTAAAGGCTAATATCGGGAGAGCTTACAGGGCGCCGAACATTACTGAAATGGGAAGTAACGGGCTTGATCCGGGGGCACATATCATTTATCTCGGGAACAGAAATTTTAATCCGGAATTTTCTTTGCAGGAAGACATTGGAGCAAGTGCAAGGTTCAACAATTTTTCCGCTGATATAAGTATATTTAATAATAATATTCAAAATTATATCTATCTTAATCTGGTAACGGACGCGAACAGGAATCCCATCCTGGATGCCCAGGGAAACAAGACATATCAATATCAACAAGCCGCAGCACAGTTATATGGAGCAGAGATTTGGGCCGCCATTCATCCTGAAAAGTTACGGGGTTTCAGATTTGACAATAGCTTAGCTATTGTGTATGGCTTTAACAGGAAAACAACGTACAAAGGCAAAGGTATAAACGGTGAATATTTGCCGCTTATCCCGCCGTTGAAATTATTGAGTAGTATCTCGAAAACAATAAACCCTGATTCAAAATATTTTACTTATTTGACACCAAAAATTGAAATGGAATTTTCGGCAGCGCAGGACCGATATTTAGCGTTGAACAACACCGAAACATCAACGCCTGCTTATGTTTTATTAAATTTTGGCACTGTAACGGAAATTAGATATTCAAAATCAAAAACGCTGCAGGTCCAATTGCAGATGAATAATTTGCTTGATAAGTCCTATCAATCAAATTTAAGTCGGTTAAAATATTTTGAGTATTATATGACGTCGCCAGACGGGCGCCTGGGAATTTATAATATGGGAAGAAATATTTGTTTTAAGATCATTTTACCTTTTTAAAAATAGTGTTACATTGTATAACCCGTTCCTGCTTAATCCGGAAATAATTGTGCACCGCAAGTAATGGAATTGGGAATTCAAAAAATGGGGCAAGTCGGTTAAATTCTGACTTGCCCCGGGAAGTGATCCGGATTGGATTCGAACCAATGACCTACTGCTTAGAAGGCAGTTGCTCTATCCAACTGAGCTACCGGACCTGGTTTTGCCGGGCAAAAGTAACTAAAAATGAATTAGTGCCAAAATGAACAGTTGTGCTAAGCTGAAAAACTCTTGGCTATATTTGCCGCGAGATGAAAAATTACGAAGACTCTTACCGCCACAAGGGATTAAGAAAGCAACTCGTTGAAACGGTGAAGCAGAAAGGCATTACAGATGAACGGGTGTTAAAAGCGATCAACGATATCCCCAGGCATTTTTTCCTCGATTCGGCATTCGATAAAGTGGCTTACGAAGACAAAGCCTTTCCAATCGCCGAATCGCAAACTATCTCGCAGCCCTATACCGTGGCCTACCAGACCCAGCTGCTGGAAATAAAGCAATACGACAAGGTGCTGGAAATCGGCACAGGCAGTGGCTACCAGGCTATGGTACTCGCCGAGATGGGAGCCAAAGTGTTTACCATCGAGCGGCAGAGAAAGTTATACGATGAGCTGAAGAATTTCATCCTCATAAAAAAATATCCCAACATCAAATATTTCTATGGCGATGGTTATGAGGGCCTGCCCACTTTCGCCCCGTTTGATAAAATCATCGTAACGGCTGCAGCTCCATATATTCCACCACGCCTGTTAGAACAGTTAAAGCCCGGAGGGAAAATGGTTATCCCGGTAGGCGAGAGCGGAGCGGTTCAGCGTATGCTGCGTATCATTAAAAATGAAGATGGCAGCAATTCGGAAGAAAAATTCAATAATTTTTCTTTTGTACCGATGGTTGAAGGAAGAAATCACTAACCGCCGGCGATCGGATTATATCCTTTTTTCGTCATGGAATAACGAAAATCCAACCTTCCGGCGACTGTGGTATTTTTCAGATAAAGCCGATGATCTCTTTAACTATTTTCTCATCGCGGTAAATACGGCGGTGCCCCAGTCCCCTGGTAATACGGAAGGAAACGTGGGGATGGGCGGCTTTTTTCACATTCAGCGCGTCCTGAACAGGAGTAAGTTCGTCTTCTTCATCATGAAACCATAATACCCTGGCCCTGATGTTGCCGATGGCCCTGCTTACTGAAAAATATTCAGGATAATATCCGCTGGCGCGGAAAATAATTTTGTCAAATTCTTCTCTCACTTTTTGAGAAAGGCCCAGAAATTCGAAAAAAGAATTGATGGTGGTAACCGTTTCTGTTGCCGGTGCAATCAATACTGCGCGGACCGCTTCATCATGCGGAACGATTTCAAGGAAATGCGCCAGCGCCAGACCACCGAATGAGTGCGCAATGAATCCGTCGAAGGGGCCGTATAATTCATTAACCTTTACGAGCGTTTTCAGGTAAAGCGGCAGGTTAATTCTCTTTCCCGAAGAAGCGCCATGCGCCGGCGCATCGAAAACCACCACTTCATATTTCTTATCCGTTAACAGCGAAATATATCTTTCAAAATTTTTGGAGGCGGATTCGAATCCGTGAATGATCAGCACTCTTTGGGCTCCCTCGGCTTTCCACCGGTGTGCACTGATGGTATAATCATCAACTTTAAAAGACAGCGCCTCCGCTTTGCCAAAAATTGCGGGGGTCTTTCTTTTTGACCGTCGCAGCGGGCGACAAAAAAGATCGAAAGCACTTGCAGCTGCTTTTCGGCTAGACAATACCGATAGCAGCCTGAGTTTTGTCCGGTAGTAAGCGACCACTGATTTTTGTGCTAACTTCATTAAGATTGTAAATCTATAAAAAATAATTATGCGTATCGTGATGATGGGCTCGGGGAATGTTGGAACCGTGCTGGCCAGGAAATTGCACCTTGCCGGGCATCCCCTTTTGCAGGTATACAGCCGCAACCCGGACCACGCGAAAATACTGGCTGAACAGGTAGGCGCCAGGGCTGTTTGGGCGGTAAAAGATATTTCTCCTGAAGCAGACGTTTACCTGCTTGCCATTTCGGACAATGAATTAAGCAGGATTGAAGAGTGGAATTTTTTCACTACTAAGCTGGTGGCACATACTGCCGGCAGTATATCAATAGATGTGTTGAAAAATATAAGCCCGCAGTATGGGGTATTTTATCCGTTGCAGTCCCTGCGAAAGGAACTGGACGTGATCAACGGCATCCCGATATTGATCGATGGAAATACAGGGGAGGTAAAGGAAAAATTATCTCAATTGGCGAAAAGCATTTCTGAAAACGTGCAGCCAGCGGACGATGAAATAAGAAAGAAGCTTCACCTGGCCGCGGTTGTAGTTAATAATTTTTCGAATTATTTGTACACGCTGGCAAAAGAATATTGCGATAGGGAAGGAGTAGATTTCGGGTTAATTCTTCCGCTTATAGCAGAAGGCGCGGCGCGGCTCAGGGATAATTCACCGGCCTTGCTGCAGACGGGCCCTGCCGCAAGAAAGGATACGGACACCCTTATTGCTCAAAGAAAATTATTAAAAGAATATCCGGAGCTGACGGTAATTTATGACGCGTTTACGGCACAGTTACTTGACAGGAAAAAAAGTTAAAAAGAAACCCCAGGCGCAGCCCGGGGTTTACTCTCATTTTCTTTCCGGATTATTATCTCTGGATATTCACCATTTTGGTTTTTGGTGATCTCCTGCTTTTCTTATTTTTTCCTTCAGGTTTCAAAGTAGCTGCAATCTTTGCGGCTTCGTAAAGATTTACCACACCACCTGTTCGGCTAATATCAGCAAGCGAAACCATCTCATCTGTTCCTGGCTTTTTAACCTGGCCGGCGGGCGCCTGTGCTGATTTTATAATGCAATATTTCAGTTGTTCGGGTGTGAGCGTTGGGAAATATTCGAGCAGGAATGCGGCGACGCCCACTACTACGGGGCAGGCCATGCTGGTACCCTGGGCATTACCATAGGTATTTCCTCCTGGAATAGTTGAATATATTTTTACGCCCGGCGCGAAGATATCCACCTGCTCTTTTCCGTAGTTGGAGAAAGGAGCCGTGATACCGCCGATGTTTTCATCGCCACTGGCACCTACGGTGATCCAGTTGGTTGCTTCGGTATTCCATTGCTTCAGCCTGTTATTGGGAAAATTATCTGCAGAGTCGATGTTCTTGGCATCATTACCTGCGGCATGCACCAGCAATACTCCTTTTGATTCGGCATATCTCACCGCAGAATCCACCCATTTCTTTTCGGGCGAAAATTCTTTTCCAAAACTCATGTTCACCACTTTGGCGCCATTGTCTACCGCGTAGCGGATGGCCAGTGCAATATCCTTGTCATGTTCGTCACCATCGGGAACTGCACGTATCATCATGATCCGCACATTATCTGCAATCCCATCCATGCCTTTTCCATTGTTTCTGGAGGCGCCAATAATTCCGGAAACGTGTGTGCCATGGAAAGGCGTTCCCGCCATTACATCACTGTTGCCGTAATATCTGTCGTTGATATCCTCTTCATTGTCCTGTACGATGTCGTGGCGGTAAGCAGGAGGTGCTTTTTCTTTTGCATCTGCCTTGCGTTGTTCGCCTTCTACAAATTCGCCGAAACCTTCCAGGAATTCAACATTTGTTGTTTCCATCATCTGGTTGGCGCGGAACAGGTACACCAGTCCGCCTTTGGCTGCTTTCTCGGAAGGTGTAACAGCGTTGAACGTATCGAGCATATTTCCGGTAAACGTGTCTTTGTTCAACGCTTTTCTCAGCACGCTGTCGCTTTTCTTTGCGTTGTTCAGTGCTTTTTGAAGCATGGAAAGATCAATGCCCATGTCCGCGCCCCCGCCTCCTTCTACTTTTTTCTTTGCTTTCAGCCACATTTTATATTCATCGAGCGCATCGCCCTTCAGTGAAGCGGTGTCGATATTTCCTGAATATTTTGCTTTTAATGCATGATATACCCGGGCTCCTTCGTATGAATCTTCTTTCACATTTCTTCCGTCTTTGCCGCCGATAAAGTTCCATCCGTGGATATCATCGGTGTAACCGTTGTGATCGTCGTCGATGCCATTGCCCGGAATTTCTTTGGGGTTCATCCAGATCACATCTTTCAGATCTTCATGAAGCGTATCTATACCTGAATCGATAACCGCCACCAGTACGGTATTGCTTTTCAGCCCTTTTGATTTTACAAATTCATAGGCCTGGGCGGCGCTGATACCATTATATCCGTCTTTCGCTTTATCGAGAAGATGCCAGCCATGAGGCAGATCCGTAGACTTTGAGTTGAATTGTGAGAACGAATTGAATGAAGTGGCCGCCAGGGTAAGGACTATGAAACCTGATTTAAACACTCTGCTCATTATAGTTTTTTTGTTTGGCGGTAAAAATATGCAATAACCGCCACCGGTTGCTATAATATTACATGAGTGGTGCGTGGTGTTAAACACCCAAAAGTTCCGGAGCCCGGTACTGGCTCACGGGCTTTATCTCACCAGGCTGAATTCCACCCGGCGGTTTCTGGCACGGCCTTCCGGTGTTTTGTTCGTATCCAGCGGATTCTCGGAACCGTAGCCCACAGCCGAGAGCCTCGACGCATCAATACCATTTACGATGAGGTAATGTTGCACTGCTTCGGCTCTTTTCTGTGACAGAATCTTGTTTGATTCGGCCTTGCCGCTGGCATCCGTGTGCCCTTCTATGATGATCTTCAGAGAGGGGTATTCCTGCAGCAATGTGATGATTTCATCCAGCGGATCGGTCGATTTGAGCGTGAGTTGATCGCTATTGGCATTGAAGAATATTCTTTTGGCAGCGAGCTTAACGCGTTTTTCGATTTCGCTTATTGAAGTGTCTTTCTTTACGGGACAGCCACCATTTGATTTCGGACCGTACTCTGTCGGGCATTTATCTTCCGTATCGATCAGCCCGTCACCATCGGTGTCGGGAACCGGGCAACCATTAAATTCAGGAGTGCCGGGTTCTGTCGGACACTGGTCGGCTTCATCTGAAATGCCGTCGCCATCGGTGTCTTTGAATGCAATGGTGTCTACTGGTGATTTCACCGGCAGAACAATGGGCTTCGCTTTTTCAGGCTTCGCCAGCTTATTCAGCCAGAATCCTAATGAAGCGCCCACAACATGATGTTTAAAGGTTCCGTCGTAGGAAGCTTTGTAAAAATTAGTAAGTCCCTGGCTCATGAACCCGGACACCATCAGGCTGCCGATCTCGAAGCCTGCACGGGCGTTCCAGCCGATATCGACCGTCTTCACTTTCCCTGTTCCGCTGCCTGTTTCTAATTTTATGTTCTCACTCTTTATGTTGTTGGAAGAATAGATCCTGGTTTCATTCCTCTGCGAGCCGTTATAAAAAAATCCGATATACGGGCCTGCGCTTATCATGAAATTGATCTTTTTCGCGAGTGGTACACGATAAGCAATATTCAGGGGAGCTTCAATATAGTTAACGGAAAGATTGGAAGACATCGCCATGGTATCCGAGATAATGGATGCGGCCGTGTCATTATTCATGAAATATTTTCTGCCCTTGGCCATGTACATGATACCGGGCTGAAACGAGAAATTGTGATTGATTGGCATTTCCAGCAGCACGCCCAGGTGCAGGCCCGCATGATGGGTATAACCGGGTTTGATGTCCGTATCCCAGCCTGGCAGGGAATTTTTTTCCTTTACAGAAGCTGAAACCGGGCCGCCGAGTATCGCCACCCGCATCTGTGAATAGGACAGAAAAAAGGTAAATAGCAGGGCGATAGTGATAAACGGCTTTCTCATGATCATTGGATATTTCGTTTTCCAATAACGCCTTAAATGCCTCTTTATTACGTTAAAACTCTATACGTTGAATTTAATTCCCTGAGCCAGAGGTAGTTTTGTGGAATAATTTATTGTATTGGTTTGCCTGCGCATGTAGTTTTTCCAGGCGTCGCTGCCGCTCTCGCGCCCGCCGCCGGTTTCCTTTTCGCCTCCGAAAGCCCCGCCGATCTCGGCGCCGGAAGTGCCGATATTCACGTTCGCAATTCCACAATCGCTGCCGGCCTGCGAAAGAAACTGTTCTGCTTCGCGCAGGTTGAGGGTCATGATCGAAGACGACAATCCCTGGGGAACGCCATTTTGTATCGCTATGGCTTCATCGATGGTTTTATATTTCAATAAATATAAAATGGGGGCGAAGGTTTCGTGCTGTACGATTTTATAACCGGCCTGTGCTTCCGCAATACAGGGCCGTACATAGCAGCCACTTTCATAACCCTTCCCTTCCAGTACTCCTCCTTCCACAACAAAATTGCCACCCTCTTTTTTACAGGCCGCTATAGATTGCAGGTAAGCATCCACTGCTGCTTTGTCTATCAGCGGGCCCACATGATTTTTTTCATCGAGCGGGTTGCCGATGGATAGCTGCTTATAGGCGGACACCAATTTATTTTTTATGCTTTCATAAATGTCTTCCTGAATAATTAACCGGCGTGTCGTTGTGCACCGTTGCCCGGCCGTTCCTACTGCGCCGAATAAGCTTCCTAAAACGGCAATATCCAGGTCTGCATCTTTTGAAATGATAATGGCGTTATTGCCACCGAGTTCGAGCAATGCTCTTCCCAGCCTTGCGCCCACCACTGCACCGACTGCTTTACCCATGCGGGTAGAACCGGTGGCGGAAATCAGCGGAACCCGTTCATCTGCCGCGAGCCATTCGCCCACTTCCCTTTCGCCGATAACTAAACCGGAAACCCCTTCGGGAACATTATTCTTTGCAAATACTTCAACCCAGGCCAGCATGGCGTTCCAGCTCCATACGGCAACGGGGAAATTAAATGCGGAGATGATGCCGGTAATGCCAAGCGGGTGCCATTGTTCATACATACGGTGGCCCGGACGCTCGCTATGCATAGTGAGGCCATGCAACTGTCTGGATAACCCCACGGCAAAATCACAGATATCGATCATTTCCTGTACCTCACCGTATCCTTCCTGCAGGCTTTTTCCCATTTCATAGGAAACCAGTCTGCCGAGTGCAGGTTTATGTTGCCGTAACGCTTCTCCGATCTGTCTAACGATTTCTCCGCGGCGCGGTGCGGGCCATGAGCGCCATTCCCGGAACGCCTGCCCGGCTGCAGTCACTACCTCTTCATAATTATTTTTAGCGGCACATGAAACGCTGCCGATTAATTTTCCGTCAACGGGCGAGAAAGACTCTAATTTGGGGCCCTGGCCTTTTATCCAGCGGCTGCCGGTAGAAATACCTTCATTCGATTCACTAATACCGGGAAGGGAAGAAAAAATATTCATAACGAAATTTCGGCGCAAGATAAATCATTGTTTCGACGTTGCAGCCGCTAACCCGGCCCGTGTCAATATTGTTCCTGTTCGTTCGGGAAGTCCCTGGATTTTACATCGCTTACATATTGTTCAACCGCTTTGGTGATCTGATCGGCGAGATTTAGATACTGGCGCAAAAAACGTGGTTTGAATTCGGTGTTGATGCCGAGCATGTCGTGCATTACCAGCACCTGGCCATCGCAATGGTTGCCTGCACCGATGCCGATGGTGGGGATGGAAAGCGATGAAGAAACCTCGCGGGCCAGCGAGGCCGGAATTTTTTCCAGCACCACGCCAAAACAACCGGCTTCTTCCAGCAATTTGGCATCACGCTTCAGCTTTATCGCTTCGGCTTCTTCTTTAGCGCGCACCGTGTAAGTGCCGAATTTATAGATAGACTGGGGGGTTAACCCAAGGTGCCCCATAACGGGAACGCCTGCGGCAAGAATTCGTTTGGCCGATTCCAGCACTTCTTCGCCGCCTTCCAGTTTAATGCCGTGTGCGCCGGTCTCTTTCATGATTCGTATGGCGGATGCCAGCGCCTCTTTGGAATTCGACTGGTAGGAGCCGAAGGGCAGATCGACAATTACCAGACTTCTGCTCACACCCCTGATAACGGAGGAGGCATGGTAAATCATCTGGTCGAGCGTAATGGGAAGCGTGGTCTCGTGTCCCGCCATCACGTTCGATGCGGAATCGCCTACAAGGATCATGTCCACACCGGCTGCATCGAATAACCTGGCAAAAGAAAAATCGTATGCGGTGAGCACAGAGATTTTTTCTCCGTTCTCTTTCATTTTTTGCAGCGTTTTGGTTGTGATCTTTTTGATCTCCTTGTTGACACTCATGGTGAAAAGTTAAAACTTAAAACTTAAAAGTAAAAAGTTTAAATACAGGCGGTTTTTACGTTTTTACTTTTCACTTTTAACTTGTTCATATAAATGCTGGATAAGGCCGTCCGCCAAACCGATCTTCGGCACATATATTTCCCCGATATTCGCCCAGCGCATCACGTTCGCATAAATTAAAAGTGCGGGCACGATTACGTCGGCACGGTCTTCTTTCAATTTGTATATTCTGATTCTTTCTTCCACGGAAAAACTTCCGAGCTCGCGATAATAGTCCTTCAGTTGTTCGAGCTGCAATGGTTTTCCTTCTTTTCGTTTCGATAAAGAAAATATTTTGTTGATATTTCCTCCGGAACCGATTGCAACGATATCGCCTTCATGGCCGCGTGTTTCTCTTTTGATAAAATCCCGTGCTTCATCCCATAAAAAATTGTCTACCTGGTTTTTAAGCAACCGGATGGTGCCGATATTAAAGGATCGCTTGAATACCAGCCGGCCATCGGCGAAGAAAGTCAGTTCCGTACTACCGCCGCCCACGTCGATATATAAATAAGAATGGTTCTTATCCATATTTTCGGCGATATGATTTTCATAGATCAGGCTGGCTTCTGCATCTCCTGAAATGACCTCTATGCCGACATTCGTCTCTTCCTTTACACGCTCGATGATTCGTGCGCCATTCTTCGCATCGCGCATGGCCGAGGTGGCGCAGGCCTTCAGGTGCTGTACTTCATATACATCGCAGAGCAGTTTATACGCCCTGATTGTGCTTACGATCATTTCTTCCCTGCCGGGAGAGATCATCTTATTTTCAAACACGTCAAATCCGAGCCGCAGGGGCACCCGTATCAGGTTCAGCTTTTGAAACTGGGGCTTGCCGTCGTCGTTGGGAAACACTTCGGATATCAATAACCGCGCTGCATTGCTTCCTATGTCGATTGCTGCAAGTTTCATCGGTTACACGTTAAAAGTCTGCAGATAATTGTATATCTCTTCCTGCGACCTGATTTTCCTGCCGCCTTTTTTCCTGACATATTTATTACTAAGTTCATTATCCAGTATTCTTGCCTTTACATTATCGTGCAATTGTATGTCAAAAAGTGCTATCAGCATTTTCTTTATTCCTTCATCCTTGACCGGGCAGGTTACTTCCACACGGTGGTCGAGATTGCGCTGCATCCAGTCGGCAGAGGAGATATACACTTTTTCATTGCCGTCGTTATGGAAAATAAACAGGCGCGCATGCTCGAGATATTCATCCACAATACTTATTGCTTTTACGGGATGAACAAACTTTTTATTTTCCGAGAGCATGCAGAATATGCCACGGATCACCAGCCGGATATGCACGCCCGCCTTTGCTGCTTCATATAATTTTTCGATCAGATCAACATCTGAAAGCGAATTCATTTTTAAACTGATGCCGGCATATTTTTTTTCGCGCGCATTGCGGATCTCCCTATTGATCAGTTTATGCAATTCCTTACGCAATGACGTGGGACAAGGGATAAGCGTCTTGCAGAGTTTGAGCGCTTCCGTTCCATCTTTCCATTTTTCGAGATAGGTGAACATCCGGTTCACATCGGCCATAATATTTCTGTCGGAGGTAAGCAGGCAATGGTCGCCATATACGGTGGATGTTTTTTCATTCAGGTTGCCCGTGCTTACCAGGCCATAATGAACAGTGTGGTTGTTATGTCTTTTCTTGATCAGGCAGATCTTGGCGTGTACTTTTAAGTTGGGAATGCTGATCAGCACTTTTACCCCTTCCAGTTCCAGGTAATCCTTCCATTCGATATTGGCTTCTTCGTCGAACCTTGCCCGCAGTTCGAGCATTACCGTTACCTGTTTGCCGTTTCTGGCAGCGTTGACCAATGCGTTTACAATTTTCGAATTGGGCGCCAGCCGGTAGGCGGTAATTTTTATCGAATGCACTTCCGGGTCAATGGCGGCCTCGCGAAGCAGGTCTATTACGGGGTCGAAAGAATGGTAGGGAAAGTTCAGCATGACATCATTTTCCAACACCACATCGGTTACCCTGTTGGAATATTTCAGCAGGGGATGAAGAAAGGGTTTGTTGCGGTGACTGCTGTCGGAAAACACATCGGGAAAATCCATGAAATGACGGAAGTTGTGGATCCTGCCGCCCGGAATCAGCGTGTCCTTATTGGTCAGGTTCAGTTTTTTCATCAGGAAATCGAGCAGCAGCGGGTCCATTTCCCTGTCGTATACAAAGCGTACCGCCTTGCCCTTTCTCCTGTTTTTTAATCCTTTTTCAATCTTTTGAATAAAAGAAGTGGAGATATCGTTGTCGATATCCATTTCGGCGTCACGGGTTACTTTAAAGATCCAGGATTCGTAGTGGTCATAGCCGAAGAAAGAGAAAATATTCTTCAGGTTGAACCGGATCACGTCTTCGAGAAGGATGATATTGTGCTCCCCCTGGGCAGCGGGCAGCTCTTTGAACCGGCCCATTGTTTTAGAGGGTACTTCAATAACGGCGTATTTGCGCTTGAGTGAATGGTCACGGGTAGAGAGTACCACGCCGAGGTAAATTGATTTTTCCCGCAGGTAGGGGAGTTGTACGATGCTTTCTATCATCAGGGGGATGATGTTGGAGCGTATCTCTTCCTCAAAATATTTTTTTACGAACAACTGTTGTTCGGCGTTGATCTCTGCCTCGGTCAGTATGAATATTTTCTGTCGCTCCATTTCCAGCCTCAGTTCTTCCCAGATGCGGTGGAACTCCGATTGCTGGTCGAGCACTATTTCCTGGATATCTTCCAGGATGCTGGCTGCATCGTTTTCCAGGTGCATGTTCTTGATTTTGCTGCCCAGTTCCACCATTCTTTTCAGGGTAGCCACCCGCACCCGGTAGAATTCGTCGGTATTATTGGAGAAAATGCCCAGAAACTTCACTCGTTCCTTCATCGGTACGGTGCCGTCGGCCGCCTCTTGGAGCACCCTTGCATTAAAAGAAAGCCAGCTTATATCCCTTGCGATTATTTTACGTTTCATGGTAGTCATCCGCCCTGTTTATCGGGCCAAAGTTGATTAAGGATAAAGTAAAGCCAAATTAACAAATTGTGAATTAAGGGATTTCACGCAAGGACGCGAAGATCAATTCAAGCGGCGCAAAGGAAAGCAAAATCCTCTGCCCCTTTGCGATATCTTTGCGGCTTTGCGTGAAACCCCACTTAAAAAGTGTTTTGTAAAACAAAATATTTTTATGACCTTTGCCGTCCAAATTTTTTGACATGTCCAGAATATGCCAGATTACCGGTAAAGTGCCTATGACGGGAAACACGGTATCACATTCTAATATCAAGACCAAGCGCAGGTTTCTGCCTAATCTGCAGACCAAACGCTATTTCCTGGCCGAAGAGGACAGGTGGATCACTTTGAAACTTTCTACCGAAGGTATCCGTACTATCAATAAGAATGGTTTGTACAAGGTAGTAAAGGAGCTTAGGGAGCAGGGTCATAAAATCTAAATAATCAACTTAAAAGTAAAAAGTTAAAACTCAAAAATAGACAGGGACCTACCGCCTCTATTCACTTTTAACTTTAGACTTTTCACTTTTAACTTAAAGAAAATGGCAAAGAAAGGAAGCAGGGTGCAGGTGATTCTCGAATGTACCGAACATAAGGCCAGCGGTCTTCCCGGCACCAGCCGCTACATCAGCGAGAAAAACAAAAAGAACACTCCTGAAAGGCTCGAGTTGAAGAAATACAACCCGATCATGAAGAAGTATACCGTTCATAAGGAAATCAAATAATTAACCCAATCAATTTAAAAGTAGAAAACTTAAAAGTTAAAAGTATATAACTCAACTTTTCAGTTTTTACTTTTCACTTTTAACTTAAATAAACATGGCAAAAGCAGCTAAAACGGCCATCAAAACGAAAGACCAGAAGGCAGCGGCCGAGGCAAAGAACTGGACCAAAGTGATCCGTGCAGTACGCAGTCCCAAATCTGGCGCTTATACCTTTAAAGAAGCCATCGTTCATAAAGACAAGGTTAAGGAATACCTTACCCAAAAATAATCGGGTGCGCCGCACCATCATAGAAGCTGTTCGTTGCCCGGACAGCTTTTTGTGTTTATATCATAAATCGTAAGTCATGGGTTTCTTTGATAAGTTATTTGGTAAAAAGGAAAAGGAGAGCCTCGACCAGGGCCTTCAGAAAACAAGGGAAGGATTTCTTTCAAAAATCAGCAAAGCGGTTGCGGGCAAGTCGACCGTAGACGAAGAAGTGCTCGACGACCTAGAAAATGCCCTTGTAAGTGCCGACGTGGGCATCGACACCACTGTTCAGGTGATCGACCGGATCGAAAAAAGAGTGGCCCGGGATAAATACATGGGCACTTCCGAACTGAACAGGATGCTCAGGGAAGAGATAGAAGGCATGCTTACCGATCCGCCCGGCAGCGCATATGCATTTACTTCGGAGCTGCCTGCCAAACCCTATGTGATTCTCGTTGTAGGTGTAAACGGGGCCGGAAAAACCACTACTATCGGTAAACTGGCCTACAACTTCAAAAAGGCGGGAAAATCGGTGCTCCTGGGCGCTGCAGACACCTTCAGGGCAGCGGCTGTTGAACAGCTAACGATCTGGAGCGAAAGAACCGGGGTGCCCATCGTAAAGCAATCGATGGGATCGGATCCTGCATCGGTGGCTTTCGATACGGTACAGAGTGGCGTGGCCAGGGGTGTGGACGTGATCATTATTGATACGGCAGGCCGGCTTCACAACAAGGCGCACCTGATGGACGAGCTCACGAAAATCAAAAAGGTAACGGGGAAAATTATTCCTGAATCTCCCCACGAGGTATTGCTTGTCCTGGACGGATCCACCGGGCAGAACGCTCTCGAACAGGCCAAACAATTTACTGCCGCCACGGATGTCACCGCAATAGCGATAACCAAGCTAGACGGCACGGCTAAAGGAGGCGTGGTACTGGCTGTGGCCAACCAGTTTAAGATCCCTGTAAGGTTTATCGGGGTGGGCGAAAAAATGGAAGATCTGCTACTGTTCAACAAGCACGAATTTGTAAGCAGCCTGTTTGATTTAGAAAATACCTCTAAAGGGTGATTGACCAGTGTGAATTTTTTTATTTCTTTGCATAAATTACACTTATATGAAAAAAAGCTTTTTAGCCGGATTGATCGCCCTTTTCATCTTAGGCAGCGCATCTAAAGTATCTGCACAAAAAACATCAGGAGCCGATGGCAGTTTCATAGCACCGCTGTTGGCTTAGGTTTAGATCTCGGTGACGGAACGCTTGTTGGAGTTTCCGCTAAACATTTCTTTACTGAAAACAGCGCTGGTCAGGCTGAACTTTTATTCGGCAATCACACCACTTCCATTCAACTGTTTTATCAGTACCATCAGGAGATTGCAGGAGCTGCAGGACTCAGATGGTTTGTAGGCGGCGGTCCAGCTATGCGTTTCTGGGGATACCGTGGTTATCATCAGACTGACTTCGTGTTGATTCCGATGGCAGGTCTTGATTACAAAATTTCTGCTGCCCCAATCGCGATTTCTTTCGATTGGAGACCTCAGTTTTACTTCACACATGGTGGTGGTTCACAGGCAGGTCGTTTCGGACTTGGTTTCCGCTATGCGTTTAACAACAGGTAAATCCGAATCATAACTCATTTAAATGAAGCCGCAAATGGTGCATTGATTGTACCTTTGCGGCTTCGTTATGAAGACAAGAACCCTCAGGAGAGATAAGGTAAATATCATTACGCTCGGCTGTAGCAAAAACATGGTTGACAGCGAAGTGCTGAGCGGACAGCTGGCAGCAAATGATATCCATGTGGTGCATGAAAACCGCAAATCGGACCACAATATCGTGGTGGTGAACACCTGCGGGTTTATTGACAAAGCGAAAGAAGAATCGATCAATACGATACTGGACCAGGTAGAGCTTAAACGGCGGGGAAAGCTCGACAAAGTGTATGTGACCGGGTGCCTGAGCGAACGATATAAGAATAACCTCGAACAGGAGATTCCCGAAGTAGATGCTTTCTTCGGAACAATGGAACTGCCCGCTATTCTAAAACAATTCGACGCCGACTATAAAGCCGAGCTCCTCGGAGAGCGCCTCCTGGCTACCCCAAAACATTATGCTTACCTGAAAATCTCCGAAGGCTGCAACAGAACCTGCTCCTTCTGCGCCATTCCATTGATGCGCGGCAAACATATGAGCCGCTCTATAGAAGACCTGGTGAAAGAAGCTGAGGGGCTGGTGCGTATGGGCGTGAAAGAAATTATGCTGATCGCGCAGGAATTAACGTACTACGGCCTGGATATTTATAAAAAAAGAATGCTGCCCGATCTACTCCATCGCCTGGCTGATATTAAAGGGCTGGAATGGATACGATTGCATTATGCCTATCCTTCCAGGTTCCCGCTGGAAATTCTCGACGTGATGCGCGAACGGGAAAATATCTGTAATTACCTCGATATGCCCTTGCAGCATGCCAGCGATAATATGCTGAAAGCCATGCGCCGGCAGATAACGAAAACGGAAATGGATGAACTGATCACCGCCATCAGGGAAAAAGTTCCGGGAATATGTCTCAGGACCACTCTTATTGCAGGGTTTCCGGGAGAAACCAGGAACGATGTGGAGGCTTTGAAAGAATTTTTACAGTATCATCGTTTCGACCGGGTAGGAATATTTTCCTACAGCCATGAAGAAAATACTTCGGCGTATGATCTTCCGGATACTATTCCGCAGGAAGAAAAGGAAGAACGTGCCAGGGAAATCATGGATGTGCAGCAGCAGATTTCCTATGAAAAAAACCAGGAAAAGATCGGCAAAACATTCAAAGTGCTGGTAGATAAGAAAGAATCCGGAAGATACCTGGGCAGAACCGAGTTCGACAGCGTGGAAGTAGACAATGAAGTAATATTAAATACCGAAAAAAAATTAGCGGCAGGCGAATTTGTGCAGGCAAGAATTATTAAAGCATATGATTACGATCTGGAAGCAGAAGTGGTCAGTTAACTTTAGAACCGGATATGGAAAAGAATATTCAGCAGTTTACCCTGAAAAATACAAACGGGATGATCGTGAACGCTATTGATTATGGCGGAACGATCACTAATATTTTTGTTCCCGGCGCCGATGGAAAAATCGATGATGTGGTGCTGGGCTTCGATACACCTGAAGAATACCTGCAGGAAGCAAATCCATTTTTTGGCTGCATCACCGGCAGATATGCCAACCGCATCGCTAAAGGAAAATTTTCGATCGACGGAAAGCATTACCAGCTTCCGGTGAATAATAGTGAGAACACGCTCCATGGCGGCATCGAAGGCTTCAACCGGAAAACATGGAAAGCGGAACAATCGGGTAACAAGCTGAAATTAACCTATACCAGCCCCGATGGCGAAGAAGGATTCCCCGGAAATCTGTCCTGCGAAATCACTTATTCACTGAATGAGAATAATGAACTGCGGCTGGATTATCTTGCTTCGACGGACAGCCCCACTATCCTGAATCTCACCAACCACACTTATTTTAATTTATCCGGAGAAAAAACAATTCACGATCATGAAATGTTCATCGATGCCGACCGTTTTGTTGAAGTGGATGAACAGTATATTCCCACCGGCAGGCTTCAAACGGTGGATGGTTCGGTAATGGATTTCAGAACGTCCAAGACGATCGGTAAAGATCTTCCGGAAATAAAAGGCGGTTTTGACCATACCTGGGTTTTCGGTAACCGGGAAAATGAGCTGGTGCTTGCTTCCGCTGTATATCATCCCGGAACAAAACGGCGCATGGAGACCTGGACCACCGAGCCCGGGATGCAATTTTATACAAGTAATTTCCTCGATGGAAAACTAAAGGGGAAAAATGGTGCGAGGTATCAAAGACATAGCGGTTTCTGTCTCGAAACGCAACATTTTCCCGATTCTCCCCATCACCCGTCTTTTCCCAATACCGTGTTAAGACCCGGAGAGCAGTACAGGCAGACGACTATTTATAAGTTTTCTGTAAAGTAATTTCATAAATTGTATCAAATACCTGAAGATGAAAAGCATGATCAGAACGCTGGCGGTTTTTACCATGACAATAGTTGCTGCTCATTCTTATGCGCAACATTCACTCACGCGTCTCTGGGCTACCGATTCTGTTTTAAAAGTTCCCGAATCTGTATTATTTGATGGAACAAACCAGGTGTTGTATGTGTCGAATATCGATGGAAATCCCGGCGAAAAAGATGGAAAGGGCTCGATAGGAAAACTGGGACTCGATGGAAAGATCATTACTATCGACTGGGTGACGGGCCTGAACGCACCGAAAGGAATGGCCCTGGTAAAAAACATGCTTTGGGTGGCCGATCTTGATGAAATGGCCGTTATAGATATCGCATCCGGAAAAATTGTAAGAAAAATAAAACTCCCGGGCGCTGAATTTCTGAACGACGTTACGGCAACTCCCGAAGGCGTTGTGTATGTTTCCGATTCCAAAACAAAAATGATTCATAAGATCGAAAAAAACAGGGCCTCTATTTTTTTAGCTAACCTGCAGGCGCCCAACGGTGTGCTTGCCCTGAGCGGAAAATTATACCTGCTCGATAAGGGAGCGTTATGGGTGGCCGGAAATTCGAAAAACATGATTAAAATAGCCGATGGGCTGGATGGAAATGCCGATGGCCTGGAGCATGTAGGTGGTAATGATTTCATCGCCACCTGCTGGGAAGGTTCGGTTTATTATATCAGCGGAAACGGGGATGTGCAGAAGATGCTGGATACCCGCGACCAGAAAATAAATGCAGCGGACATAGGTTATAATGCAAAAGATAAAATCGTTTACGTTCCTACCTTTTTCAAGAACAGCATCGTAGCCTATCAACTGCAATAAATGAATTGTATATCTAAGGAATTATCCTACCGCGACACCGGATTTTTTTCAGACATATTAAACGCCTATGTTGATAACGATGAAAGGCTCCGGTCGTTTATAAAATATCCCGTATCGTTCGATGGATTGAAAGCGGCGATCGAACAAAGAAGAAAAAATCCCGTCGACCGGAAATTACTTGCCGGCGAATTATTGAAGCAATACCAGGGACTGGAAATCACCGGAAAAGTGCTGGAAAATATCCAGCTGCTGGTTCATGAAAATACGTTTACGGTCTGCACCGCTCACCAGCCGGCGATATTTACCGGCAATCTCTTTTTTATTTACAAGATCCTTCATGCAATAAAGCTTGCTGAAGAATTAAAGAAGCGATTTCCGGAAAATAACTTTGTGCCTGTATATTTTATGGGCAGTGAAGATGCCGATCTCGATGAACTGGGAAATATCTTCATGAATGGAGAAAAGATTGCCTGGGACACAAAGCAGCGGGGAGCGATCGGACGAATGAATACCAAAGATCTCGGGAAAATTATTGCAAGGATAGAAGGGGAATTGCTGGTGCTGCCCTTTGGTAATGAGCTGGTACAGCTATTGAAAAGCTGTTACCTGGACAGCCCCGATATCCAGACAGCTACGCTTAAGCTCGTTCACGCGTTATTTGCCTCCTATGGCCTGCTGGTGCTTATTCCCGATAACCCGGGCTTTAAAAGAAAGCTGCTGCCGGTGTTTGAAGATGAGTTACTGAATCAGCATTCCTCGGCGATCGTGTCTGAAACGGTTGAAAGCATCCCGGCATCTTTCAAAGTACAGGCGCATCCGCGTGATATTAATTTATTTTACCTGAAAGATGATATCCGTTTACGCATAGAGCGGCAGGGAGAAAAATGGATCGTTGTAGATACGGATATTTCTTTTGACCGGGAATCGATACGTAAAGAATTGCAGGAGCATCCTGAGCGGTTCAGTCCGAATGTGATCCTGCGCGGGATCATGCAGGAAACATTGTTGCCCGATATTGCATTTATAGGTGGTGGTGGTGAGCTGGCCTACTGGATGGAGCTCAAAGAACTTTTTGAATACTACAAAGTATTTTACCCGATGCTTATCGTTCGTAATTCATTTCTTGTTATAGAAGAGAAATGGAAGAACAGGCTCGATAAACTGGGTATTTCCGTCGGCCAGGTTTTTCAGCCCGAACAATCGCTGTTGAATCTTATCGTGAGAAGAGAGAGCCAGAAGCAATTGTCACTCGAAAAAGAGATAGGAGAGGCAAGCCTTTATTACCAGCAATTGAAGGCGCTTGCGGGTAATATCGACGTTACGCTGGAAAAGCATGTGGATGCATTGCGTGCAAAAGCCATTAAGCCCGTGGAGGCGCTGGAGAAAAAAATGTTGCGGGCGGAGAAGCGAAAATTCGAGGAGCAGTCCAGGCAACTGGCCGCGGTGAAGAAAGCTTTATTTCCCAATAATGGCTTGCAGGAGCGCGTGGATAATTTTATGCCGTATTATGCAAAATGGGGAAGAGCGTTTATACAACTGATTTACGACAATTCTCTTACGATGGAACAACGGTTTGTGGTATTGGAAACCGATAGTTGAGAAAAAAGCCGGTTAAAGGTTTGTCTTATCTGCCTGGTACCGTTCTATGGCCCGTTGTTAGCAACCCAATTTAGTAATAGAGAACGAACCGTCTAAAGCTGTTGTTCCCACCTTAGCGGAAATTTTAACTCAATGCTAAATCATATTCTTTTGGTGATTTTTCATTCGTGACCAAACGCCAACCTTCTTTCAGTTTTTCTTCTGCTATTTGCCCTACATAAAAAGCCCCTATTTTTTTAAACGTCTTTTTTATTTTGGTTGAAAATAACTTATACAATTCATTTGAATTGCTATCTTCTGAAATAGTTGCAACTCTACCCGCAACAATTACATTTTCTTTCTCCTGATAAATACCCCCAAGTTTTAACTCAATGGATTTCGGATTATTCATTTGGTCAACAGCAAATTTTTTATCTCCTGTTCTTTGAGGAACTTCCCTACTATTTAATGGCGTTCCTTCCTTCAAAATTATATAGTTGTCAATCCTATTCCAATCTCCTGATAAAGCAAACCCTAAATTCGGAGTATCAAATATGGAATTGTAGGTTGGGACACTTGCAGTATCAAGTAACCCTGCCTTATAATAGCGAATACCTATAGTTGTTTCAATATCTCGAAGTATCTGCTCAACATCTTCTAATACTACAAAAAACATTGTTTGTTTACTCTTCATATTTTATCTCTTAGGAATTAATAATAAATGTTCTCCTTGCCTAATTTGAGTTCTAATTCTTGCTGCATTCCCCAGTTCCCTTACAGTTGGGGTAATTTCGTCTTTTAGCACATCTACAGTATTAATCCTTAAAGTTGGATAATTTGAATGAGTAGCTGTAATGTCAGGAAATGATCCTCCTTTTCTATACCAACACAGCGGATAATCCGAGCGCGACCGGTTCTTATTTATCGAAAGAATTATCCCAGCCTTCCGATTTGATACGTGCGGCTTTTGCAACTACTTCGGATTCCATCTCCTTTTTATAGTCTTCAACTTTTTTTCCGATTGCTTCATCGAAGCTGCCAATGATCGTGGCGGCGAGTATGGCCGCATTTTTTGCAGCATTGAGGGCCACAGTGGCTACGGGGATCCCATTGGGCATCTGTAAAATAGAAAGTACGGAATCCCACCCGTCGATGGAATTGGACGATTTGACAGGCACCCCGATAACAGGTAAGGAGGTAACCGAAGCTACCATGCCGGGCAGATGCGCGGCCCCGCCAGCACCTGCGATAATAATTTTCAGCCCACGCTGTTTTGCGGATTCCGCATAGCTGATCATGCGCCGCGGTGTGCGGTGCGCCGACACAACAGTCAGCTCGAAAGGTATTTCAAGATGGGAAAGAAAGTCGGCGGCGGCCTTCATTACCGGAAGGTCACTATCGCTGCCCATAATTATTCCAACTACCGGATTGTTCACGAGTTTGTTTTTTGTTGTGTCTGCAGCTGCATTTACCTCGCATTGCTGCAAGTCCCGAAATTAATCAAACTTTTATAAAGACTATGGCGCTTCTTCTGACTAACGGGTTTTGTCAATTCGGTATTTCTGAATAGCTTTATGGGCGTTATCGTACACGGTATTAAAGGCCCGGATATGAATTTGTAATCCTTGCGTCATACAGATCATGCGTTTTAAACGAATGGAATGAATAGTAAAAAGATCCTCCTTGTGCTTTTTGTTGCCGCACATGCCCGTACGGCAAATGCGGTCAATTATTATTTTTCGAGTGTGAGGGGAGACGACTCCCGCTCTCCCCGACAGGCATCTCATTCTTCCACGCCCTGGCAATCGCTGCGGAAACTCAACCAGATTGCCGCAACTCTCCAGCCGGGTGATTCGGTATTATTCGCCAGGGGAGAAATTTTTCCCGGTTCGATAACCGTACAATCATCGGGTGCAAAAAATGCTCCCATCGTTTTCGGCGTTTATGGCGATGGCTCCAAACCCAATCCCGTGATAGCAGGAAGTATCCGTTTGAATAACTGGGAAAATGCCGGCGGGGGAATATGGAAAACAACGGTGCCGGGTTCACCTGCCGCAATCAATGTATTTACGATAGATGGCCGTTCTTACGCGATGGGACGATATCCCAACGCTGACGTACCGGAAAAAGGCTATCTCCATTTTGAAGAGGCCAATAGCACACGTTCTGTTACAGACAGGGACCTGCCGGATTTTTTGGATTTCGCGGGCGCTGAGCTGGTCATCAAACCGAGGAGATGGCTGATCAACCGAAATCCAATTACGAAACAGTCGGGACATACCATTTACTACACTACGGATTCAAAATATACACCTCCAAAGGGCTTCGGTTATTTTATACAGCATCATTTAAATACACTTGACCAGTTCGGTGAATGGTACTATAATTCGGACAGCGGCCTGTTATACCTGTTCCTGGGCAACAAAATCCCGCAGGATTTCAATATCCAGGTCAGCCGGTATACTTCTTTACTGGAAATAACCGGCCGGTCCTATGTCGATGTGAACGCGCTTGATTTTACAGGTGCTAACGGCAATGCGATTCAGTTGGATAGTGCAGATGATATCCGGATTATGAATTGTTCCATTCATAACAGTGGAATAAGTGGAATTTGTTCCAGGTGGGTAAACGCTGCCCTGGTTGAAAACTGTGACATTGCCGACGTGAACAATACGGGTCTGGAATTTGCCGACCGCTGTTCCGGAATTATTATCAGGGGGAATACCGTTCATCGCTGCGGGATGACAGACGGCGCAGGACCCAATGGCAATGTCAAAACCGTAGGAATTAATATCGGTGGCAATAATAATCTCATTGAATATAACAGGATTGACAGTATAGGTTATATAGGTGTTTTTTTTCGCGGCAATGATATAACCATTCGTCGTAATGTAATCTCTCATTTCACCATGAACAAGGATGATGGGGGTGGCATTTACACCGTTACCGATAAAACCACGAAAAGGGCCTGGCGCAACCGGCTGATCTCGGAAAATATCGTGATGGATGGCGTCGGTTGCGGCGACGGAACGGACGAGCCCGGATTTCGTTCCGCGCTTGGAATTTATATGGATGATCTGACCAGCGACGTTGTTATCCGGGACAATGCGATTACACGCTGTGCTGAACTGGGTTTGTATTTTCACGATGCGCATAACATCACGGCAACGGATAATCTTAGTTTTGATAACCGTACCCAGTTTGCCATGGACCAGGATCTGATACTGGATGGAATGAGTATCAGTGGCAACCGCGTGTTAAATAATTATTTTGTTTCGCTAAAAAAAGGAGAGGTGCTGGAAAGTTACAGGTCGCAGCGCGACGATATACGTATGTATGGAAAAACAGATAGCAACTTTTTGGTAACAACCTCACAACGGGATTCGGTTTTCTTTTATGCATCCGGTGAAGCTTCGGGAACACCGCTTTCCCGCTATTTTTCGCTGGCGCAATGGAGAAAGGAATACCAGTATGAAAAAAACTCAAAACTGGCTTTTTTTCATGGTACTCCCGAAGATCACCGGTTCGAATACAATGCTACCCGGCAGGAAAAAGAAATTGATCTTGGAAAAGAGCAATATGCAGACCTGCGGGGGAACAATTATTCCGGAACGATCAGGCTCGCTCCGTTTACGTTTTTATTGTTATTTAATGCGCAATCACTCCGGGTTGAGGATTAACTCCGCACGTGCTCCAATCCGCTGAAAAAGAAGTCTCCTTCGATCTTTGCATTTTCATCGCTGTCGCTTCCATGCACCGCGTTTTCACCCAGTGATGTTGCATATAATTTCCGGATGGTATTGGCTTCCGCTTTTGCCGGGTCGGTTGCGCCGATGAGGGTTCTGAAGGCCGTTACCGCATTATCTTTCTGAAGGATGGCCGCGATAATGGGACCGCTGCTCATGAAGGCTACCAGCTCCCCGTAAAATGGCCTTTCCCTGTGAATTTCGTAAAATTTCCCTGCCTGCTCCTCTGAAAGCCGGGTAAGCTTCAGCGCTACGATCTGATATCCTTCTTTAATGATCCTGTCGATAATGGCGCCGGCATGGCCGTTTTTCATTGCGTCGGGCTTGATCATCGTAAACGTACGATTGGTCATAATTTCAATTTTGGCGCAAAGGTAAACGATCAGGCGTATTAAAATTGGCGATTGCTCATTAATTCCTCAACTTTGCGCTCCATTTGATGAAACCGATACAGGAAATATTCCCTTTACTGAAAGACCCTAAAAAGGTGGTCATTACCACTCATCAGAAGCCTGATCCCGATGCCATGGGCTCTTCCCTCGGGCTTTATCATTTCCTGGTATCGTTGGGTCATGAAGTGACGGTAATCTCGCCAACCAACTGGGCCTCCTGGCTTAACTGGATGCCCGCTTCCGATAAGGTGCTCGATTTTGAGATCCCCGCGCAGACTGAAAAAGCCATCAGGGCGCTAAATGCGGCCGACTGGTTGTTCTGCCTTGATTTTAACATATTCACCCGCACCAAGAGCCTTGCCCCTCATCTTTACGAATTTAAAGGCACCCGGATACTGGTAGATCATCATCAGCAGCCGGATGAAGCCAACTTTAATTACGGCATCAGCAATACGGGTAAGAGCTCCACCTGCGAGATGATTTATGACCTGATTGTAGGGGCAGGATATGAAGAGAGCATAAACCTTGTCATCGCCGAATGTTTATATGCCGGCGTGATGGCCGATACCGGTTCGTTCCGGTTTGCGTCGACCACCGCGTCCGTACACTCTATGATCGCGGTGCTGAAGAACAAAGGCCTGGAGCATTCAAAGGTTCATGAGAATATCTATGATAACTTCCTCGAGGGCCGGTTGCGGTTTATCGGCCATGTGCTGATGAACCGGATGGAAGTTTTTTACGAATACAATACGGCCCTCATCGCTATTTCGAAAAAGGACCTCCTGCGATTCCAGATAAGAACCGGCGACACCGAAGGGCTGGTTAATTACCCGCTCAGCATCCAGGGCATAAAGCTGGCGGCGCTGGTAATCGACCGGGACGAGGAAAGAAAATGGAGCTTCAGAAGCAAGGGAAATTTCGATACCAACACTTTTGCAAGAAAATATTTTAACGGCGGTGGCCACTACAACGCTTCGGGCGGACGAAGTTCCGATTCGCTTGAAAAAACGGTAGAGAAATTCAAAGCCGCCATGCACGAAAACGCAGAACAACTTCAATAAACAATAAATGAAAAAAACAGCAGTATTTATTTTAGGCCTTGCAGTTTTATTCGCTTTCGGCGGATGCTCAAACGGTGGGTTTAAAAGAACAAAAAGCGGAATTCTGTATAAGATTATTTCCGACGGAAAAAATCCACTTGTAAAAAAGGGTGAGATTATTAAAGTAAACTATACCCAGCGTATCAAGGGGCCCGGCCGCGACAGCGTGCTGCAAACCAGTGTAGGAGGCCTGCCTACTTATGCACCGATCGACAGTGTAGGCCCTGTTTATAATCCTGCTGAGATTTTCAATAAACTGAGAAGAGGTGACAGCGCTGTTGTGGTGATGCTTGCCGATTCACTGGCTAAAAAATCCGGTGGTCAGCTGCCGCCATTCATTCATAAAAAAGATAAGCTTGAGCTGACACTGAAAGTGATAGATGTATTTTCCAAAGAAGAAGATGTGCGCAAGGACCAGCAGGGTTTGCTGGATCTGAAAAAACAATCGGAAATAAAAGAAATTGAACAATACCTCGCTTCAAAAGGAATCAAGACCGAGAAAACCGAAAAGGGTGTGTTCGTGGAGATTTTTGCCAAAGGTGATGGCCCTGCAGTCGATACCGGCAAGGTGGCCCATGTAAAATATAAGGGACAGACTTTTGCGGGAAAAGTATTCGATTCGAATCTCGATTCCACTTTCGGCCATACCGAACCGTTCCAGCTAAACGTGGGTAAGCATGGTGCTATCGAAGGCTGGGATGATGGATTAAGATTATTCAATAAAGGTGGAAAAGGAAGGTTGTATATTCCTTCGATGCTGGCTTACGGTCCCAATCCGCCGCAGGGCTCGCCTTTCAAGCCTTTTGAAAACCTTATTTTCGATGTGGAAATTGTGGATGTTACCGATGCACCCAAGACGCCTCAGGCGCCGATGATGCCTCCGCAGCATCCGGGACAGAAGATTGCTCCGAAACCTGGTGCACTAAAAAAATAGCCGGCCCTGCTGACTGAATATTGGAATTCCCGCTTAATCATGTATGATGAAGGCGGGAATTCTGCATTTATACCCGGATGGATTATTGAGTACGGTACTGACCGAATAATTTCACGCATTCCTTTGCCTCCTTTACGTCGTGCACTCTCAAAATGGTTGCACCATTCATTAGTGCGATCGTATTTAAAACCGTTGTGCCGTTCAACGCTTCTGCGGGCGTTACGCCCAGGGTCTTGTAAATGGTCGATTTCCTGGAGAGGCCTGCCAGCAAAGGTTTCCCGAATATTTTTAACAGGCCCAGTTTTCCGAGCAGCTCAAAATTTTGTTTTGTATTCTTGCTGAATCCAAATCCCGGGTCAAGAATCACGTCTTTAATTCCTGCCTGACGGCATAGCTCCAGCTTCGACACGAAATAATCCGTCATTTCTTCCGCAAGGTTCTCGTAAGTGCTGTGCTGCATCATGGTCCGGGGCGTTCCCTTCATATGCATGCATACATAAGGAACATTTAATTTTCCCATTACCGCAAGCATATTTTCGTCCATATTTCCCCCACTGATATCATTAACCATCAAGGCGCCGGCCTGCACGCATTCCTGCGCCACACGGCTGTAAAAGGTATCGACAGAAACGACAGTACCGGGGAACCGTTCAGTAATAAAATAGACCAATTCCGCGATCCGCTTCAGTTCCTGGTCGGCAGACAGCAATTCAGCGTTCGGCCTTGTGCTCTGTGCACCGATATCAATAATTTCCGCACCCTCATTCAGCATTTTTTCTACCTGGCGGATCACTTTTTCCTTTTCTTCAAAGCGGCTTCCTGCAAAAAAAGAGTCGGGTGTGAGATTAATTACGCCCATCACCCAGGGATCGTTGAGCAACAGCAGCCGGCCTTTACAATTCAGCGTAAACATTATCTTTACATTTTGTGTTCAAAATTCAAGAATTAATTTAAGATAACCGTTCATCAGCTTCATGAGCAACACCATTCAGCAATACGACAAGGTAATCGGATCCTGTAAAGATATATTCATCAAGAAAACGATCGACTACGGAACTTCCTGGCGGGTACTCAGGCCGGTTTCCATTCTCGACCAGCTTTTCATCAAGGCCCAGCGTATCCGCACCATACAGGAAAAGGGCACCCAGATGGTGGCCGATGATATTAGGGATGAATTCAGGGGCATGGTCAATTATGGTGTGATTGGTTTGATACAGCTCGAACTGAAAGATAATCCCATAGAAGAACTGCCTGTGGAATTGGTGAATAAATGGTACGATGAGAAGATCGGTCAAACCAAATCGCTGATGATCGCCAAGAACCATGATTATGGCGAAGCCTGGCGCGACATGAGCCAGGAAAGCTTCGTGGACCTGATCCTGATGAAGCTGATGCGCATGCGGCAGATTATTGGCAATAAAGGAAAAACCCTGATCAGTGAAGGACTTGATGCGAATTACCACGACATCATTAATTATTCAGTATTTGCACTGATATTAAGTGAATAAAATATCCATAATGAAAGCTTTCCTCAACGTTGTAAGAATTATCGTAGGCGTACTTTTTATTTTTTCAGGATTAATAAAAGCAAACGATCCGCTCGGGCTCAGCTATAAGATGCAGGAATTTTTCGAAGTATGGGGCTGGGGCGCGCTGAACGATTTCACGCTGGCTTTTTCCGTTATCATGATCATTTTCGAGATCGTTGCAGGTGTGGCGGTATTGCTGGGCTGGAAGATGAATCTTTTCAGCTGGTTGCTGTTGTTGCTGATTCTCTTTTTTACTTTCCTTACCGGCTATGCGTTCCTATCGGGAAAGGTGCGGGAATGCGGCTGTTTCGGTGATTGCATACCCCTGCAGGCTTATCAGTCTTTTCTAAAGGATCTCGTTCTGCTCGCTCTGATATGTATACTGTTTGCTTATCGAAACCGGATTAAATCGTTCCTGAATCCGCGTGCAGCGGTACTGATTCTGCTATTGACGGTTTTGGGCTCGTTTGCCCTGCAGATGCATGTGTTAAAACATCTTCCTGTGGTGGATTGCCTGCCTTATAAAATCGGCAACAATCTTCCCGAAAAAATGAAAGCGCCGCCAGGATCCGTGCCCGACAGCACCGTTATTCTTTTTATCTATGAAAAAGATGGAAAGCCGCTCAGCTTCACCGCAGATAAATTTCCGGAAAACTTTGACGATTCGTATAAATTTATAAAGCGCGAAGATGTGGTGGTACGCAAGGGAACGTCCACAGCGGCCATTCATGATTTTGCATTGCAAACGCTGAGCGGAAACGACACTACCCTGGCGCTGCTGCAGGAACCGGGCTATAAATTGTTTCTGTTTCTTAAAGATGAATATGTTCCGGGCGACTGGGAAAATAATTTCGACCTGATACTTAAAAGTGCTGCTGATAAAGATATCAAAACGTTTCTCGTTACCAATATGACGATAGGGCAGAACAGTGCCATTGAAACAAGATTTCCCCGGCTCATCCCGCTCCGGGCCGATGGTACGGCCATTAAAACAGCCGCACGACACAACCCGACATTATTTCTGTTGAACAGTGGAACGGTGCTGAACAAATGGAGCTCCGCCGATTTCAATCGCGCATTGAACGACATGAGCCAACTTAAATAGTATGCTGAAATACATTACCAGGAAAGCCATCAACGGACTGTTCGTAATGACGGGCGTGGTAATCGTAGTATTTCTGTTGTTCCAGGGATTTGGCGACCCGGCAAGGATGGTGCTGGGGCAAACGGCCGATGCTGCCACGCAGCAAAACATCCGCAGGGATTTAAACCTCGATCAGTCAAAATGGAAACAATTCCTGACTTATCTCGATGATGTTTCGCCTGTGGCCATTCATTCAAAAACCGAAATAGCACAAAAGCAATTAAGAGGAATATTTATCGGGGGGGATAACAAGCTTGCTCTTAAACTTCCTTATTTAAGAAGATCATACCAGTCAGGAAAAAATGTCTGGGACATATTGATGGATGCCCTGCCCGGAACAATTATACTGGCGCTTGCCGCTATGTTTATCGCTGTAGCGCTGGGTATCCCGTTGGGCATATTAGCTACAGTGAAAAAAAATACCTGGATAGACAGCTCATCTGTTTTTGTCAGCGTGCTGGGCATTTCCGCCCCCTCTTTTTTTATGGGGATCGTGATCGCTTATATTTTTGGATTTGTGCTGAGCCACTATACGGGCCTGAACATGACGGGCAGCCTTTTCGATACCGACCCCTTTGCAGGGCGGCAATTACAATTGCAGAATTTAATACTTCCCGCCATCACGTTAGGCATTCGCCCGCTGGCCATCATTACACAGCTCACCCGCAGCTCGATGCTGGATGTATTGAACCAGGATTATATCCGCACGGCGTATGCAAAGGGATTAAGTAAAACGGTTGTCATCTGGAAGCATGCCCTGCGCAATGCGCTTAACCCGGTTATTACCGCCATCACCGGCTGGTTTGCAGAGCTTCTGGCCGGCGCTTTTTTCGTGGAATATATTTTCGGCTGGAAAGGGATCGGTAAGGTAACGGTAGATGCGCTGGAGAACCTGGATTTTCCTGTTGTGATGGGTGCGGTCCTGGTTTCTTCTTTCTTTTTTATCCTGATCAATATTCTTGCCGATGCATTGTATGGAGTTATCGATCCACGGATCAGAGATGCTCAATAAAGATTAATACCTGCAAAGAATTTAGTTAATTACCACTTCACCAATGGAATTTTCTCCAAGCGCTTCATTTACCAGTTTGATGATCTTGGATTTCTGATATAACAATTCCTGTTTCAGGGGGGCCACCGTGGTGGTAATATAAAGTGTACGGCCGTGAATACTGATCTTATCGGTGTACCTGGCGATCGTTTTGCCCATAATTTTTTCCCAGACATCGGTTATCTGCAAGGCCTGAACAGAGCCATTCAGACGGCTTTGTTTTAAAAACTGCTTTAGTGCGTCACCCAGAGAATACTCGCCCATGGCCCGAAGATAAATAATTAAGGGGGCTTCGCGACCCACCCCGGTCTCGCCTGAGGCGAGACCGCCCCTCCGGAGGAGGGGACGTAACTCTCTGACTGTTTTTAAGATGCGATTGTTTCGGGATCTGCATCTCCTCCTCCGGAGGGGTAAGGGGTGGGTTCCGAAGTCCCACGCTCCATCGCTTCACAACCCGATCAACTGGTATTCAATGCCCAATTTATCAAAATGCTGCTCTATTCTTTCCCTGTGGGTGTCTGTGATAAAGATCTGGCCATCGTTTTGGACACAAACCCTGTCCAGCAAATTATGCATGCGTTGTTCGTCCAGTTTTTCAAACACATCATCCAGTAAGAGGAGAGGGGCAAATCCTTTTTTTATCTGCAGCATTTCAAACTCTGCGAGCTTCAGCGCAAATAATAAGCTTTTCCGCTGGCCCTGTGAAGCGATATTTTTAAACGATTGTTCGCCCAGTAAAATCTGTATGTCGTCTTTATGTGTTCCTCCGTGGGTACGTTGCAGCAGGACATCTTTTTCGCGAAAACTTCTGAGCAGCGCGTCGAAGGGTAGCTTATGCAGCTGGCTCTCGTAATTTATCTCCACCATTTCGTCATTGCCCGAAATCTGTTTATAAAACTCTTTTACCAGCAGGATGCATTCGTCGAGAAATGATTTTCTTTTCTGGTAAATATACGTTCCGTCATTCACGAGCTGCTGGTCGTATATGTCGAGCAGGCCCTGATCCCTTATACGCTTTTCTGCCATGGATTTCAGCAGGCTGTTGCGCTGCAATAAAATTTTATTGTAATTAATGAGGCGCTGCAGATATTCCGCATCGAGCTGCGAAAGGATGGCATCGGTAAATCGTCTTCGCAATTCACTTCCTTCGGTGATGATGCTTACATCATCGGGCGCAATAATCACGCAGGGAAATTTTCCCACGTGCAGGGCAAACTTTTCATAGCCCGCGTCATTGAGCAGAAATTCCTTTTTTCCCGTGTCTCTCAGGATGCAGACAGCATTCAGGTCCTTTCCGTTCAAGGTAAAATCCCCTTCGACCCGGAAGCCGGTATGGCCGCCATGTGCATTCTGTGCGTCTGATCGTCCAAAGTAGCTTTTGGTGAAGCAGAGATAGTAAATCGCATCGAGCAGGTTGGTTTTGCCCACACCATTAGCGCCGTGAATACCTACAATCCGGCTGCTGAAACGGAACCGGGCTTGCCTGTAATTTTTGAACTGGACAAGTGATATGGAATGGAGCTGTAACAACTTTTCGAAGCCTGCAAGATACACGATGCCATTTACAAGATTTTGCCTTCTTACCCTTATCTTTGCGCTCAAATTTTCGAAAAAGTGGCCGCTAAATTTTCCAAGGAAACTTACCTGTACTGGTACGAACTGATGCAACTAATCCGCCAGTTCGAACTGATGGCAGAGGAGAAATATAAAATGGAGGGAAAAATCAGGGGATTTTTCCATGCTTATGTAGGGCAGGAAGCCATTGCGGCAGGTTGCATGACGGCCACGCGCCATGAAGATCCTTTTATCACGGCCTACCGCGATCACGGCCTGGCGCTGGCAAAGGGCGTTTCTCCCGAGAGCTGCATGGCCGAATTGTATGGCAAGGCCACGGGATGTGCCAAAGGAAAGGGGGGCAGCATGCACTTCTTCGGCAAAGATGTTTATTTCTTTGGCGGCCATGGTATCGTGGGCGCACAGATCGGCACCGGCGCGGGGCTTGCCTTTGCGGAAAAATACAAGGGTACCGATAATGTTTCGCTTACTTTCTTTGGCGACGGCGCCGCCCGCCAGGGTATTCTACACGAAACCTTTAACCTGGCCATGACCTGGAAAATACCGGTTGTATTTATTTGCGAAAACAACAATTACGCGATGGGTACCTCCGTGGAGCGTACCAGCAACGTAGTGGATATATACAAACTGGCCGATGCGTACGAAATGCCGGCGGATTCGGTTGACGGCATGAGCGCTGAAGCCGTCCATGAGAGTGTGGCCAGGGCTGTAAAAAGAGCAAGAGAAGGAGATGGACCGACATTACTCGAGATTAAAACCTACCGCTATAAGGGCCATTCGATTTCCGACCCGCAGAAATACCGCACCAAGGAAGAGGTAGAGGAATACAAGCAGCGTGACCCCATTGAACTGGTTCGCAAGACGATCCTGGACAACAAATTTGCTACAGCCGACGATCTCCAGGCTATCGATAAGCGGGTGGAAGATAAAATAGTGGCTTCGGTGAAATTTGCCGAGGAGTCTCCCTGGCCCGACGAGAGTGAAGTATATAAAGACATTGTAAAACAGGAAGACTATCCTTTTATCGTAGATTAACCCTATTCTTAAAAATTATCAATCAAATAAATGGCTACTGAAATCAGGCATCCTGAAGAAAAAAAATCAGCTCACGAAAATGTTCATACAGAATATCGCGTGCAGGAATTCTGGCTGAAAAATGCAAAAATCATCACCGTCGCGCTTTGCGTTGTACTGCTGATCGTTGCGGGATATTTTATTTATAAGAATTATTTCCAGGCGCCCCAGGAGCAAAAAGCTGCCGAAGCAATGTGGAAAGCGGAAGATTACTACAGAAGGGATTCTGCCAGCCTTGCCCTTAACGGCGATGGTGCTTCACAGGGCTTCCTGAAAGTGATTGCAAAATACGGCGGCACAAAATCGGGCAACCTGGCTAAGTTTTATGCGGCAAGCTGCTATATGAAGCTGAATGATTATAATAACGCAATAAAATATCTGAAAGATTTTTCCACTTCTGATAAACTGGTTTCCGTACGCGCGGCAGGTTTGCTTGCCGACGCATATGCCGAAACGGGAAAAAAAGAGCTGGCTGCCGAGCAATATAAAAAGGCAGGTACTTTGTTTCCCGATGACAATGTTAATTCCCCCGAATATTTATTCCGTGCGGGCCTTATGTACCAGGACCTTGGCAAAACCAAAGATGCAATTGATGCATTCCAGGTGATCAAGAATAAATATTCAGCTTCCGAAAGAGGGATGGATATTGATAAATATCTCGGAAGACTGGGATCATTTAATTAAGTTAGGATGAGATATGGCTGATGTATTAAAAAGTAAATTAGCAGATAATACAGGCATTTCGCACCCGCGTAATGCCTGTGTTGTTATTGTACGTACCGGATGGAACGCCGCCGTTGTTGACGAATTGGAGAGCGGGTGCCTCAGGGTGCTGAAGGAGCAGGAGGCGAAGTGTATTAAAATACTAACGGTACCCGGTGCGGTTGAGATCCCGTTTGCAATAAAAAAATACTGGGATCTAAATAAATATAAGGATTCGAGGCCGCAGGCTTTTATTGCCCTGGGATGTGTGCTGCGTGGGGATACGCCACATTTCGAATATGTCTGTAGTGCCGTCACCGATGGTATCACACAGTTGAACCTTACGCTGCCTGTGCCGGTGATCTTTGGCGTGCTCACCGTTAATAATCAGCAGCAGGCCGATGAACGTATTGGTGGCATACATGGCCATAAAGGTGAAGAGGCGGCGCAGACCGCCCTGCAAATGATAGCCCTGGTAGAATCGATGTCTGAAAAGAAAACGGATACCTTATTATGAACGTGCAGCTATTTGTTCCCTGCTTTATCGATCAGTTGTATCCGCAAACGGCATTCAATATGGTCCGGGTACTTCAGAAAGCAGGTTGCACTGTAGCGTATAATGCGGAACAGACCTGTTGCGGCCAGCCGGCTTTCAATGCAGGTTTTCGCGATGAATCGAGGGCAGTCTGCACTAAGTTTATCAAAGACTTCAAAGGCGCGGATTATGTCGTTGCGCCCAGTGCTTCCTGCGTTGGATTTATACGAAACTACTATCCGCAGTTATTTGATAATTCTTCCCTTCATAACGGCGTAAAGGAACTGGGAAGAAGAACTTTTGAGTTTTCTGAATTCCTGGTAAATGTTTTACAGGTGGAAGATTTTGGCGCTTCTTTTAATGCAGTTGCGACGTACCACGATTCGTGCGCAGGCCTGCGTGAATGTAAAATAAAAACAGAGCCAAGAAAATTACTCGGCAAGGTGAAAGGGCTTGAGCTCGTGGAGATGAATGACGTGGAAACCTGTTGCGGTTTTGGAGGTACCTTTGCGGTGAAATTCGAAGCCATATCCATAGGTATGGCTGATCAGAAAGTAAATAATGCCGCCGCCACCGGATCTGAATATATTATATCCACCGATCATTCCTGCCTGATGCATCTCGATGGATATATTCGTTACAAAGGCGTGGATCTGAAAACGATTCATATCGCCGATGTGCTGGCCAGCGGCTGGTAAATTAAACCTGTAAATACTTATGATATGGCATATTGGTTAGTAAAATCAGAGCCTTCTGTTTATTCCTGGGACCAGTTGAATAAGGACGGGCATACAGTATGGGACGGAGTTCGGAATTATGCCGCGCGCAACAATCTCCGCGCAATGAAAAAAAATGATGAAGTGTTCTACTATCATAGCAATGAAGGCACGGAGATCGTTGGTATTGCAAAGGTGGCCAGGGAGGCTTTTCAGGATCCTACTACCAAAGAAGAAGCCTGGGTAGCAGTGGAACTAAAGCCCGTAAAACGTTTGGCCCATCCTGTCGGCCTTGCTGAAATAAAGAATACTCCTGCTTTGAAGAATATGGCCCTGGTAAAATTGGGCCGGCTCAGCGTTCAGCCCGTTACGGAAGAAGAATGGAAGCTCGTGATTGAAATGAGTAAAAAATAATTCCTCAGGATTCAGTGAACCGGATGTTGAATGTTTCCAGTTCATTTAATACCGGCTCATATATCTCCGGAATAATGGGAATATGCAATCCACGGGTATTTATTTTTCCCTGCAATATCATTTTAGCGGCAATACCCAATGGCAAACCTACGGTTTTGGCCATCGCGGTATGAATATTATCTTCTCCTTTAACGATGAGGCTGCTTTGTAGCGAATGCTTTTTATCTCCGATAGTATAATCAAACTCATGCAGCATCACGATCATGTCTTTGTCGTGCGGCTTCAGTAATAATTTTGTTTCGAGAATAAACTGCATTACATCGGCCGCGCTACAATTTTTCCGGTTAATCAGTGTCTCGTCGTCGTCCAGCCCCAGGTAAAGCAGCTGTGTTTTTACCGGCGCATAATTTTTTTCTGTGAAATGATTTTTCCGGAAATGTTCGGCGAAGAATTGTTTCAGCGATTTTCCTTCGGTATCATAGGTATTCGTTTCATCGGTCAGTTTCAGTTCGATGATTTTTTTCCAGCCCATACAAAAAGCAGGATAACGCAAGGTGGTTCTTACAAAATCGGAAGCGTTGTGCAACTGGTAAATATCGATGTACGAAAGAGAGTCGCGGTTGGGATAATAAGAAAGAGGGCCGAGTCCCTGAACGGTTACCTGTCTTTTCTCATCAAATAACTTCTCGTACTGCAAATGAATTTCTTTACCATTTTGCCGGTAGATGGCGCCTGCCTTACCGGCATTCACCACGTTGCGCGGATTCCAGCTGATCTTATAGTGCCACGGGTTATCATCGCTTTCGGGAGCCACGAGTCCGCCGCAATGTGAGCGAAACGAAAAGATTTGCGCATTGCGCTTCTGTAGGGAATGAATGATTTTCATCGCACTCATATGGTCGATACCGGGATCGAGACCCATCTCGCATAAAAAAATCAATCCTTTATTTTCAATGTCCTTCCTGAGCGATTCGATTTTTGGATCAATATAAGAGGCGGTAAGAAGATTTTTACTGAACGCTATGCAATCCAGTGCAACCAGGTAATGCAGATTGGGGGGAAGCAGTGAGATTACGATATCCGCTGAAGCCACCAGGCGCCTTCTTTCGGATTCGTTATTAACATCCAGGGTCACAGCGTTAGTACGGGCTGCCCCACCCGTTTTTTCCAGTGCTGCATTTAAATCCGCATCGAGCAGTGTTAGCCGCCAGTTATTCGCATCCAGTTGCGAGATGATATATTCAATCAGGTAAGTGCTGGATTTGCCCGCACCGAATATGACAATTTGTTTCAAGACTTCATTTTAGAAGCACAAAGTAAGGGAATTTGCGTGCCGGGAAATGCTCGTTTGGAAAGATGAAGGGGACAGCCTTATTAGAAGGTTATCCCCTGATATCGGTGATCCGGTAATCAATATTTATTCCGCGGGCACTTCTTGGAACATTCAGGACCGGCTCGGAACCGGGCGCGACATTTTCGAAATAAACGGTTTGTGTTCTCAGTAATTTCTTTTCCGGTCCGAAATACTGTACCTCAACAGCCACGCGCTCCAACGCATGGGCGCTGTTATTTTTTAAAACAAACTGCAGGCCTGAAATGCCACCGAACAGACCTGTTTTGTAATTATTGGCCTTTACCGATACCTGGTTATACAGTTCTGCATTGGGAGAGGGGACCTTGTTAGACACTGCGATGACCCTGGATGTTTTGACATTTGCATTCGCCGTTTGTTTTTCTTCTTTACCCGTTTCACCTGAGCTGACAACGGGATTGGCAGAAACCGCATAGCTGTTGGAACTATTTGTTTTTTTCTCTTCCGGAATACGTTTGCTTATCGGCGGCGCAATGAACGGTTCGCCGGTTGTAATAACAGGATCATTATTCGTGACATGAGCAGCCGGTATCACCCTGCTGGCCAGGGCTGCTTTGGCAGCCTGGTTCTGTTCCGCCTGCCTTTTTTCCATTTGCTCCACCAGTTGGTTCAATTCTTTTATGCTGCCGCGTTGATTCCTGTAGTTGATAAGGAATACGGAAATAAGTACCAGGCCTAGAAAGCAGGCGGCCACAACACCATAAAACATCCTGGTTCCGGCAGCGGGAAAAGTGAAAGCGGGAAAACGCCTGGTGGTAGCAGGAAAAACAGGGGAATCGAAAGAAGAGGATAATGCCGCGGCGTTTTCTGTAATGGGGGAAGCGGCAACGGCGGGTTTCAACGGCCGGTCAGCCGGGGGGACCGATACTTCTTTCTTTTCTTCCGGGAGTATTATTTTTTTCTGCGTGACAACGGGATCTTTTTTGGGAACTGAACCTGGAAAATTAATATATACTTTTTTGGATGGAACGATAGTTTGGGTTTTGGGTTCGTCTTCAGCGGGCTGCGTTTTTTTCACTTCGGCTTCCGCGAGCACCGATTCGAATGGGAAAGGCCGCGCAGGTTTATCCTGTTTTACCGGTGTTTCTTTTACGGCGGCCGGCCGTTTATAAAACCGATCGTACGGCTGTTCCTCAATGGCAGGGGCGTATTCCTTCAGTTCTTCTATCTCACTGGGATAGCGCCAGGCGGCGCTTTTTCCATCCAGCCATACCAAATCGTAGGGTTTCATCCCCTTATCAATGATTTCCTGGACAGTATACGGTCCGGATTCTTTATTGTCCCTTAAGAGCCGGTATTTGTTCATATACTAAAATTAAGGCAGAATATATTTGTAATTTAAATTTATCTGGGAATTTATAGCATTAACGAGACGTTAAAGAATTCAGTTGCCGGGGCCCCATAATCTATGGTTTTGCCACTTAAATACGGTAAATTTGCAGGCCTTTGCAAAAGCCGGGATCTTGCCGGCAAATCATTGAAAATAAAGCCTGAATAAATACATGGACGAGAACAATCTCACACCTGAATTAACTAACGATAGCGAACGTATCCATCCCATCAACATCGAGGAGCAAATGAAAACGGCCTATATCGATTATTCGATGTCGGTGATTGTAGGCCGCGCCCTTCCGGACGTGCGCGATGGCTTCAAACCTGTTCACCGCCGGGTACTTTTTGCCATGAATGAACTTGGCATCAATTACAACCGGCCCTATAAAAAATCAGCGAGAATAGTGGGAGAGGTGCTGGGTAAGTACCACCCGCATGGCGATAAATCTGTTTATGATTCGATGGTGCGCATGGCCCAGGAATGGAACATGCGTTATACGCTGATCGATAAGCAGGGGAACTTCGGCAGCCAGGATGGAGACGGCCCTGCGGCCATGCGTTATACCGAGGCCCGCCTGCAGAGAATAGCGGAGAGTATGCTGATGGATATTGAAAAGGACACCGTCGATTTTCAACTCAACTTCGATGACTCCCTCGAGGAGCCTTCTGTTTTACCAACACGCATTCCCAACCTGCTGATCAATGGTTCAAGCGGTATTGCGGTAGGTATGGCCACGAACATTCTTCCTCATAATTTATCGGAAGTGATCGATGGATGCACAGCGTATATTGATAACCGTGAGATTACGGTGGATGAGCTGATGCAGCACGTTAAAGCGCCGGATTTCCCTACGGGCGGAATGATTTACGGAATGGAAGGGGTGAAAGCCGCCATGCACTTTGGAAGAGGCAGGGTAGTGCTTAGAGGCAAGCTGCATGTAGATACCAAGGCAAGTGGCCGGGAATCGATTATCATTACCGAAGTGCCCTACCAGGTAAGCCGTGATTCGCTTTGCGACCGTATCGGGCAACTGGTGAATGAAAAAGTGGTGGAGGGTATTGCACATGTCAATAACGAATCGAATAACAAGGAGGGAACCCGGATTGTCATCGACCTGAAAAGAGATGCCATTGCCAACGTGGTGATCAACCAGCTGTTCAAGTACACAGAGCTGCAGACTTCCTTCGGCATCAACAATGTGGCGCTGGTAAAGGGACGTCCCAGAACACTCAGCATCAGGGATATGATCGCTGAGTTTATCGAGTTCCGGCATGAAGTAGTGGTGCGCCGTACGCAATTTGAATTAAAAGAAGCGGAGAAAAAAGCGCATATCCTTCAGGGTTACCTGATCGCACTTGATCACCTGGATGAAGTAATTGCATTGATCCGTTCGTCTTCCACACCCGAGATAGCGAAGGAGAATCTTGTCAATGCCGGATGGGGGCTTGATGAGATCCAGGCGAAAGCGATACTGGAGCTGCGCCTGCAGCGCCTTACGGGTATGGAAAGAGAAAAGATCAGGGAAGAATATGATGAATTGATGAAGCTCATCAACTACCTTAAGGAATTACTGGGAAATGAGGGGATGCGCTATGATGTCATCAAAAAAGAACTGGCTGAGGTAAAGGAGAAATTTGGTGATGCCCGCAAAACGGAGATAACCTATCTTGACAATGAGGTTCGCATCAAGGACCTGATAAAGGAAGAAGATGTGGTGATCACGATCTCGCATCACGGGTATATCAAAAGAACATCTGCTTCGGAATACCGCGCGCAAAAGAGGGGTGGCCGTGGCGCAATAGGTGGTAAAACAAGAGAAGAAGATTTTATAGAGCATTTATTTGTGGCTTCCACCCATCACACGATGCTTTTCTTTACCGAGAAAGGGAGATGCTACTGGCTGAATGTATATGAGATTCCCGAAGGAGAGAAATCGAGCCGGGGAAGAGCCATCCAGAATCTGATCCAGATACCACCTGATGATAAAGTGCGTGCGATCATTGACGTGAAAGACATCAATGAAAAGGATTATGTTGACAGTCACAGCATCGTGCTCTGCACTAAAAAGGGTATTATCAAGAAAACACTGCTGGAGGAATTCAGCCGGCCAAGGCAAACCGGCGTAATTGCGATTACCATTAATCCCGGCGACGAATTACTCGAGGCCAGGCTGACTGATGGCAATTGTGAGATCATGATGGCGGTGAAATCGGGAAGGGCCATCCGGTTCCCCGAAAGCAAGGTGCGCCCCACAGGCCGCGGGGCCATCGGCGTAGCTGGTATAGAAGTTGAAGATGAGAAAGATGAGGTGATTGGCATGATATGTGTCAATGCGGAAGACAAGTCGAAAACCGTGCTGGTGGTGAGCGAGAAGGGATTCGGGAAGAGAACGGAGATTGAAGAATACAGAATCACCAACCGTGGTGGAAAAGGAGTGAAAACGATCAATGTAACGGAACGTTCGGGTTCATTGGTTGGAATACTTGATGTGACGGCAAAAGAAGATCTGATGATCACCTGTAAAAGTGGTGTGATGATCAGGATGGGCGTTGCTACCATCAGTTCGCAGGGAAGAGCCACACAGGGCGTTAAGCTGATCCGCCTGGATGAGGGCGATGCGATTGCGGCGATTACCAAGCTGGATGTGATAGAGGTGATAGAGCAGGAGGAAAAGGAATTGAATTCGCCGGAGGAGCCGGGTGCTGAGGATGGTGTTTCGGGAGAGATTTCGAATAATGATGGCAATGAAGCAACCGATAAGAAGAATGAGTCATCTGAAGAAGGTCTGTAAGTTTTCTAATTTTTTAATAAACCATTGTATATGAAATCTCTGTTTGTAACACTTATGCTGGTGGGTTCTGGCTTTGGCTTATTTGCCCAGAAGCTCGACAAGGCGAAGGACCTGCTTGGGAAGAAAAAATATCCCGAAGCAAAGAATGAAATCAATAATTACCTGGCCCAGGAAAAAAATAAGAATAGTGCTGAAGGCTGGTATACCAAAGCAAAGATCTATGAAACTATCGGGGTAGACTCCACGCAGGCGGCTTCCTCGCCAGGCGCCAAGGATACGGCTCTCGAAGCATTTAAAAGATATATGGATCTCGAAAGCAATGTCAAGGACTCCGCAAAGAGATATTTATTACTGACACTGGACAATCGCCGTCCGATCACGGATCTTTATGCAGCATATTCAAAAGAGGCCGCTTCATTATATAATGCGGGAAATTATAACGACGCACTGAAAGGCTTTCAGGGTTCACTGGACATATTTGACCTGCTGGCGAAAAACGGGTGGACAAACGGAATTAATTTAGATACTATTTCTGTTTTATATGCCGGCATCTCTGCGGAGAAAGCCACTAAAACGGATACTGCAGCGCAGTATTATGCGAGGATTGCGGATGCAAAGGCCAAGGGCCAGGGATATGAGTCGATTTATAAATGGCTGGCCGATCATTACAAACAGAAAAACGATATCGAGAAGGCACAAAAATATATTAAGCTGGGCCGGGAAGTTTATCCTGATGATCCTTTCTGGTCGAGCTTTGAAGTGAATATGCTCAGTGAGTCTGGAAACAAAGAGCAGTTGTTCCAGAAGTATGAAGAGCTTACGAAGGCAAATCCGAATAATTCGCTGTACTTCTTCAACTATGCGGTTGAATTATATAAGACGGCTTATAACGAGGACCTCACCAAGCGGCCGGCAAATTCCAGCGAGCTGATTGACAAATCGATCACCAATGCTAAAAAGAGTATAGAAATCGATCCGAAATACCCGAATTCAAGAATGTTGCTGGGACAGATTTTTTACAACCAGGCGGTAGATATCGTGAACCAGAATAAGAAGATCAAGCCGCAGGCCAAGGTGAAGCTGACGCCGGCGCAGTTAAAGGAGAAAGAAGATCTTCGCCAGGCGGCTTCGAAGAAATTCGACGAAGCGGCTGAGCAGCTGGCCAAGGTGGATGAGATTCTTGGTGGCCAGGGAAAATTGAAGATGGAGGAGAAACAATTTTTAAAAGATGCGTATGATCTGCTGATTAATATTTACGATCAGAAACAGGATACGACCAAGTCTGCCTTGTATACAGACAAGTTCAACAACGTCGATAAGGTGCATTAACGGATTTACGCCAGCCATAGGATAAAGCCCCGGAATGAATGACCGGGGTTTTATTCAAATTATCTATTTAACATAATATAAATTATAAGACAAAATAGACAGTTGCTACGGAGGCTGGCTAAGCCGTTTTTCGGCTATCAGCTAACGCACAAAGTCTGGTTTTTCCAATTATCCGTTGTGCGCCAAATTGTCAACCCTGCTCTAACTCGTTTTCCTGTAATTCATAATCGCAAAACCATTTAAAAACACGGCGAAGCCAATCATAATCAAAAAATGATATTTGATGTCGCTAAAGCTGCTCCCTTTTAAAACGATCATCCGCATTACTTCAATGAAGTACGTTACAGGGTTGCATCTTGCCATGATGTAAGCCCAATGCGGCATACTGTCAATGGACGTGAAAAGCCCGCTCATCAGCATAAAAATGATGATGAAAAAGAATGTGACGGACATTGCTTGCTGCTGTGTGTCGGAAAAAGTGGAAATGAGCAATCCCAATCCTGACAAAGCCACCATATAAAGCGACATATAGCCGTACAACAAAAGCAAACTGCCGGCAGGAACAATGCCGTAGACCAAACGGGCAACTAAGAATAAGCCTACGCTAAAAATAAATATCCCGATTATCCAAAATGGAAGTAGTTTTCCTAAAATGAACTGGTATTTTTTAATGGGCGTAACATTGATTTGCTCTATTGTCCCCACTTCTTTTTCTTTTACGATGTTCAAGCCACACATATACGCTCCCACCATTGTTACCAGCACTACCAATATGCCCGGAACCATAAAAAAGCGGTAGTTCAGATAAGGATTAAACCAGTTGGAAGACGTTACATCAATCAGTGGCATTGGATTGAGCTTCGGCTGTTGCAGCCATTTCATCCGAATATCATTATTGAAGGTAGCAATTATCTGTGCGAGATAAGCGCCGCCCAAACCTGCTTTCACACCATTGATGGCATTGACTGCAACAAATAATTTTTCTTTGTTTTCACGTACCAAATTCCGTTCAAAGCCCTGCGGTATTTCCAATATCAAATCGGATTTGTCGCTTTCAACCTGCTTAAACGCGCCTTGATAGGAATTGCCGTAATCCGCCAACTGAAAATATCCGGAAGCGGTAATTTTTGAAATCAGTTGTTGCGAATAGGTAGAATGATCGTGGTCAACGATAGATATATTGATGCCCTTTACTTCGTAATCGGCTGCCAACGGAAGTATGAGCAACTGAATTATCGGTGCTGCAAATATCATTGGCAACAATGACTTGTTACGGAATATCTGCCTGAACTCTTTCCGCAATAAAAATTTTAATGTTCTCATACCAACCTGATTTTAAATTTTTTAAGACTTACTACCAGCAGCAGGCAGGTCATCCCAAACAGGATAAGCGTCTCTTTCCATATTGCGGAAATCCCCAAACCCTTTATCATTACTGATTTTACAATGATGTAATACCATTTGGAGGGAACAATATTGCTGAATATCTGCAAGGCTTTAGGCATATTTTCCAACGGGAACATAAAGCCTGTAAACAGCAAGGTAGGCAACATCATACCCATTACCGAAATGAGCATTGCCGATTGTTGCGACTGTGTTACGTTTGAAATCAATAGGCCCAGCGACAAAGCACAAATAATCAACAAGGTGCTTTCTCCGAACAATAATAACACGCTGCCGCTAATCGGCATATCCAAAAGCGTAACGCTTAAAAGAAGTATTACGGTAAGGTTTACCAGCGACAGCACCAAATAAGGTATGGCTTTGGAAACGATAACCAAAAAGGGATTGAATGGTGAAACCAAAAGCACTTCCATTGTGCCTGTTTCTTTTTCCTTAACTATGGAGACGGCTGTCATCAGTACACAAATCAACTGCAACACCAAAGCCATAATGCCAGGCACAAAATTGATTGCCCCTTTCAGTTCGGGGTTGTACAGCATTCGCACTTCGGGCGAAATGGTATAAGGCATATTGCCGTTTTGCATCAGCTTTTGCTGGTACTCCATTATTATTGATGTTGCGTACCTGGTAAGCGTACTGGCCGTGTTCGGATCCGAGCCGTCTGCAATTATCTGTACCTGTGCCGTGTTCAGATGCAATAGATCCTTGTAGAAATTGGCAGGAAAAATGATTGCCAGTTTGATGTTTTCTTTTTTAAATTCTTCCTCAATCTGCGAATGCCTTAGTAATGCCTTATCGAGATGAAAGGTTTCACTTACGGACAGCTTATTGATAATTTCCTGTGATGCAGGGTCCTTCGCATAATCGCAAACGACAATTTTTGCATTTTTGATTTCGTTGGTTACGGCAAATCCGAAAAGAACTATCAGCATTATCGGTATGCCGAATAACATCAACACCGTCTTACTATCACGGAATACGTGATAAAATTCTTTTCTTACGAATGATAAAAACTGTTTCATATTTCTTTGTGTTCAACCGTTCAATAAAAATACTCCTGGCAACACTGCGCCATCAATCGGCTTTTCTTTTTGCTCCCCTTGCCAGCTCAAAAAACACATCATCCATTGATGAAGCGGAATATTCCCGTTTCAGATTTGCAGGCGTGTCCAATGCTTTTATCTCACCGTCCACCATCATGGAGATACGGTTGCAGTATTCGGCTTCGTCCATGTAGTGCGTGGTAATAAAAATGGTAATGCCCCTGTCGGCTGCTGCATAAATCATATCCCAAAACTGCCTGCGGGTAACAGGGTCAACGCCACCGGTGGGTTCATCCAAAAACACAATTTTGGGTGCGTGAATAATAGCTACTGAAAAGGCAAGTTTTTGTTTCCATCCCAACGGTAGGGAACCCACTAATTTTTTGGCTTCATTCCTCAATCCCAATGTTTCAATCAGAGTTGCGCTTTCATCTTTCAACTGCCTGTCCGTTAAGCCGTAAATACCGCCAAAGAATCGTATGTTTTCCAATACGGTCAAATCTTCGTACAGGGAAAATTTCTGGCTCATATAGCCGATGTTCTTTTTAATGTCTTCGGTCTGTCTGTAAATGTCAAACCCTGCAATGATGGCATCTCCCGATGAGGGTTTGGAAAGCCCGCAAAGCATTTTCATTGCCGTTGTTTTGCCTGCACCGTTCGCACCTAAGAACCCAAAGATTTCACCTCCATACACTTCAAATGTGATTTCTTTGGCGGCTATGAAGTCGCCAAAACGCTTGGTGAGCTTATCTGTTTTTATTACAATGTCTTTTGTCATTTTAATTCATGAGGTTTATAAAGCAATCTTCAATGCCCGGTGTGATTTGTTTGATTTCAATGTCCTGAAAGTTGGCTTCCTGCAATGTTTGCATCAGTTCTGCCACCTGCAGGTAATTGTTCGATTTCTCTGACAGGCTTGTGGTTTGCGGCATTTTAATCTTTTCATTGCCTGAAGGCTCGTAACTGTTCTTAAATATTACGTGATGATATTCGCCAAAAGAATAGCAGGTTTTAATTTGCCTGTTATTTCGCAACTCATTCAACAGCTTGCTCATATTGTTTGCTTTTACTGCAAAAAGGCTGTCGGGAAATTGCTTTACGATATTGTCCGGCGTTTCAATGGACATAATGCTTCCGTTCTGTATCAGGGCAATCCGTTCGCAAAGCGTGGCCTCGTCCATATAAGGAGTAGAAACCAAAATGGTAATGCCCTGCTCTTTTAAGCGTTCCAGCATTTCCCAAAACTCTTTTCGTGAAACAGTGTCCACGCCTGTTGTCGGCTCATCCAAAAACAACACTGTCGGACGATGGATCAAGGCACAACATAAAGCCAGCTTCTGTTTCATACCGCCCGATAATTTGCCTGCCCTGCGTGTTTTGAATGGCTCTAACTGCACATAAATATCCCTGATCAGATCGTAATTTTCTTTTACCGTTGTTTCAAATACCGTTGCAAAAAAGTTGAGATTTTCCTCAACGGATAAATCCTGATACAAGGAAAATTTACCCGGCATATAGCCCACATTTTTACGTATGGCTTTGTAATCTTTTACTACGTCAAAACCATTTACGGAAGCCGTACCGCCATCAGGCAAAAGCAACGTGGTAAGTATGCGGAACAGGCTTGTTTTTCCTGCCCCGTCAGGACCAATCAAGCCGAACAGTTCCCCTTTGCCCACTTCAAACGAAACATCGGTTACGGCTTTTACTTCGCCTTTGTTGTAGGTCTTTGAAATGTTATTTAATACAACATCTGCCATATCATTGAAATTTTATTTCGCCATACATACCGATTTTATAAGTGCCGTCATTCTTCACTTTTATCTTAACGGCATACACCATATTTGCCCGCTCGTCTTTGGTTTGAATGGTCTTGGGCGTAAACTCTGCCTTGTCATTTATCCAGGTAATAACGCCCTCTGTTTCTTTATAACCGCCTTTGCCGTCATCAGTCAGCACTTTTACTTTTTGGTTCAGCTTTACCTGCTGTAGCTGGTTGCCGGTGAGGTAGGCACGAAGATTAATTACGGACAGGTCGGCAATTTTATAAAGCGGTTTACCTGCTGCCGTCATTTCGTTGGCTTCGGCATATTTGGAAAGCACTGTCCCGTTTGTTGGGTTGATAATGCTGCACTTTGCAAGTTGGTCGTTCAGTTGGTCAATCTGCACCTGCAACGGCACAACATCTTTTCCCAAACCCTCGCTCGAAATGCTTAATGTTGATTTCTGTGCTTCTATCTGTTTTTTCAACACTTCAATCTGTGCGTTGATGTCGTCTAATTGCTTGGTGGTAGCGGCATCGCCTTTTACCAGATTGGTTACTCTTGTTTGTTCCCTTTGGGCGGTTCTTAATTGTTCCTGCAAGGCTGAAAGCTGAACAGGAATGTTAGGCTTCTTTCCCAATATGGCGATAACCTGCGCTTCCAACTGCCTTTTCTTCAGATACAGTTGTACGCTGTCAATGTAGCCGACAACCTGCCCGGCTTGCAATGTCTGCCCCTCCTCAATGTTTAGCTGCTTAATGGCTCCTGTGGCTTCCGATGAAATAATGGTTTCTTCTGCC